>DASTAR010000163.1:0-11281 GCA_035712505.1 Solirubrobacterales bacterium
GCCACATCTACACGCTGGCGATCAACCGTCAGATTCCGAGCTGGCTCGGCAAGCTCGAGAGGCGCCATGCGACGCCCTACATCGCGATCGCGATCTCCGGCGCGATCGCGATCGGGCTCGTGGTCCCGACAGACGTCAAGCTGCTGGCCAGCATCTACGCCTTCGGGGCGACCCTGGCGATCACGATCGCCCACCTCTCGATCATCCGCCTGCGCGTGAAGATGCCCGACGCCCGCCGCCCCTTCCGCATCCCCTGGGGTATGGCGTGGGGGACGGCGGAGCTGCCGATCCCGGCGATGATCGCGGCGCTCGCCAGCGGCGCCGCCTTCCTCAGCGTGCTCGCCTTCCACTCGACCGCGCGCTGGGTGGGGATCGGCTGGATGGCCTTCGGGCTGACCTTCTACGTCGTCTACCGCAAGGTCTTCGAGGGCACGACCCTGACCAAGCGGGTCTCGGTCACCGAGCGGGCGCTGACCAAGCAGGTGCCGGAGATCGAATTCAGCAACATCCTCGTCCCCGTCTTCGGGACCAAGTTCGACGACGACATCGTCGCCACCGCGGGGCGGCTGGCGGCGGCCGACGCCGACGGCGACCGCGAGGACGGGGCCTCGCGGCTCGACGTCGTCTACGTGATCGAGGTGCCGCTGACCCTGCCGCTCGACGCGAAGCTGCCGAAGGAGCGCGAGGAGAAGGCGCGACGGGCGCTGGAGCGGGCGCGCGAGGTGGGGGAGGAGTACGAGGACGTCGAGGTGCGCACTGACGTGATCCGCGCCCGCAAGGTCGGCGCCGGGATCCTCGAGGCGGCCCGCCGCGGCAACGCGGAGGCGATCGTGATCGGGGGAGAGGCGCCGACCAAGATCCGCGGCGGCGGCCTGCTCGGCGGGATCGGCGCGGCGCGGCCGGCCGAGATCGGAGCGGCTACCGAGTACGTGCTGAAGAAGGCGCCGTGCCGGGTCCTCCTCACCGCCCCGCCCGAACCTCGTTAATCCCTAGTATCCGCCCCCATGTTCGTTCTGATCGTCGGCTGCGGTCGCGTCGGCTCCTCGGTGGCGCGGGCGATGCTCCGCGAGGGTCACACCGTCTCCTGCCTCGACGAGGACCCGGAGTCGCACACCCGGCTCGAGGTCGGGCTGGAGAAGAGCTGGGAGGACCTCGGCGGCCAGTTCACGGTCGGGGCCGGCCTCGAGACCGAGGCGCTGGAGGCGGCCGGGATCGCCGACGCCGACGTCTTCATCGCCTCCACCGACGGCGACAACACCAATATCGTCATTGCCCAGATCGCCCAGCGCCGCTACGAGGTGCCGACGGTGATCGCCCGGGTGCTGGACCCGCTTCGGGCCGAGTGGTACCAGCGGCAGGGCCTGCACACGGTCTGTCCGACCCGGGTCGCGATCGACATGCTGGAGAGCGCGGTACGCGACGCCGCCGCCCAGGGTGAAGCTTCCGACGACGCCACCGCGACGGTCTAGGAGGCCAGGCGAGCCATGTACATCATCATCGTCGGCGCGGGCAAGGTCGGGTGGAACCTGGCGCGGGAGCTGCTCGACAAGGAGCACGAGGTGACGCTGATCGAGAGCGACCGGCGTCGCTACCTGACCGTCGAGCAGGAGCTCGAGCACAACGTCACCTACGGCGACGCCTCCGAGCTCTGGGTCCTCGAGCGGGGGGGGATCCAGCGGGCCGACATGGTGATCGCGGTCACCGGCGACGACGAGGACAACATGCTGATCTGCCAGGTGGCGAAAGAGAAGTACCTGGTCGACCAGATCATCGCCCGGGTCAACAACCCGCGCAACCGCCGCCACTTCGACCTGCTGGGGATACGGCCGTCGGTCTCGGCGACCGACCTGATCCTGCGCCTGCTCGAGCACGAGGTGCCCGAGTACGGGCTCGTCCACCTGCTCGACCTGCAGGAGGAGCAGCTGGAGATCATCGAGATGCTGCTCGGCAAGGATTCGGGTGTGACCGGACGGCGGGTCGGCGACCTGCAGATGCCCGAAGGCAGCCTGCTGATCTCGGTCCTGCGCGAAGGCAAGGGGTTCGTCCCCAGCGCCGAAACTGTGCTGCAGGAAGGCGACGAGATCCTCGCCGTGCTCGACCCGGGCAAGGAGGACGACCTGAAAGCGCTCTTCGGGCCCGAGGGCAACGGCGCGGCCCGCGGGTAAGACCGCTGCGAAGTCGGACGCTAACCGGGTAGGGGTTCGAACACCAACCGGATAGGAGCTTTCTGCGATGGCCGATCGTGAAGTCGATTTCCTCCTGATCGGCGGGGGCATGGCCTCCGCCCACTGCGCCGCCGAGCTGCGCCGGCGCGGCGCCGATGGCTCGATCCTCCTGGTCGGGCGCGAGCCGGAGCCGCCCTACGAACGACCGCCGGTGACCAAGGACTACCTGCGCGCCGAGTCCGGGCGGGAGGACGCGTACGTCCACGAGCCCTCCTGGTACGAGGAGAACGGGGTCGAGCTGCTGACCGGGCGCAACGTGCTGGCGCTCGACGCCGGGGCGCGGACGGTGAAGGTCCAGGGCGGGGAAGAGGTGGCCTTCGGCCGGGCGCTTCTCGGGACCGGGGCGATGGTCAACATCCTGCGGATCGAGGGGGCCGAGAACGAGGGCATCCACTACGTGCGGGCCTTCGGCAACGCCGACGCCATCCGCGCGGACACCGAGGGGGCCGAGCGGGTGGTGTTGATCGGCGGCAGCTACATCGGCTGCGAGGTCGCCGCCTCCCTGGCGGCGCAGGGAAGGAAGTGCACGATCGTCGCGATGGAGGACGTGGCGCTCTCGCGGACCTTCGGCGAGCGGGCGGGACGCTTCTTCCAGGAGCGGCTGGAAGAGCACGGCGTCGAGTTCCACGGAGGCGAGGCCCTGAGCGCCTTCGAGGGCGACGGGAGGGTGCGGGCGGTGGTGACCGAGAGCGGCCTGACGCTCGAGTGCGACACGGTCGTCGTCGGCGCCGGGGTGCGACCCGACGCGATGCTGGCGCAGCGGGCCGGGATCGAGGTCGGCGACGGCGGCATCGCCTGCGACTCGAAGCTGCGGACCTCGGCCGAGGGCATCTACGCGGCCGGCGACTGCTGCTCGTACGAGAGCGTCGTCCACGGGCGGCGCATCCACGTCGAGCACTGGGACGTGGCGATGCAGCAGGGCCAGCACGCCGCGGGGAACATGCTCGGGGCCGACGCCGACTACGAGGTCGTCCCCTACTTCTTCAGCGACCTCGCCGACTGGGCGAGCCTCGAGTACGTGGGGCCGGCGTACGAGTGGGACCAGGAGGTCTGGCGCGGCAGCCCCGAGGACCGCGAGTTCTCGGTCTGGTACCTGCAGGGCGGCCGTGTCGCCGGCTGCCTCAGCGTCGATCGCTCCGAGGACCTGGCCGAGGCGCGGCGGATGCTGGCCGAGGGGGTCGACGTCTCCGGGGCGGTGCCGAAGGTCGAAGACACCTCTTCCGATCTCGCGTCGATATCCTGAGAAGGGCCGTTGCGGCCTGGTGTAATGGCAGCACGCCTCGCTCTGGACGAGGTAGTCGGGGTTCGAGTCCCTGGGCCGCAGTCTTGTTGAACCCCCTGCAAACGGGCAATCGAGTCGTCCAGTCGCCCTGCTAGCTTCGCGACCCGTGAAGAGACCCGGCAAGAAGACGGTCCTGATCCTGCTGGCCCTGATGGCGGCGTTGCTCGTCGCCGGCTGCGGTGGGGGCGGCGGCGAAGAAACGACCGAAACGACCGCGACCGTCGAAGAACCGCAGAAGCTGACGAAGGCGGAACTGATCGAACAGGGCGACGACATCTGCGCCGAGACCAATGCCGCCGTGGGGGCGCTCAGCTCGGAAATCGAAGCGAGCTCGCTTCCGGAAACCACCGAGAAGACCTCGAACCTCTACATCGGGATGGTCGAACGGCTGCAGGAACTGGGGGCACCGGAAGCGGCCGAAGGCAACTACTCCGAATTCATGGAAGCCGGGGAAGAGCTGGCCAAGGTCGAGGGCGAAGTCAAGCTGGCGGCCGAACGCGAAGACAGCGAAGCGCTCGGCGAAGCGTCGACCGAAGCGGGGCCGGCGCTCGAAGAATTCGAGACCCGAGCCGAAGCCTACGGCTTCGAAAAATGCGGCGAAGGGCCGCACGCGACCCTGGGCGGCCCCGGGTCGGGCTCAACGGCGCCTGAAGCCGGCGGCGAAGAAGCCGAAGGGCTCGAAGAAGAAGGCGGGGTAGAACCGGAAGCCGAAATCGAAGAACCCGCGCCCGAAGAAGAAATCGTCCCCGAAGAAGTCGCTCCCGAAACCGGCGGAGCCGGCGGCGGTGCCGAAGTGGCGCCTGAAGGGGGCGGCGAAACCGGTGGCGGCTCCGAATCCGGGGGCGTAGGACCCGGCTGATCAGGTCGAGAGGGACACCCATCCCTCCGAGCGACAGTGATCGAGACCCCCGCTCTTCCACGAGACCGCGAGAAACCGCAACTATTCCGGTTCTTCGCGGTCTCGCGAGCAGCTCGTCTGCCAGGACGTGTTGGTGAGGGGTTCGGTCGTCCTCCGCTCGAATGTTCGGGCGATATGCAATCTGGTTCCTGCTCGCCATAGGCGGGCAGCATGTTCGGGAGCCGGCCCCGATAGGGGCGCGACAAATTCGAGCGGAGGACGACCGGACCCCTCTACAGGGCAGCTTGGTCCTGAGGACTAAGCTGCTGAGTTCTCGGACCAGGCTCCGTAGAGCTTTGAGTACGGGCCGTTGGCGTTTATCAAGTCGTCGTGCGTGCCCTGCTCGGCTATCCGGCCGTGTTCGAGGACGACGATCTTGGCGGCTCGGCGGATCGTGGAGAGGCGGTGGGCGATGACTATGGCGGTGCGGCCGTGGAGGAGGCGCTCGAGGCCGCGCTCGATGGTTTGCTCGGTGCGGACGTCTACGTTCGAGGTCGCCTCGTCGAGGATGAGGATGCGGGGCTCGGCGAGAAGGGCCCGGGCGAAGGCGACGAGCTGGCGCTGGCCCGCCGAGAGCTGGATGCCGCGCTCGCCGACTTCGGTATCGAGGCCTTCGGGGAGCTTGGCGACGAACTCGGCGGCGCCGACGGCGGCGATCGCCGCCTCGATCTCCTGCTCGGATGCCTCGGGCCGGCCGAAGGCGACGTTTTCGCGGACGCTGCCGCTGAAGAGGAAACCCTCCTGGGGCACGATTCCGAGCTGCCGCCGCAGCGCCCGCTGCCGGACCCCGCGCAGGTCTTGGCCGTCGACGCGCACCGTCCCTTTCTGCGGGTCGTAGAAGCGGGCGACGAGCTTCGCAAAGGTCGACTTGCCGGCGCCGGTGGCGCCGACGAGGGCGAGCGTCTGTCCCGGCGGCACGTGGAGGTCGACGCCGCGCAGGGCCCAGAGCTCGTCGTCCGGGCCGGCGCCGTCCTCGGCGCCTCTCTGCTCGGCGTAGGAGAACCAGACGCCTTCGAGCTCGATCTCGCCGCGCAGCGTCCCGGGGTCGATCGCGTCCGGCGCGTCGACCATGTCGGGGGCGGTATCGAGCAGGTCGAAGATCTTGTCGAGTGCCGCCATCCCCTGCTGGTAGGTCGTGTAGAGCTGGGAGAGTTCCTGGATCGGTTCGAAGAAGCGGGCCAGGTAGCCGACGAAGGCGACGACGACGCCGACTTCGATCGCCCCGCTGATCGCCTGGCTGCCGCCGTAGAGCAGGATCACCGCGGTCCCCACCGCCGCCAGCAGTTCGACCGCGGGGAAGTAGGAGGCGTTGAGGTAGACGGTCTTCATGTTCACGTCGCGGTTCTGTTCGTTCAGCGCGGTCATCTGCGCGACGTGCCGCGGCTCCTGGCCGAAGCTGCGGACGATCCGCACGCCGGTGAGGGTTTCCTGCAGGTAGGCGGTGACCGCGGCGATCCGCTCGCGGGTGGCGCGGTAGGCGCCGGCCGAGACGATCCGGAAGATCACGCTCGCCACCGCCAGCAGCGGGAAGGTGACGAAGGTGATCAGCGCCAGCTTGACGTCCAGGACGAGCAGGATCACCACCACGCCGACCAGGGTCAGGGTGCTGTTGAAGATCGTCACCAGGCCGTTGGTCACCAGCTGGTTCATCGCTTCGACGTCGTTGGTCATCCGCGAGATCAGCACGCCCGGGCTGCGGCGGGTGAAGAAGCCGATCGACATCGCCTGCAGGTGGGAGAAGATGCGCTCGCGCAGGTCCTGCAGCGCCCGCGTGCCGACCCAGCCGACGAGGTAGGTCTCCCAGTAGGTGGCGACCGCGTAGAGGACGGTGGCGAGGAGGAATGCACCGACGATCCAGTCGAGTGCGCCGACGTCGCCGGCGCGGATGCCGCTGTCGATCGCCTTGCCGAGCAGGTAGGGGGGTGCGAGGGCGGCACCGGTCTCGAGCAGCAGCGCGGTGAACATGAGGATCAGGCGCCCTCGGTAGGGCTGCAGCAGGCGGATCATCCACCGCACCTTGCGCCCGCGCTGATCCTGGCCGCGAAGGAGGCGCCAGAGGTCGGCGAAGAGCTTGGCGCTGTTCCTCATGGGCGCTATATCGCCAGAAGGCACAGAAGAACGATCGTTGGGGCTCACAGCCGCGCCACCTCCTCGCGCTCTTCGAGGTCGCGCTGGAGGAAGACCGAGTCGGCGAGGCCGTGCTCGGCTATCTCGCGGTAGAAGCCGCATCCGGCCAACAGCTCCTCGTGGGTACCGCGATCGACGATTCGGCCGCCGTCCATCACCACGATCTCGTCGGCGAGGGAGACGGTGGAGAGGCGGTGGGCGATGATGAAGGTCGTCCGCCCGGCCATCGCCTCGCGCAGGCCGGCTTTGATCGCCGTCTCGGTGGTCGCGTCGACCGAGGAGGTGGCGTCGTCGAGGATGAGGATGCGCGGGTCGGCGAGCAGTGCGCGTGCGATCGCGACGCGCTGGCGCTGACCGCCGGAGAGGGTGAGGCCGCGCTCGCCGACCCGGGTCTCGTAGCCGTCGGGCAGCTCGCGGATGAAGCCGTCGGCCTGGGCGCGCCGCGCGGCTGCTTCGATCTCCTCCATCGTCGCCTCCTGGCGCGCGTAGGCGATGTTCTCGGCGACCGAGGCGGTGAAGAGGAAGCTGTCGTCGGCGACGAAGGCGATCTGCGAGCGCAGCGAGTCGACGTCGATACCGCGAACGTCGGCGCCGTCGACCAGCACCGACCCCTCGCTCGGGTCGTACAGCCGCGCAATCAGCCCGACCAAACTCGTCTTCCCGGAGCCCGACGGTCCCACCAGCGCCACCGTCCTCCCGGCCTCGACCTCGAGGTTTACCTCGCGTAGCGCCGGTGATACCTCGCGCGCCCTCCCATCCGGAACTGCATCGAATTTTCCCTCTACTGGAGAGAAAATTCGATGCAGTTCGGGTGCGCCGTAGCGCAAGGTCACCCCGCGCAGCTCCACGGCGCCGCCGCCCTCGGGCAGCGCCGGCGCGCCCGGGGGGCTCTGGATGGCCGGTTCGCGATCGAGGATCTCGAACATGCGGTTGCCGCTGGCGACGGCGCGCTGGGTCATCCCCAGCGCCATGCCGAGCGAGCGCATCGGGCCGGCGAGCATGCCGACGTAGGTGTAGAAGGCGACGAAGGCGCCGAGGCTGAGCCCGCCGTCGATTACCTCGCGGCCGCCGACCAGCAGGACCAGGGCGATCCCGATCTGAGGCAGCAGCCCGATCAGGGGCGAGAAGGTGGCCTGCACGCGGGTCGTGTAGATGCTCTGGTCGAAGACGCGGGCGACGACGCGCTGGAAGCGGTGGAGCTGGTGCTCCTCGCGGGCGAAGGCCTTGACGATGCGGATCCCGGAGACGTTCTCCTCCGCCTCCGCGGTCAGCTCGGCGATCCGCTGCTGCACCTCCTGCTGGGCGGGCCGCGAGATCTGGCTGTATTTCGTCGCGGTGAGGATCACGAACGGCGCCGGGACCAGCGCCACGAGGGCCAGAAGCGGGTTGATCGCGATCATCACCACCGCCGCCAGGGTGATCGTCAGCAGGTTCTGGGTGATGAAGATCAGCCCGTAGCCGAGGAAGAAGCGGATCGCCTGCAGGTCGACCGTCGCCCGGGACATCAGCTGACCCGTCTGCTGCCCGTCGAAGAAGCCGAGGTCGAGCCGCTGCAGGTGGGCGTAGAACTGCTGGCGCAGGTCGAATTCGACCGCCAGCGAGACCCTTCCGGCGACCAGCCGCCGCACCACCGTCAGCCCCAGCCGCAGGGTCCCGGCGCCGACGATCGCCAGCGCCAGCGGCAGCAGGTCCGGTTCGTTCCCGTCCTTGATCGCGTTCACGGCTTCGCCGATCAGCCACGGGATCAGGACGGTCATCCCCATCGCCGCCCAGGCGAAGACGAGCGACCCCCACAGCTGCAGCCGGTAGGGCCGCAGGTACCCCATCAAACGCCGATAAGTGCGCACCTACCTACTATACAAAGTGAAGTATTGGAACCGAGTCCGCGAAAAACCTTGTAGAGCAAGGAATTTGGCGGACTCGCGTCATTCGAGGCGCGCCGCGGCCTTCGCGCTCGGCACCTTCCCGTCTTCGCACTTTTTCGCATGGTGGCCGGGCGGCTGCAGGATCTGGAAGTTGGTGACGGCGTGAACCGGCGTGGTGGCGCCGTTGTTCTGGGCGAGGTTGACGATCAGCCGGTAGAAGCCCGGGGGGAGGCCGTGGTAGTAGATCTCCGGCCGGGTCGCCGGCGAGTAGCTGCCCGCGGTGCCGATCTGCTCGGCGAGGACGCCGTTGGGGCCGGCGTACCTGGCGTAGTCGAACGATTTGCCGACCAGGCGACCTTTGCCGAGGGGGCTGTTGACGGCGTGCAGGAGCTTCACCGGGTCGACGCAATCGGGGACGCGCTTGAGACTGAAGCGCAGGTGGCCCTCGTCGAGCTGCGGTTCGCCGCCGAACTGATGCGGGGCGAGCTGGAAGTCCTCGACGTCGACCTTGACCACGGCGGCACGGGCCGTCTGACGGGCGCCGTTGCGGGGTGAGATGATTTCCACGCTCGGTTCGCCCGGCACCCGCGCCTGGGCCTGGGCGGGTTCCGAGCTCGCCCTTCCCCCGAAGGCGATCGCCAGCGCCACGGCGACGGCGGCGAGCGCCACGGCGGCCACGGTTGCAGTCCTCGCCCGCATCGAGGCGGGAACATTACGCGGAAGCAGGAGGCCGATCCCCCCATCTTTGGCCTTCGGCCCGGTCGGGTAGCTGGTAGCAGCGGTTTTTAGGAATCGCTTAGCCGCCGTTCAGGGAAGTCTCAGCGGCTGAACCGAAGCTCCCCAGATTGCATGGAAACCCTTGCGCCACCGATCGCGGCGCCGCTCCCGCCGCCTCCCGCGAGCGAGGCCCGGCCCCGCAGCTTCGCCCTGCCCCTGGCGCTGGCGGGAGTGATCGCCGGCGCCGCCGCGCTGCGCTTCGCCAGCCTGGGCGTCCAGAGCTACCACCACGACGAGGTGATCACGGCGATGCGGGTGATCCCCGGCAGCCTCGGCCGGGTCCTCCACGAGGTCAGGGTCAGCGAGTCGAACCCGCCCCTCTACTACGTGCTCGCCTGGGCCTGGGCGAAGCTCTTCGGCCGCGGCGAATTCGAGCTGCGATCGCTCTCGGCCCTGTTCGGGACGGCGGTCGTCCCCGTCGCCTACCTGATCGGGCGCCAGCTGGCGAGCCGCCGAGCCGGCCTCGTCCTCGCTGTGATCGTCGCTGTCAACCCGATGTTGATCTGGTACTCGCAGGAGGCCCGCAGCTACGCGCCGCTGATCTTCTTCACGGCGCTCGCCTCCTACTTCTTCCTGCGGGCGCTCGAACACGGCGAGGGACGAGACCTGGCGCTCTGGGCGTCGAGCGCTGCACTGGCCCTCTGCAGCCACTACTTCGCTGTGTTCCCGGTCTCGATCGAGGCGGCCTGGCTCCTGATCGCGCTGCGCTCCCGCTGGCGAGCGGTCCTGCCGGCCGTCGCCCTGCCCGCTGCGACCGGCGCGGCCCTGCTGCCGTTGCTGAGCGCCCAGGTCAACGGCACCCACATCGGCTGGATCGAAAAGAGCCCCCTGCCGACCCGCTTCCTCGAAGCCGGCACCAGCTTCCTGATCGGCGAAACGGGGCATGTGATCGCCGAGCCGGTCCGCTACGGCTACGCGATCGTCCCCCTCGTCGCCGTAGTCGCGGCGCTCGGGCTGCTGGCGCTGCGGGGACGCCCGCAGGAGCGCCGCAGCGCCGGCGTCGCGCTGGTCCTGGGGCTTGGCGTACCGGCGCTGGCAGCCGCGGCGGCGCTGGCCGGCCACGACTACGTCGTCGAGCGCAACCTCCTGCCGGCGCTGCCGCCTTTGGCCGCGGCGGTCGCCGTCGGCTTCGCGGTGGGATCTGCCCGGCGCCTCGGCGCGGCGCTGGCGATAGGCCTCTGCCTCTACTGGCTCGCCTTCGACGCCTACGTCACGCAGAAACCGAACCTGCAGCGCCCGGACCTGCGCACGCTCAGTCGGGAGATCGGGCCGGCGGCCGTGCCCAGGGCGGTCGTCAGCTGGAAACTGGCCGCCGACCCGATCCGCTGGTACCTGCCTGGGAAGGTGCCGAGGATGTACGGGGGCCGCGAACGGGTGCGGGAAGTCGACGTCGTCAGCAAGCCCTCGGCCGTCCGTCGCCCCGCTAACCTTGGCCGCTCCTTTCGCGAGGTGCAGCGGTTCAGGCTGGACCGCCTGACGCTCACCCGCTACGTAGCGAAGAGACCCATGGACCTCGGCTTCCCGCAACTGGCAGCGCTCCACACCGGCTTCGGGGAGAACGCGGTCGTCCTCAACGGCCCCGCCGGCTGGCGGGTCGGCCCCCAGGTGCGGCTGCGCTCCGGCGAAGGGGCCCCGCGATGAGCCCGGCCACGCAGCTCGCCTACCGCATCGGCGCCGCTGCCAGACGTCCGGCGAGCTGGTGGCAGCTGCTCAAATTCGGCCTCGTCGGCGGGGTCGGCTACCTGATCAACCTCGCGGTCTTCGCCGTCCTGACCGGCCTCGGCGTCCACCACGTGATCGCCGCGATCGGAGCCTTCTGCGTCGCCGTGACCAACAACTTCCTCCTCAACCGCCACTGGACCTTCGAGCCCGGCGAGGGCCCGGCCCATTTCCAGGCAGCCCGCTTCTTCACCGTAAGCCTCGCCTCTCTCGGCCTCAACATCGCCGTCCTGGAGCTCCTCATCTCCAACCACCTCACCGGGGAACTGACTTCCCAGGCCATCGCAGTCGCAGTGGCCATGCCGTTCAACTTCCTCGGAAACAAGTTGTGGACCTTCAACTGACTGTCGGTGGAGGGTCGTGTGCCCCTCCCCAGACACTCAACCCC
>DASTAR010000164.1:0-11894 GCA_035712505.1 Solirubrobacterales bacterium
CCACCAGATGGCAGCGGCCAGCGTCGCGGCGGCGGCGCCGGCGAGCAGGTGCCGCGCGCGCATCGTTGCGCCCTAGGCGCCGAGCCCGAAGCCGACCCGGTGCTCGCCCGACTCGACCCGGAGGAACTGGACCTTGCCGAGATAGAGGGCGATCGTCCCGTCCTCGGTCGGCAGGTCGTACCAGCCGCCCTGCTCCAGCTGCGCCCGCAGGTCCTTCAGGTCCTGGTCGGAGAGGCGGGTGGAGATCACCTGCCCTCCCTCGAAGCCGATCTCGACTCGCTGCGCGTCTGCCATCAGTGGCCTCCCGCGGGTTCGACGATCTCGGTCAGCACGCCGCCGGTCGAACGGGGGTGGAGGAAGGCGACGCGGCTTTCGCGGATGCCGACCCGCGGCTCGGAGTCGATCAGCTGCAGCCCGGCGGCGGCGAGCTTCTCGAGCGTCGCGTCGATGTCGTCGACCGCGTAGGCGACGTGGTGCAGGCCGGCGCCGTTCCTGGCCATGTACTTGCCGACGGGCGTGTCGGGACCGAGCGGCGCCAGCAGCTCGACGTGGCCGTCGCCGACATCGAGCAGGACCGCCTCGACGCCTTGGGACTCCACCGTCTCGCGGTGGGCGAGCTCCATCGCGAAGCTTTTCCCGTAGAGCGCGATCGCGGCGTCGACGTCCTCGACGGCGACTCCGATGTGGTCGATGCGGCCGAACACGACGCGGAGTCTATGCAGCCGGGGGCGGAGAAGCGGCTGCGCCGTCCTCGGCCCCCTCGCCGCTCTCCTCGACCCTGAGGATCTCCTGCAGCGCCGCGACCGCGACCTCGAGCTGGTCGGGCGTCGGCTCCTTCGTCGCCCAGTGGCGCTGGATTCCGCGGCCGGGAGCGTGGAAGGCCTCGGCCAGCTGGTCGCCGTGGTGGCGGTCGCTCCAGGCGAACATCTCGACCGCGATCGAGGCGCCGCCGAGGGCGACCCCGGCGCGGGCGGCGGAGCTCGGTTTCTCGACCAGCCGCTCCAGCAGGACCGTGCCGCCGGCCGAGAGCAGCATCATCGGCACGATCAGGTTGGAGCCGCAACGATCGTGCTCTTTGGGGACGGAGGCGACGTCCTCCACCACCCCCTGCTCGTAGGCGGCGATCGTCTTGTGCTCGGCGCCGTGGTAGGCGGCGAGGTCGCGATCGGCCAGCGCCACCAGCGCCGGCACCGCACCGACCGCCTGCACGATCCCCTCGCGGAGCGCCGTCGCCGGCGCTCGTTTGCGCAGCAGCGAGGTGGCGACGATGGTCGTCGCGGCCGCGGCCAGGACCCGCCCGTCCTCGAACGGCATCCGCGCCGAGGGCAGGCGCCGCCGGGCCAGCGGCAGCACCAGCATCGCCTCGGCCAGTTTCACCGGGCCGCGCAGGCCCGGCGCCCTCGCCACCAAGGCGGGGGCCAGCTCCGGCTTGCGCTCGGAGGCGACTTCGATGCCGCTGTCGCGCCTGCGCACCGCCGCCGCCCAGTGGGTCGGGCCGTGGATCAGCAGGCCGTTGCGAAGGGCCATGCCGCCGAGGCGGAGGGTCTCAGGCTGTCTATCGGGCACGCCTCCAAGATAGGCGATCGTGGCCGTGCCCAAAACGAGAGGGCGTCGAGCCCAGTCCACTCGACGCCCTCGTTCCCCCTGGTTCAACAGGCCCGGCCGGAGGCCCCCAGTCCTGGCCTCCGTGCCGGGGTGTCGGCTCTCCCTGGCTTAGCTTGGGATGCCACCTCTTCAACACCGCGAGGGCGCCGAAAGTTGCGGCGCGTTTTACGGGGTGTCCAACTTTTGTCGTAGTTCTGACAAGCGACGCCCCAGCTCGGCCTCGAAGCCGCGCCCGGTCGGCTCGTAGAAGCGGCTGTCGCGTAACTCGTCGGGCAGCAGCGGCTGGTCGCCGACTCCACCCGGCTCGTCGTGGGGATAGCGGTAGCCGTCACCGCGGCCGAGGTCGGCGGCGCCGGGGTAATGGGCGTCGCGGAGGTAGTCGGGCGGCGTCTTGGCGCCGTGGGCGCGCACCTCGGCTCGGGCCGCGGAGAGGCCCTTGTAAGAGGCGTTGGACTTCGGGGCCAGCGCCAGGTAGACGGCGGCCTGGGCGAGGTTGAGCGCGCACTCGGGCAGGCCGACGCGGTCGACCGCCCGCGCCGCCGCGTCGGCGATCAGCAGCGCCTGGGGGTCGGCGTTGCCGACGTCCTCGGAGGCGAGGATGACCATCCGGCGGGCGATGAACCGCGGGTCCTCGCCCCCCTCCAGCATCACCGCCAGGTAATAGAGCGAGGCGTCGACGTCGGAACCCCGGGTCGACTTGATCCAGGCCGAGATGAAGTCGTAGTGGCGGTCGCCCGCCCGGTCGTAGTCGATCGCCTTGCGCTGCAGGGCGTCTTCGACCGCGGCGACGTCGACTTCGCCGTCGGCCCGCTCGACCGCCCGCTCGAGGCCGGAGAGCGCCACCCGGGCGTCGCCGCCGCTGCGGGTCGCGAGCATCGCCAGCGCCTCGTCCCCGACCGGCGGCGGGTCGGCGATCCCCCGCTCGGAGTCATCCAGCGCCCGCCGCAGCAGCTCTTCCACCTGCCCCGGCTCCAGCGGCTGCAGCTCGTAGACCTGGGCCCGCGAGAGCAGCGCCGAGTTGACCTCGAAGTAGGGGTTCTCCGTGGTCGCCCCGATCAGGGTCAGCAGCCCCTCCTCGACCGCCGGCAGCAGCGCGTCCTGCTGGGCCTTGTTGAAGCGGTGGATCTCGTCGAGGAAGAGGATCGTCGGCCGCCCGTTCGCCCGCCGCCGCTCCCGCGCCCGCTCGATCACCCCGCGGACCTCCGCTTTGCCGGCGTTCACCGCCGACTCCTCCTCGAACGCCCCCTTCGCGCCCGCCGCCGCGATCCGCGCCAGCGTCGTCTTCCCCGATCCCGGCGGCCCGTAGAGGATCGCGCTGTGCGGCCGCCCGCTCTCGATCGCCTTGCGCAACGCCGACCCCTCGCCGAGCACGTGCTCCTGCCCGATCATCTCGTCCAGCGACCGCGGGCGCATGCGAACCGCCAGCGGCGCGTCGGCGGGAATGTCCGCCGTTCGGTTCGGCTCCGAGCCTGGAGTGTCGCCCGTGTTGAAAAGCTGATCGGCCACCGTGGCCGTAAAGGCTAAGCCGCGACCGGCTCCTCCGACGGGCGCCGCGTTTCAAGCCGGGCACCCCCACTCGGCTCGGGGATGATCAACAGCTCGTGTCCGTCGGGGTACACGATCAGGACAGACTCTCCGTCAAGAAGCGCCTTGGTCGCCATCTCATCATGCCGAGGATTTTCGGCAGCAACCAAATGCATGGGGCTCGGATAGGTATCGAGTTCAGGGGAGGTCCAGAGGACGTCAAATCGGCGGGATGCTGCGTCACCTTCATATGTGCCACTCATGATTCCCGCCATTGTCTCACGATCTCAGCCGCCCTCAACCGGGCTTCCTCTTTGGCGGCAGCCATTGCCTCGTTGATCGAGTTGAACTTGAGGATCATCGGTTCTTCCTTTCCCCCTCGCCGGCTGTATTGATGCACGTGATGCTCATGCACCTCATCGGCGTTGTCCCATAGCCGCACCGTTTGCCAGAGACCACTCTCTTCGGCCTCTACAGTGACTGCATAGGTATACGGAGGCGGCGGCTCGCTGCGCCGGTAGCGAACGCGGACACCAGGTTCGATCTTCTGCAGCACCTCTCGCGGGGTAGCAACCACTCCGTCCCAAGGGCTGAGAGCCGCGAACTCTCCCCCCGCAGAGCCGTACAATCGCCCAATATGGAGAGCGCAACGGCACCTCAGACGGCCCCGTCAACCTCGACCCTCGAGTCGTTCAACCCGGCGACCGGCGAGCTGGTCGGGTCGGTGCCGACGATCGTGCCGGAGGAAGTGCAGGGGATCGTCGACGAAGTCGCGCGGGTGCAGCCGGCCTGGGGGGAGCTGCCGGCGAAGACGCGGGCCGGCTACATGCGGCGCGCCGCCGACGCGCTGCTCGACGACATCGACGAGATCGCCGAGCTGCTGACGCGAGAGCAGGGCAAGCCCCGCAACGAGAGCTACACGATGGAGCTGCTGCCGACTGTCGACGCGCTGCACTGGTGCGCGAAGCAGGGGCCGAAGGTCCTCGCCGACGAGAGGATCCCGATGACGCAGGCCTTCACGCTCTCCAAGAAAGGCCGCTTCACCTACGAGCCGATCGGCGTCGTCGGCGTGATCGCACCGTGGAACTACCCCTGGTCGATCCCCTTCGGCGAGGTCGCGATCGCGCTGATGGCGGGCAACGGCGTGGTGCTGAAGCCGGCGAGCCTGACGCCGCTGCTGGGCGAGCGGATCGCCAGGGTCTTCGAGAAGGGCGGCCTGCCGGAGGGCCTGGTCCGGGTCGTCCACGGCGGCGGCCGGATCGGCGACGCGCTCTGCCGCTCCAGCGTCGGCAAGGTCTTCTTCACCGGCTCGGTCGAGGTGGGACGCAAGGTCGGCGAGGTCTGCGCGGGAGAGCTCAAGGGCTCGGTGCTGGAGCTCGGCGGCAAGGACCCGATGATCGTCTGCTCCGACGCCGATCTCGACAACGCGATCTCCGGCGCGGTGTGGGGCGGCTTTGCCAACGCGGGCCAGACCTGCTCGGGGATCGAGCGCGCCTACGTGATGCGCGACGTCGCCGACCGCTTCGTCGAGGGCGTCGTCGCCGAAGCCGAGAAGATGCGGCTCGGCGACCCGATCGACTGGAACACCGAAGTCGGTCCGATGACCTCCGAGGAGCAGTACGGGATCGTCTGCGAACTGATCGAGGACGCGGTCGCATCGGGGGCGACGAAGCGCTGCGGCGGCCCGGTCGATCCGCCCGGCCTGGAGGCGGGTCGCTACATCGCCCCCACCGTCCTCACCGGCGTCACCCACGAGATGCGGATCATGCGCGAGGAGATCTTCGGGCCGGTGCTGCCGATCGTCGTCGTCGACTCCGAGCAGGAGGCGATCGACCTCGCCAATGACTCCGAATTCGGGCTCGGCGCCTCGGTCTGGACGAAGGACCGCCAGCGTGGCGCCCGCATCGCCCGGCGGATCGAGTCGGGAATGGTCTGGGTCAACGACCACTCCTTCAGCCACGGCGCCTGCCAGTGCGCCTGGGGCGGCGTCAAGGACTCCGGCCTCGGCCGCTCACACTCGAAATTCGGCTTCTACGAGTGCGTCAACATCAAGACCAACGCCTGGGAGCCCGGCCTCACCCGCGACATGTGGTGGCACCCCTACGACGAAACCCTCGGCAACGCCATCCGTGCCTCTGCCCGCATCCTCTACGGCAAGGGCGAGGTGCGAGCCAAAGCGCTGCGCGAGGGCGCGGTGCCGCTGCTGAAGGTCGGGCGCCGGACGATGAAGAAGCACCGTTAGGAACGGCCGGCCCGGCAGAAGCGCCGGGCCGGTCGTCAATACCTCAACAGATGTCCAACAGATGTCGCTAGTGGACGAGCGTGATGAGGCCTCCGGAGGTGGTCGTTGCGGTCAAGCTGCCGCTGATGGTGATGTTTTCACCACCCACGGTGTGCCCGACGCGCACTTCGTTCAGGGTGATAGTCGAGGGAGTGGTACCAGAGCCGTTCACCCAGGTCCACTGATCCAGACCGCTTGATTCCTGCCAGTAGTTCCCCCACGGACTGCCCAGAGTGTTGACGGTGAAGTCTTCCACCTGCAGCCAGTACCGCCCGGTGACGGTGTCGTAGTACTCATGGCCTTGGAATCGCATCACGAGAGACCCGCTGATACCGCAGTTGAACTTGAGGCCCAGATTCGGTTCGTTCGATCCGAAGAATCCCGTGCCCGAGGGGCCGGCGATGACCGTCGCCATCGTGCAGGACAGAGCCGAGCCGCCGTTCTTCTTGATCGTGACTCCGGTGGGAGCTTTGATGTAAAATTCGGACGCAGGGCTGAATCTCGCGCTGAGGGTCGAAGCCGAAGCAGTACCGGCAGTCACAGCCGCCAGGGACATCGCCGCAACCGCTGCAACGAGCATGACCTTCGCTCTTTTAGTGCTAAACAATTTCTCCTCCTAAATCGTTGATACGGGAGGGCCACCCTCGCATTCGGTCCGAGTACGCACAACGCTTTTGCAGGGAGACGCAAATAACGCGGACAGTGTGAAATGCGCAGGCTAAAGCGGTTTCAGCTCGCCACAGCGGCTAGTGGAAATGCGCAAGCTGAACACCGGTGTTCAGCTCGGCGTCCAACGATCGCTTATCGTCTACCCCGAAATTGAGCGCCGAAATCGTGGACGAGCTTGATCCGAGCTGGGTTGCCATCCTGAGCGAACCGGCGCGCCTTTCGCTGTTACGCGGCCTTTGTCGCCTGGAGGCAGCGACAATCGCAGAGTTGCGCCAGCTGTGTCACACCAGCGACCCAACCGTGCGGCGACACCTCGAGGTGCTCGGGGCGCTCGGACTGGTGCGTGAGGAACCCGCCAAGCGGGATGGCATCACCTCCGGCCGGCCCCCGAAGCGGTTCGTAATTGCGACCGATGCCGCGGACCGCCTTTGCGTACTCTTCCAGCTCCTCAGCGATCCACTTGTGCCCACGCTTGCACCTGCGCAAGGGCCTCCTCCGCCCCGATGAAGGGTGCCAAGATCGTGTACGCGGCGGCAGGCGCGATCGAGAGCATCCTCTCGGTCTTGCCTTCGACGACAACCCTTCGCAGCAGGCCCAGGATCGCGCCGGCGATCGCTTCCGAACAGGCGCGCGGAAGTCGGGCCGCGTCGGGATTCTGGCGATAGCCGTCCTCCAGGAACAGCGCGAACACCATTTGGTTCTGCTGACGGTGGCGGACCGCTTGCGCTCCCGCCGCGTAGGACTCGACGAGGTCGAGCCGCGCGTAATGGGGGCTTTCGGCAACGAAGGCGAGGAAGGCCCGGGTCGCCTTCCAGACTCGGGTCGGCCAAGGCGCGGTGGGTGAATACGCTGCTGCCGCTGCTGCCATCGCCCCCTGGACCCCATGCGTCTGCGCCGCCATCAGCGCCTCCTGCTTGCTGTCGAAGTGAGCGTAGAAGGCTGCCCGGGGAACGCGGGCCGCTTCGGCGATGGCAGCCACCGTCAGCTCCGAGAAGCCCCGCTCGCTGCACAGTCGCGCCGTCGCATCGACGATCCGCTGGCGCCGCGCGCTCGCCACGTCCGCCTGGGGTAGTGCACTCCTCCCCCGGGGAAGAAGCGCGGGCTCCACTACTTCGTGCGAGGGGACGAACTTCGCGAAGCGGCCGAGCTGGTGCCAGCGGGCTTGGGCCAGGGGGAGGACCCCGTCGGGGAGGCGGTAGGCGTCGACCCAGCGACCGAGATCGGATTGCAGGTTCGGGAGGTCCTTCGGCCTCTCCGCCAGCACCCGTCGCGTGAGAACGTCGGCCACCCCCGCGATCAGCGCGGTCGAGGGAATCTGGATCGAGGCCGCGGCAGGCTGCTCGTCCAGAAAGCCGGCGACGGACTCGTCGACGCTCGCAATCAGCGCCTCGTGCTCCGCCCGGATCGCTTCGGGTGCGGCCAGGGCCTCGACCAACATGAGGCGGGCCAGGGCATCGTCGGCGACGAGGTCCTGGACGAGGGTCTCGAGCACCACATCCGGGCGCGCCGTGGGTACTGTGTTGCTGGCGGCGGAGCTGAGGAGGGTCCGGGCCGCTTTCGCGCTCGCCCGGTAAGTAGCCAGGAAGCACTCCTCCCGGGAAGAAAAGTACTGGTAGAAGGTGGCGCGAGAGACCTCGGCATACTCGACCACCCGCGCCACCGTGGCGCCCGCGTAACCATGCGCGGCGATGGCCTCGCGCATCGCCGCCAGCAGGCGGTACTCGCCGTCGGACGCGTGGAGCAGCTCGCAGCGCTCCGGGCGCCCAGCCGAAGAGGAGCTCACGGCGATGGCATACGCCCCCGGAAGCACCGCTCGCTCAGCCAATGAGTCCCGCGCCTTCCCATCTCTCTCCTTACCCCGAGGCCCCCTGGCGACCCCCTGCCCTTCCTAAAAAGCGGCCCCATGCCGCTGCGAGAGGTCTCGGTAGCGTACTGACCTTTTTCTAGTTCTGTCAAGGACAGAAATTGGTTCCCCAGCACGTGTTCGAGGTCTCTCTGGCTCGAGAGGCGGGCGCCGTAGGCTGCGGAGAGGGTTCAGAATCAGGGCAGATGCCGTCCCCCCAGGAGAAGGCCGAACCCGCGATTGCGGTCGCGGGGCTGCGGCGCGACTACGGCGACCGGCCGGCGCTCGACGGCGTCGGCCTCGAGCTGGCCTTCGGCGAGTCGCTGATCGTCCTCGGACCCAACGGGGCGGGGAAGACGACGCTGCTGCGGGTGCTGGCGACGCTGCTGCGGCCGAGCAGCGGCGAGGTGCGCGTCCTCGGCTGCGCCCTCCCGGACGAGGCGTGGAAGCTGCGGGGGCGGATCGGCTACCTCGGCCACGAGCCGCTGCTCTACCGGGACCTCACGGGACGTGAGAACCTCCGCTTCCATGCGCGGTTGCACGGGGTCGATCGCATCGCCGCCGAGGCGCGGATCGAGGAGCTGCTGCTGGCGGTCGGGATGGAGCGACGCGCCGACGAGCGGGTGGCCGGGCTCTCGGCCGGGATGCGGCAGCGGCTCTCGATCTGCCGCTCCGTCCTCCACCGGCCGGAGCTGCTGCTGCTCGACGAGCCCGACTCCAACCTCGACCTCGAGGGGCGGGAGCTGGCGCGCGAGCTGATCGGCCCCGGCGGCGGCCGCACCCGCGTCGTCGTAACCCACGACCCCGAGCGCCACCTGCCGGAGGCAGACCAGGTGCTGCGCCTGGGAATCGGCGAGGCGGCGGTGGTCTCGTGACGCCCTCCCGGACCGCCTTCGCCGCGATCCTCGCCAAGGATCTGCGCTCGGAGCTCCGCACGCTGCAGTCGCTGCCGGCGATGGCGCTCTTCAGCGTCACCACCTTCGTCATCTTCCGCTTCGGCCTCGACCGCACCAGCCTCTCCGGCAGCCTCGCCGCCGGGGTCCTCTGGGCGACGCTGCTCTTCGCCGCGGTGCTCGGGATCAACCGCCTCTTCGTCGCCGAGCGCGAGGAGGGCGGTTTCGACGCGATCCGCCTGGCGCCGATCGACCGCAGCGTCCTCTTCGGCGCCAAGATGACGGCGCTGATCGTCTACCTGCTGGCGCTGGAGCTGGTCGCGTTGCCGGTCTTCGCCCTCTTCTTCCTCCAGGACGCGGGCGGCCTCGGCCCGCTCGTCGCCGTCCTCCTTCTCACGAACCTCGGCCTGGCCGCCACCGGCACCCTGATCTCCTCGATGGCGGTCAATTCGCGCGCCCGCGACCTGCTGGTGCCGCTGGTCCTGCTGCCGCTGGTGGTGCCGCTGATGATCGCCGCCACGGGGGCCACCGAGCCACTGCTCACCCTGGGCGGCCCGTCCTATCACCGCTTCGGAACCTGGCTGATGGTGCTCGGCCTATACGATTTGATCTTCGGCCTGGTCGGCTACGCCGTCTTCGACTTCCTGCTCGAGGACTGACCGGGCGCCAACCTTCCCCATCTCCCGAGGCATGTACGGCAAAGGACTGAAGCCCCTCTCGATCGCCACCGTCGGCATGCTTGCCGTCTCGCTCTCCCTGGTCTTCTTCTACGCGCCGCTCGACGGCGACCAGGGCTTCATCCAGAAGATCTTCTACCTGCACGTGCCGCTGGCGATGACGGCGCTGGTCGGGTTCATCGTCGGCGGGGTCTTCGCGATCGCCCACCTGCGCACCGACGACCGCAAGTGGGACGCGTACTCCTACGTGTCGATCCACATCTCGGTGATCTTCGGCGTCGCAGTGCTGGTCACCGGCGCGATCTGGGCCAAGGCCTCGTGGGGGCACTGGTGGGTCTGGAACGAGCCGACTTTGGTCAGCTTCCTGATCGTCTTCCTGATGTACGCGACCTACTACCCGTTCCGCTACGCGATCGAGGACCGCGACCGGCAGGCCCGCTACGCCTCCGTCTTCGCAATCACCGCAGGGGCCTTCGTGCCGCTCAACTTCATGGCGGTGCGGATGGCGCAGAGCCTCGTCCATCCGCGCGTCTTCGCCACCAGCAACGGCGGGCTGCCCGGCGAAATGCTGGTCGTCTTCCTCTGCTGCCTGGTGGCGATCGCCCTGCTATGGGTGACGCTGGTCAAGTTCGAGCTGACCGCCAAGAGCGCCTCGGGCCAGGTCAAGCGGCTGCGGCGGGCGCTCGACGCCCCGGCGTCCGGCGGCTCCTCGCGGATAGCCCCGGAGGTGAGCTGATGCTGCTGCCGCTCGGCGCCCCGGCGCTACCGCTCGACGAGGCCGGCAGGTACGTCGCCGGTGCCTACGTCGTCTTCGTCGTCCTGCTGGTCGTCTACGTCGCGATCATGGCGATGAAACTGCAGCGGATCGAGCGGGAACTAAGGGAGGTCGCCGCCATCGCCGAGGAGCGCAGCGACGCCCAGGCCGCCCCCGGGCGCGGGAGCGAGGCGCCACTGGCGACTCGCGGGAGCGGAGGAGGCGGCACTGATGTCTGAGCTCCTGGCGCTGGGCGTCTCCCACAAGACCGCGCCGCTCGACCTGCGCGAGCGCCTCTCGCTGACCGAGGGTCGCGCCGTCAGCGCCCTTGCCGAGCTGACGGCGGCGAACGGCATCCACGAGGCGGCGGCGATCTCGACCTGCAACCGCACCGAGCTCTACCTGATCGTCTCCGACCCGGTCGAGGCCGAGTCGACCGCGCTGGGCGTTCTCACCCGCCAGGCCGAGATCCGGCCGACCGAGCTGCTCGGCCATCTCTACTCGCTGCGCGCGACCGATGCCGCCCGCCACCTGCTGCAGGTCACCGCCGGGCTCGACTCGATGATCCTCGGCGAGGCCGAGATCCAGGGCCAGGTCAAACGCGCCTACGAGCTGGCGCTCGTCGAGGGAGCCACCGGGCCGGTCCTCAACCGCCTCTTCCGCGGCGCGCTCTCAGCCGGCGGGCGCGCTCGCAAGGAGACCGGAATCGGGCAGAAGGGCGTGTCGATTCCCTCCGTCGCGGTCGAGCTGGCGCGGCGGGCGATCGGCGACCTCTCCGCCAAGCGCGTGCTGATCGTCGGCGCCGGCGAGACCGCCGAGCTGGTCGCCAGGGCACTCGTCGCCCGCGGCGTCGCCACCGTCTTCGTCGCCAACCGCCACTACGACCGGGCGATCGGCCTCGCCCAGCGCTTCGCCGGGACTGCGGTCCGCTTCGAAGAGCTGCCCGAGCAGATGACAATCGCCGACGTCGTCGTCTCGGCAACCAACTCGCCCCACCACATCGTCGAGCGGGAAGGGCTCGAGCAGGTGATGGCGGCGCGGCCGGAACGGCCGCTGCTGGCGATCGACCTGGCGGTCCCGCGGGACATCGAGCCGGCCTGCCGCGAGGTGCCCGGCGTCAGCGTCCACGACATCGACGACGTGCAGCAGATCGTCGAACGCAACCAGGGAGGTCGCGAGGCAGAGGCGGCCCTCGCCGGGCGGATCGTCGACGCCGAGCTCGACCGCTTCGAGCGCTGGCTTGCCTCGCTGGAGGTGGTGCCGACGATCAGCGCCCTGCGCGGCAGCGCCGACGAGATCGTGCGCCGGGTGCTGGCCGAGAACGAGGGCCGCTGGACCCACCTCGGCGAGGCCGACCGCGAGCGGCTGGAGACGATGGCGAAGGCGATCGCCTCGCGGCTGCTGCACGAGCCGACCCTGCGCATCCGCCGCTCCGCCGGCTCGGACGAGGCGTACTTCTACGTCAGCGCCTTGCGCGAGCTCTTCGGCCTCGACGTCGAGACTGAGCCGGAGGGCGAGAGTCGCTCGAACGTGACGGAGCTACGTCGCAAGAACCAGAAGGGCTGAGGTGCGGGTCGCTACGCGGGGGAGTGCCCTGGCGCTGACGCAGGCGCGGTGGGTCGCCGAGCGGCTTGGCGGTGCGGAGCTC
>DASTAR010000165.1:0-5396 GCA_035712505.1 Solirubrobacterales bacterium
GTAGACGGTCCAGACGTCGTCGAACTGGGTGCGGGTGTCGATCGGCTTCATCGGGGGGCCGTCCGAGATGGCGGGGGGGCGAACGGGTGAGGGTCGGCGGACAACAGCGGGGAGGGTCCGGCGACCCTCACCCACGACCCCCGGCTCAGGCCGCGAAGAACTCCCGAGCTCTTTCGGTTACCAGCTGGGGGAGCTCGTCGGCGATGAAGTGGCCGCAGTTGTCTACCTTCTCGACGGTCATGTCGTCGGCGTGGTGCTCGTAGCCGGCTAGGAGGTTGTGGTTGAGGGCCGCGTCGCTCGTCCCGAACAGGAGCTTGGTCGGAACATCGAGCCTTGCCTTTACGTAGCGACCGCGGGCGATCGCGGGCACCTCGCGGAGATTGAAGACGCGGTACATCTGCACCGCCGCGCGCGCCCGTGCGGGCTCGGTGAAGGTGTCGGAGAAGGCGTGAATCGTCTCCTGGTCCCAGGCCTCACGCCGCTCGGAGGCGCCGACGAGCACTTTCGGCACGAACTTGCCGCTGCGATGAAGGCGGTAGCCGATGCCGGGGCTGAGGATCAGCCACTGGTACCAGAAGCGCCAGAGGTGCGGCGCCATCGCCCTCATCGTCGTCCAGGGGGGCAGGATGTTGAGCGCCAGGTATCGCTCGAAGCGCTGCGGCTCCCGCAGGCAGAGCAGGAAGCCGATCCAGCCGCCCCAGTCGTGGCCGACCAGCTTCACCCGCTCGATCCCGAGCTCGTCGAGCACCGCGAGGACGTCGTCGGCCAGGTTCTCCTTCTCGTATCCCTCCTTCGGCGCCTCCGACCAGCCGAATCCGCGCAGGTCGAGCGCGATCACCCGGTACCTGTCGGAGAGCGCCGGCATCAGGTGCCGCCACTCGTACCAGTGCTGCGGCCAGCCGTGCAGGCAGAGGACGACGTCCTCGCCCGACCCGGCTTCGGCGTAATGGAACTCGACCCCCCGCGCCCGCACCCAGTGGTGCGTGACGCCCTCGACCTGCGGCAGCTCGCTCAAGGCTTCCGCTCAGTGCAGCGCGGCCGCCGCAGCCTGGCGGAAGTCGTTGAGCATCTGCTCCATCGCCCCGACCTCGCAGGGGACCATTTCCGGCCACGGCTTGTCCGGGTGCTCCTGCAGCGTCTTCAGGCCGTTGCCGCTAATCACGGCGACGACGACCTCGTCGGGGCCCAGCTTGCCTTCCTGGGCGAGCCTCGCGGTCGAGGCGATCGTGGTGCCGCCGGCGGGCTCGGTGAGGATGCCCTCGGTCTGCCCGAGCAGGTCGATCGCGCCCCAGATCTCCTCGTCGGAGACCGCCGCCGCCGAGCCGCCCCGGCTGCGGACCGCGTCGACGACGAGGTTGCCGTCGCCGGGGGCGCCGATCGCCAGCGAGTGGGCCGCCGTCTCCGGCGTCTGCGGCTCGATCTCGCCGCCGCTGCGGATCGCGGTCGAGATCGGCGAGCAGCCGGCCGCCTGGGCGATGTTGATCTTCGTCCCGGCGGTCTCCGCCAGACCCACTTTCTCCAGCTCCACGAGCCCCTTGTGCACGCGCGAGGAGAGGGTGCCGCCGGCGGCGGGGATGACGAAGTGGTCAGGCGAGCGCCAATCCAGCTCCTCGACCACCTCGAAGCCCATCGTCTTCGCCCCCTCCGCATAGAACGGACGGAGCGTGATGTTGGCGAACTCCATCCCGGTGGTCAGGGCCAGCTCGCGGCAGGCGCGGTTGGCCTGGTCGTAGTTGGCGTCGAGCTGGATCACCTGGGCGCCCATCGCGCGACAGGCCTTCGCCTTGCCCTTCTCCATGTTGCCCGGGTAGAAGATGTACGGGCGCGCGCCGGCCTGGGCCGCCAGCGCCGCCACCGCGGTGCCGACGTTGCCGGTGGAGACGCAGCCGACCTCCTCCTTGCCCAGCTCGAGCAGGCGGGCGATCGCCATCCCGACGACCCGGTCCTTGTAGGAGAGCGAGGGACGGTTGGTCGAGTCGTCCTTGAGGTAGAGGTTGCTGAGGCCGAGCTCGGCGCCGAGCCGCTCGGCGTGGACCAGCGGGGTTTTGCCGGCGAACTGGGCGACCCGCTCCTGGGCGCGGCGATTGAGGATCGGCAGCAGCTCCTCGAAGCGCCAGATGTTCCGGGGACGCTCCGCGAGGCCGCGCTCGGCGATCCGCCGCTTCGCCAGGTCGTAGTCGTAGTCGACGTCGAGCCCTTCGCCGCAGGCCGGGCACTTGAATGCCTTGTCCAGGAGCGGCGTCCGGTACCCGCAGTCGCGGCAGGTGAGTTCGGTGGCACAGGAGCGGGTCCGGAGCCCGTAAGGCTCGGTGAGATGCGGATCAACCGCGTCACTCATGACTCCTCCTTTGCCGCCGATCCCTCGGCGCTAGTCCAATTGGTCGCAGGGATATAACACATGGGTAGCTGCTGCTCAACACTTTCTGCGTAAAGTTGCCGTCACCGCGTGTGGAATCCCTCCCGGCAAGGTAGCGGAACCGGCAGCGCTTGCAAGCCGGCGGCGCGGTATTGTCTGTAGAGCTTCTGTCAGCAACTGTCGATCATGCCCGCGATGACCCCCCAAGAACGCTTCGCCACCAACCTCCGCCGCATCCGCACCGCGGCCGGCGTCTCCCAGGAAGAGCTCGGCTATCTCTGCGACCTGCACCGCACCGAGGTCTCCTTGCTGGAGCGGGCCGGGCGCGAGCCGCGCCTGGCCACGATCGTCAAGCTGGCCGGCGCCCTCGAGACGACGCCCGCCGAGCTCTGCGACGGCATCTCCTACGTGCCCAAGAGCCACCGCTTCGACGTAAAGAAACCGCCGAAACAGTAGGCCAGGTGGGGGCGGGGACCACCCCAATAGGCCCCCGCCCCCACTGCTTACGTGCGATCGGAAGGTGATGAAGGGAGGCGGGGCGACGTCGGCCGCGCCGACGTGGTCCAGGATCCGTCATGACGATTTAGATCCTGGCTCAGGATTGGTCCTCCTTTGCCACCCCAAGGCGGTTTCCCTAATCCGAGGGCCCCGCCTCCTTCACCGGTTGATCGCCCGGCAGGGGCATTCATAACACAGCCTCGGTTAAGCAGTCAAGGGGGTTTGCACAATGGAGCGAGCTGTTGCTCCGGTCCCCGCGCCTGTCAGAGCGCAGCTGCCTCAACGGGTATCTCGGCGGCCTCAGGCCAAAACTCGAGAGTCTCCGGCGAGTCCTCCACCCCGAGCGCGACGAGCAGCTCCTCGGCGGCGTGGGGGGCGAAGGGCAGCAGGGTCCGCGCCAGCAGGACGAGGGCGGCGAGCTGGGCCTCGGCGTCGGCCCGGTCGAGCTGCCCGCGACGGTCGAGCACGCGCTTCTCGAAGTCCTGGATCCGCTCGTAGAGGCGGGTGATGTTGCGGACCGACTTGTGCATCTGCAGCTCGGCGGTGTCCGCGGTGATCCGCGCCAGCCCGTTCTCGCACCATTTGCGCAGGCGGTCGCGCATGTGCTCGGTGTCGGCAGCGGCCTCGGCGTCGTGGGTGAGGTCCTCGAGCCCGGCGACGCGCTCGTGCGTGTAGTTCCAGAGGCTTCGCAGGAAGCGGCTGGCGAACTTGATCGCCCCCTCGCTCCAGTTCAGCGTCTTCGCCGGCCCGGCGGCGTAGAGCACAGCCAGGCGCACCGTGTCGGCGCCGTGCGCGGCGACCAGCTCGTCGGGGTTGACGACGTTGCCCAGGTGCTTGCTCATCTTGCGCCCGTCGGCGATCACCATCTCGTGGAAGAGGCAGCCCGCGAATGGCTCCCCTTCCTCCATGAAGGCGAAGGGGCCGATGTCCCGCAGGGCCTTGCTCACCACCCGCTGGTCGAAGACGAAGCCGCCGCTGTCGTTGCCGGCGACCAGCCGCTCGGCGGGCAGCCACTCCTGCAGGTCGGGATGGGTGAACATCTGCTCGGCGCGCGCCTCGGGCGGGACCGCGGCGGGCACCCAGAGCCAGAGCGCGTCGAAGTGGCAGTCGAGGGTGTCGGTCTCGCGCCTGGCGGGGGCGCCGCACTCCGGGCACTCGACGTCGACGAAGTCGGGGCGCTCGGCCAGCGGGTTCCCTTCACCGGTCGGCTGCAGGTCGCGCGGCAGGGCGACCGGCAGGTCCTCGTCAGGGACCGGCTGCGGGCCGCATTGCTCGCAGAGGATGACCGGGATCGGGCACCCCCAGGCGCGCTGGCGCGAGATCGAGAAGTCGTTGGCGCGGTAGCGGGTGGCCTCGCGCGCCGCCTCGACCGGAGCCGGCGCGGGTCCCTCCCCCCCGTCCTCGGGAGCCGTGGGCACCTCCACCCGCTCCAACCGCTCGGCGAGGTCGCGGTCGGCCTCGTCGATCGCCGGGATCCCCAGCGCCGCGGTCGGTCCGAAGCGGGCGTCGGCCAGCGGCGAGATCACCACCGGCAGCTGCCTGCCGGCCGGCCCGGCGATCGAGGCGCCGGTATCGACCAGCGGCACCGAGCGGGCGTCGCGGGCGCTGCGCTCCCAGCCGCCGGAGCGCATCCGCTCCAGCTCCTCGCGCGCCTCCTCCCTCGCCCAGGCGTCGACCTCCGGGTGGCGCGGCGAGAGCAGGACGAAGCTCGCCAGGCCGGCGAACTTGCGGTGCGGCGTGAAGACGGTCAGCGAGCGCCCCTCGTCGCCCTGGAGCTCGAGCTCGACCCCCTGCGAGCGGCCGAGGATGTAGCGCTGGGTCGCGAGCGAGAGCTCGTCCCACTTCCCACCCTCCTCCAGCCGCGGCGTGTTGCGGTCGTTCTCCTCCAGGTAGGGGGTGATCCGCAGGAACCAGGTAGGGCGGCGGATCAGCCGCACCTCGTTGTGGCAGCGCCAGCAGCGCCCGTCCTCGACCTGGATCGAGGCCAGCGTCGTCTGGCAGGTGTCGCACCAGTCGACGGTGGCGTCGTCGCGGTAGATCAGGTCCCGCTCCCAGAGCGTGTTGAAGAGCCACTGCGACCAGCGGTACTGGCCCTCGTCGGAGCTGTAGAAGACGCGGTCGTAGTCGAACGAGAAGCCGAGCCGCTTCATCTGCCCGAGCATCCGCTCGCCGCACCGGGCGACCCACTCGGCCGGCGGCTCCCGGCGCTCGATCGCCGCCAGCTCGGCCGGCAGCCCGAAGGCGTCGAAACCGAAGCCGAAGAGGACCGCATCGCCGCGGCCGCGCCGGAAGCGGGCGTAGGCGTCGCCGATCGAGTAGTCGCGGACGTGGCCCATGTGCAGGTTGCCCGAGGTGAACGGGCTCGAGGGCTTGACGTAGACGTGCTCCTGGCCCTCGCGGGGCGTGGGCGCGTCGAAGTCGCCTCGGTCCTGCCAGGTCTGCTGGCGGGCGGGCTCTAGTGCCTGCGGGTCGTAGGGCGGCCTTCCGGTCATTGAGGCAAGGGTAATGGGAGGGTCGTGTGCCCCTCCCCGGACACCCCTCG
>DASTAR010000166.1:0-5882 GCA_035712505.1 Solirubrobacterales bacterium
CGCGCCTGCTGCAGCCGCAGCAGGTTCTCGGCTTGCGCCGGCAGCGGCCCGAAGCGGTCGATCAGCTCGTCGCGGATCGCCCGCAGCTGGCCCGGCTCGCGGGCGGCGACGATGCGGCGGTGGACGTCGATCTTCGCCGCCTCGAAGGGCACGTAGCTCGCCGGCAGGAAGGCGTCGACCGGCACGTCGAGGCGGACCGGCTCGGGCGCCTCCTCGCGATGCGCGGCTGCGCCGTCCTCACCGGCGACCCCGGCGGCCCCGGCTACCGCTTCGTCGATCATCTGGCAGTAGAGCTCGAAGCCGACCGCGGCGACGTGACCGGACTGCTCGTCGCCGAGCAGGTTGCCGGCGCCGCGGATGTCGAGGTCGCGCATCGCGATCCGGAAGCCCGAGCCGAGCTCGGTGTGATCGGCGAGCGTCGAGAGCCGCGCCGCCGCCTCCTCGGTCAGCGCCTCGGCCGAGGGATAGAGCAGGTAGGCGAAGGCGCGCTCGCGGGAGCGCCCGACCCGGCCGCGGATCTGGTAGGCCTGGCTGAGACCGAGCTGGTCGGCCCGCTCGACGATCAGCGTGTTCGCGGTCGGGATGTCGAGTCCGGACTCGATGATCGTCGTCGTCACCAGGCAGTCGGCCTCGCCGCGCAGGAAGGCGAGCATCGTCTCCTCGAGCTGGTGCTCGTCCATCTGCCCGTGGGCTTCGAGGAAGCGGGCGCTCGGGACCAGCGCCCGAAGCCGCTCGGTCGTCTCCGGCAGCGAGTCGATCCGGTTGTGGAGGACGAAGGCCTGCCCCTTGCGCTCGAGCTCGCGGCGGATCGCCTTGCCGACCAGGTCCTCGTCGTAGGGGCCGACGTAGGTGCGGACCGGGCGGCGGCCCTCCGGCGGCGTCTCGATCACGGAGATGTCGCGCAGGCCGGCGAGGCTCATCTGCAGGGTGCGCGGGATCGGCGTCGCCGAGAGCGCCAGCACGTCGACTTTCAGCTTCAGCTGGCGCAGCAGCTCCTTCTGCTTGACGCCGAAGCGCTGCTCCTCATCGACGACGACGAGGCCGAGGTCCTTGGCGCGGACGTCGCGCGAGAGCAGCCGGTGGGTGCCGATCAGGACGTCGACTTTCCCCGCCTCGAAGTCCCTGAGGACCGCCTTCACCTCCGCCTGCGGGCGCAGCCGCGAGACCCCCTCGACCCGGAACGGCAGGTCGGCCATCCGCTCGCGGAAGGTGCCGAAGTGCTGCTGGGCGAGGATCGTCGTCGGCACCAGGACCATCACCTGCTTGCCGTCGGAGGCGGCCTTGACGGCGGCGCGCAGCGCCACCTCGGTCTTGCCGAAGCCGACGTCGCCGCAGACCAGCCGGTCCATCGGCCGCTCCGATTCCATGTCGCCCTTGACCGCCTCGATCGCTTCGACCTGGTCGGCGGTCTCCCGGTAGGGGAAGGCGGTCTCCATCGCGATCTGCCATTCGCCGTCGGGCGGGAAGGCGTGGCCCTGGCGGGCGCGGCGCTCGGCATAGAGGTTGAGCAGTTCGCCGGCGAGGACGCCGGCCGCCTTGCGGGCCCGCGCCTTCATGTTCTGCCAGCGCTTGCCGCCCAGCGCCGAGAGCGTCGGTTCGCCGCCGGCGCCGACGTAGCGGCTCAGCTTCGCCAGCTGGTCGGTGGGGACGTAGACGCGATCTTCGCCTTTGTATTCGAGGTAGAGGTAGTCGCGGGTGACTCCCCCCACCTCGCGCGTCTCGAAGCCGGCGAAGCGGGCGACGCCGTGGTCCTCGTGGACCACGTAGTCGCCGACCCGCAGTTCGCTGAAGGCGAGGCGGCCGCGGCCGGCGCCGGGCGCCGGCTCCTCGGTGCGGCGGCGGTGGACGAGGCGGCGGAACGGGTAGACCGCGAGCTTCAGCTCGGGGCTGACGAAGCCTTCGCGCAGGCGCGCCTCGGTGAAGGAGAGGCCGGGCTCGGGCGAGAGGTGGCCGCCTTCGAGCAGGCGGGCGTCGAGGCGGTCGAGCCCGTAGCGGGCGCGCTCGGCCTCGCCGCGGCTGTCGAAGGCGACGACGGTGCGGTAGCCGGAGCGGACCAGTTTCTCCAGCTCGCCCTCGGCCTCCTTGACGCTGCGGGCAGGCGACTCGGCGCGGGCGGCGCGGAAGGGTTCGTCGCCCTCCTCCTCGTCTTCGCCGGTGCCGGTGAGCGCCAGGGCGGCGCGTTCGTTCAGCGGCTCGGCGACGTCGACGTAGAGGTGCTGGGCGTCGTCAGCGTGCATTGCCGTCGTCGCGTCCTCCCAGTGGTCGCGCAAGGCCGGCTCGATCTCGTCCTCGCCGACCAGCACCACCGCGGCCGCGGGCGGGACCAGCTCCAGGGGCGCCCGGAAGTGCTCCAGCGGCAGCACCTCGGCGAGGTTCGGCTGCTCCGCCCCCTCCTCCTCGGCGGCCATCGCCGCCAGCTCGGCCAGCTCGCGGTGCTCGGCGTCCATCTCCGCCGCCGGCGCCAGCTCGACCCGCTGCGCCTCGCCGAGCGAGCGCTGGGTGAAGGTCGAGAACCAGCGCATCGACTCGATCTCGTCGCCGAAGAGCTCGACCCGCACCGCCCGTTCCTCGGTGGCCGGGTAGACGTCGAAGATGCCGCCGCGGACCGCAAACTGGCCGCGCTCCTCGACCTGCTCGACCCGTTCGTAGCCGGCGGCGACGAGGGCGCTCGCGACGGAGTCGAGGTCGATCTCCTCGCCGAGCTCGAGCGCGGACCCGGCCGGACGCAGGGAGGCGTCGGGGACCGCCTCGGCCAGCGCCGTCGCCGAGGCGACGACGATCGCGTCCGCTTCGGTCCCGAGCGCGTCGAGGGCGTCGATCCGCAGGCCCACGAGGTGCGGCGGCGGGCTGACGTGGGAGGCGTAGCCGGTGCCGCGCGAGGGGTAGAAGCGCACCCGCCGCGGCGCCAGAAAGGAGCGCAGGTCGGCCGCCAGGTCGCGGGCCGAGCGGTCGTCAGGGGCCACCAGCAGCGCCGGCCGGCCGGCGAGCCCGCGATCGTCCTCCAGCAACGCCGCGAGCAGCAGCGGCCGCAGCATCGCCGAGGCGCGGATCTGCGTGGCGGGGCGCTTTTCCGAACCAGTGGTTGGGAAAGGCGCCTCGGCCACCGCGCGCACGCGCGCCGCGAGCGCATGGACGCGCTCGTTCTCGGCGGCGATCTCGATAAGGGGTCTAAGGCTCATGGGCAGCGAAAACGCCCGGATCGGCCGATCCGGGACGCGACGACCGATTCTAGGGAGGCGCTAATCCGAGGTTGGGAGGCCGGGGCCTGACCGTTGCCACTCGACCTGCCCCTTGCCCTCGGCGGCGGAGCGGCCGACGACGTCGTCCCACTCGTGCAGCATCCGCTTCAGCTGGGCGACCGCCTCGGGCGGGTGGGCGGCGACCCCGGCGGCGAGGTCGAGGGCGGCCTCCTCGGTCGCCGAGGCGGGGGCGATGCGGTTGACGAGGCCGATCCGCAGCGCCTCGTCTGCGCCGACCGTCCGCGAGCTCAAGAGCAGGTACTTGGCGGCGGCGAGGCCGCAGAGAGTGACCAGGCGGGCGGGGCCGACCGGCACCCCGAGGGCGGCGCCGGGGAAGCGCATCCGCAGGTTCGAGCCGCCGACGCGGATGTCGCAGGCGATGGCGATCTCGGCGCCGCCGCCGACGACGTCGCCGTGGCAGGCGGCGATCGTCGGCTTCGGGAAGGCGACGACGGCGTCGTAGAGGTCGGCGAAGAGCTGCATGCGGCGAACCTTGCCCTCTTCGTCGAGCTGCTCGCGCACGTCCGCCCCGGCCGAGAGGCCGAGATGGTCGGCGGAGCTGACCACCAGCACCCGCACGGCCTCGTCGCCGCGGGCGACGGCGAGGTGCTCGAGCAGCTCGGTCAGCATCTGGGTGTCGATCGCGTTGCGAGCCTGCGGCCGGTTCAGCCGGAGCAGCGCAATCCCCTGCTCGTCGACGGAGTAGCTCGTGACCTCGTTCTCGGGCGTGCCGCCGTTCTCTGCGCTCATTCCTCTGACGCTATCCGTTCGACGAGCCGCTCGGTCTCGTCAGCTGCCTCGATGACCAGCGCCTCGACCTCCGCCTTCGGCTCGCGGAAGCGGCCGAGCACGTAGGCGGCGACGATCTCCGGGTCGGTCGAGTCGGGCCGCCCCACCCCCACCCGCACCCGCCAGAACTCGGCGTCGCCGAACCCCTTCTTCAGGCTCTTGAGCCCGTTGTGACCAGCGAGGCCGCCGCCGATCCGGGTCTTGATCTCGCCGAGGGGGAGGTCGATCTCGTCGTGGACGACGACGACACGGTCGAGCGGCACCTTCAACGAGCCGCGCGCCGGCCCGGCAGAGGCGCCGGAGTCGTTCATGTAGGTCTGCGGCAGCAGGATCGCAACCCGCGGCCCGCCGGGACCCGTGCGCCCTTCCCAGAGGCGCCCGCGGAACTTCTCCCGCGGCCCGCCGAGACCCCAGCGCCTCACCAACTCCTCGCCGACCATGAAGCCGAGGTTGTGGCGGTCGCGCGCGTGCTCGGGCCCCGGGTTGCCGAGGCCGACGACGAGGATCGTGGTTCCTTTGTCCTGCATATCCGGACTAAGGAACCACGGGATGCGTTTGCGCTGCTCGCCGCCCTCGCGGCGGCGGAACAGCGACAGCGGCTACTCGCCCTCGGACTCGCCCGAGTCGCCGCCGGCCTCGCCCTCGGCGGCGGCCTCCTCGCCGCCCTCGCCCTCGCCGACCAGTTCGGCCTCCTCCTCGACCTCGGGAGCGGCTTCTTCGACGCGGGGCGGCGAGACGGTGACGATCGTGATCTCCTCCGGCTCCTCGGCGAGGAAGGTGACCCCCTCGGGGGCGGCGATCGCGGAGAGCTGCAGGGTGTCGTTGATCTCCAGGCCGGAGACGTCGACGCAGATGTTGTCCGGGATGTCCGTCGGCAGCGCTTCGACCGCGATCTCACGGGTGACGTGCTCTAGCACCCCGCCGCCCTTGACCCCGGGGGCGCTCTCGACGCCTTCGAGCTCGATCGCGACCTCGGCCTGAATCGCCTCTTTGAGGTTGACCTGCATCAGGTCGAGGTGCTGGAAGCTGCCGCGGACCGGGTGGTGCTGGGCTTCCTTGATCACGACCGGGACGGCTTTGCTGCCTTCGATTTCGAGGTCGAACAGAGCGGCGCCCTCGCTGAGGATGCTGCGCACGTCGCGTTCTGACACCTGGAAGGGCTTCGCCTCCGAGCCGCCGGAGTAGACAACGCCGGGCACGACCCCCTCGCGGCGCAGGCGGCGCGAGCTGCGCGAGCCGAAATCCTCGCGCGGAGCCGCCTTCAGGGTTGAGCGATCGCTGGCCATCGGACGGGAGAGGATAGAGAAACGGTCCCCGAGGGGGCCTTCAGACGGCCTCCGAGGGCTCCTGTGGCAACCTTCGCCCATGGCGGACGACTCGAAGATCCCGAAAGGGCGGATTCGCCGCTCCGCCAAGCTCGGCTCGATCGTCGGCGTCCAGGGCGCCCGCTACGCCGGTACCAAAGCCACCAACGTCGGCCGCTCCGAGGAGCAGGGCAAGGAGCGGCTCGAGCAGCGCCACCTGGAGACGGCGATGAAGATGGTCGGCGCCCTCGGCCAGATGAAGGGCGCGGCGATGAAGCTCGGCCAGTTCGCCTCCTTCATCGACACCGAGTTCATCCCCGAGGAGTACCGCGAGATCTACCAGGAGCAGCTGGCGAAACTGCGGACCGACGCCCCCTCGATGCCGTGGGAGAAGGTCGAGCAGGTGCTGGCCGAGGAGTACGACGGCGAACCGCTCGCCGAGCTCTTCGCCGAGTTCGAGACCGAGGCGTTCGCCGCCGCCTCGATCGGCCAGGTCCACCGCGCCGAGCTGCTCGACGGCCGCCGTGTCGCGGTGAAGGTCCAGTACCCG
>DASTAR010000167.1:0-8162 GCA_035712505.1 Solirubrobacterales bacterium
CGCAGCTGCTGCGCCTGGACGAGGGACAGCACGTGGTCGTCTCCCGCGCCGCCGGGCGCCGTCGCTCGGAGCGCGGTGGGCACCGGTTCGAGGAGCTGACGCCACCGCTGCCGGGGCAGCGCGCCGATGTCTCGCTGCACGTGCTGGAGCCCGGCGCCACCACCGGCGGCCGCGAGGACCCGCCGATGCACGAGCCAGGCAGCCGCGAGACCGCGGTCGTCCTCGCCGGCACCCTGGTGCTGGTCGTCGACGGCGCCCGCCACGAGCTTCAAGGGGGGGACAGCGTCACCTTCGACGCCGACCTGCCACACCACTTCGAGAACGAAGGCAAGGAGGCGACCCGCTTCCTCGCCGTGATCGCCGCCGGCCTCAGGAGGTCATAAAGACAGATGGCAAAGACGATGTTCGACAAGATCTGGGAGCAGCACGAGGTCTCACCGGGGCTGATCTACATCGACCTGCATTTGGTCCACGAGGTCACCTCGCCGCAGGCCTTCGACGGCCTGCGCCTGGCCAACCGCCCGGTCCGCCGCCCGGACAAGACCCTCGCCACCGCCGACCACAACACCCCGACGGACGGGACGATGGCCGCGCGCCTGATCGCCGACCAGCTCAGCCGCGTCCAGGTCGAAACCCTGGAGAAAAACTGCGCCGAGTTCGGCGTCCCGGTCTACTCACTGGGCTCCGCCCGCCAGGGCATCGTCCACGTGATCGGCCCGGAGCTGGGAGTCACCCAGCCGGGGATGACGATCGTCTGCGGTGACAGCCACACCTCCACCCACGGCGCCTTCGGCGCGCTGGCGTTCGGGATCGGCACCTCCGAGGTCGAGCACGTGCTGGCCACCCAGTGCCTGGTCCAGAAGCGGCCGAAGACGATGCGGATCAACTATTCGGGCGAGCTGCGCTCCGGCGTCACCCCGAAGGACCTGATCCTGGCGACGATCGGCCGCCTCGGCACCGGTGGCATGACCGGCTACGCGGTGGAGTACGCCGGGCCCGCGATCGAGGCGCTCTCGATGCCGGGCCGGATGACGATCTGCAACATGACGATCGAGGGCGGCGGCCGCGCCGGGATGATCGCCCCCGACGAGACCACCTTCGAGTGGGTCAAGGGCCGCCCGGCCGCTCCCGCCGACTTAGAAGCGGCGATGGCCCGCTGGCGGGAGCTGCCGACCGAGCCCGGCGCCGCCTTCGACAACGAGGTCGAGATCGACGCCTCGAGCATCTCGCCGATGGTCACCTGGGGCACCAACCCGGGCCAGGTCGTCGAGGTCACCGACCGGGTCCCCGACCCGGCCGAGCTCGACTCGCCCGCCGACCGCGAGGCCGCCGAGCGCGCCCTCGCCTACATGGGCCTGAAGGCCGGCACGCCGATGACCGAGGTCGCCCCGGAACGGGTCTTCATCGGCTCCTGCACGAACAGCCGGATCGAGGACCTGCGCGAGGCCGCGGCGATCGTCGAGGGCCGCAAAGTGGCCAGCAGCGTCAGCGCGATGGTCGTCCCCGGCTCCCAGCAGGTGAAGAAGGCGGCCGAGGAGGAGGGCCTCGACGAGGTGTTCAAGAGCGCCGGCTTCGACTGGCGCGTCGCCGGCTGCTCGATGTGCCTGGGGATGAACCCGGACACGCTGGCAGAAGGCGAGCGCTGCGCCTCGACCTCGAACAGGAACTTCGAGGGGCGCCAGGGCAAGGGCGGCCGCACCCATCTCGTCAGCCCGAAGATGGCCGCCGCCGCGGCGGTCGAGGGACACTTCGTCGACATCAGGGATTGGAGCTAGAGCATGAGGCCGATCGACAAGATCGAAGGCAAGGTGTCGGTCCTCGACCGCAGTGACGTAGACACCGACCAGATCATCCCCAAGCAGTTCCTCAAGCGGGTGGAGCGGACCGGCTTCGGCGAGTTCCTCTTCTACGACTGGATCCGCGACGGCGAGATCGAGCTGGAGCCGAACCCGATCCTCGTCACCGGCGCGAACTTCGGCTGCGGCAGCTCCCGCGAGCACGCCCCCTGGGCGCTGGAGGACTTCGGCTTCGAGGCGATCATCGCCCCGTCCTTCGCCGACATCTTCTACTCGAACTGCACCAAGATCGGGCTCTTGCCGGCGATCCTCGACGAGGAGCACTGCCGCGCGGTCGCCGAGGCGGGAGAGGCCCGCATCGACCTCGACGACGAGACCGTCAACTGCGCCGCAGGGGTCTTCCAGTTCCAGATCGAGCACGACGTGAAGCACCGACTCCTGAACGGCTTGGACGACATCGGCATCACGCTCGAAAACGAGGGCGCGATCGATCGGTTCGAGAGCGGCGAGGCGGCCTCGCTCGGGCCGGTCACGACCAGCCTGTAGGGCGAGAGGAGGCCTGCCGTGGGCGCGGACCAGTTCAAGCAGCCGATGAACACCGGCGCCCGCGAGTGGGACGCCAAGACCTACGACGAGGTTTCCGACCCCCAGTTCGAATGGGGGGTGGAGGTGCTCGAGCGCTTGCAACTGCGCGGCGACGAGACGGTTGTCGATGCCGGCTGCGGTTCCGGCCGCGTCACCGAGCAGCTGCTCGAGCGGTTGCCGGAGGGCCGTGTGATCGCAGTCGACGGCTCCGCAGCGATGGTCGAGCAGGCGAAGGAGCGGCTCGGCGACCGCGCCGACTACCTGGTCGGCGACCTGGTCGAGCTGACCCTGCCCGAGCCGGTCGACATGGTCTTCTCGACCGCCACCTTCCACTGGATCCCCGACCACGACGCACTCTTCCGCCAGATGCGGCGCCTGCTGCGCCCCGGCGGCCGCCTCGTCGCCCAGTGCGGCGGCAAGGGCAACGTCGCCCGCCACACCGAAGCGATCGCCGCCGTCGCCGCCGATCCGGAGTACGCCCGGCACCTGAGTCAGGCGAAAGGACTTTGGAACTTCGCCTCACCCGAGGAGACCGAACCGCGCCTCGACGCCGCCGGCTTTACCGGCGTCCGCTGCTGGCTGCAACCGAAGCCGGTCCAGCCCTCGCGCCCGCTGGAGTTCGTCTCGACGGTCACCCTGGGCCCGATCCTCGATCAGCTGCCCGAGGAGAAACGCCGCCCCTTCGCCGAAGCGGTGCTCGCCGAGCACGAGGAGCCCTTGGTCCTCGACTACGTCCGCCTCAATATCGAGGCCGACGCCGCCCAGGACTGAAAGATCCCGTGGTTCCTTTGTCCGGCCATGCCGGACAAAGGAACCACAACTTCAGCGTGGGATGCATAGAGTCCCGACCTCGTGAACGGCACCCCGCGCATAGTCGTCCTGCCCGGTGACGGAATCGGTCCCGAGATCGTCGCCGCGGCCCGCCAGGTCCTCGACGCCCTCGGCGAGTTCTCCTACGACGAGCGCCCGATGGGGGGTTGCTCCATCGACGAGCACGGCACCGCCCTCACCGACGAGGTCCTCGAGGCCTGCCAGGGCGCCGACGCGGTCCTGCTCGGCGCCGTCGGCGGCCCGAAATGGGACACCACCGACCCCGACGCGCCGCGCCCAGAGCAGGGGCTGCTCGGTCTGCGCAAGGGGATGGGCCTCTACGCCAACCTGCGTCCGGTCCGGCCGAGCCCGGCCCTGGTCGGCGCCAGCCCGCTGCGCGAAGAGCGGATAGCCGGCACCGACCTGCTGGTCGTCCGCGAGCTCACCGGCGGCATCTACTTCGGCGACTCCGGCCGCGAGGGCGACGTCGCCCACGATACCTGCGAGTACTCGGTCGAGGAGATCGTCCGGATCGCCCGCACCGCCTTCGACGCCGCCCGCCGCCGCGCCGAGAGCTCGGGCCGCAAGCCGAAGGTCACCTCGGTCGACAAGGCCAACGTCCTCGAGACTTCCCGCCTCTGGCGCGAGGTGGTCGGCAGGGTCGCCGGCGACTACGCGGATGTCGAGCTCGAGCACCTCCTGGTCGACAACGCGGCGATGCAGCTCGTCTCCCGCCCGGCCGACTTCGACGTCGTCCTCGCGGAGAACCTCTTCGGCGATATCCTCAGCGACGAGGCGGCGATGCTGACGGGGTCCCTGGGAATGCTGCCCTCCGCCAGCCTCGGGGCTGAGGGCGAACCGGGCCTCTTCGAGCCGGTCCACGGCTCCGCCCCCGACATCGCCGGCCAGGGCGTCGCCAACCCGCTTGCCACCTTCCTCTCGGCGGCGATGATGCTTCGCCACGGCCTTGGCCGGGGCGAGGACGCATCGCGGATCGAGGCAGCCGTCGACCGCGTCCTCGAGCGCGGCCTGCGCACTCCCGACCTCGCCTCGGGAACGGTGATCGAGCCGCCGACCAGCGAGCGTCCATCCCCGGAGACCGAGGTCGGTACGGAGGAGATGACCGCGGCGGTCCTGGAGGAGCTTTCCGCCTAGAACCGCCGCAGTCTCCCGGCTACGGCGCGGTCACCGCCCAGTAGCCGAAGTAACGCTGGTCTCCTGACCCGCTCAGCGTTGCCTTCAGCCCGAACCCGAGCCGGGTCACCGCTTCGTCGTCGAAGGCGAGCTTTTCGGCACCCGGGGACTGTGATTTGACGTAGACGCAGAGCTGACCCGCCGCCGCTTCGGGCGTCTGGCCGCCGCTGCCCTTGAGTCCGGGGCAGGAGGCGCTGGTCCCATCCGCCGCGAGGACGTTCGTTTCCGCCGCCGCCGGCGCGCTGGCCAGCGGGAACTGGAAGCTGATCCCTTCGCGGGCGATTTTGCCTTCGCCGCCGAGGTCGAAGACGCCGCGCAGCGTCTCGCCGCTTTCCAGCTTGCCCTGGAGTTCCTTGATCACGCCGGGAGCCAGCTTCGACGGCGTCACCGAGCCGTCGGCCAGCTTCGAGTTGTTTACGGCGCCGTCGCCGAGCTTTGCCGTGGCCACCGCCCCGTTGTTCAGTTTGTTGGTGGTGACGCTGCCGTTCCTGATCTTGCTGGCGATCACGGCGCCGTCGCCGAGCTTTTCGGTGGTGATGATGCCGTTGCCGAGGTTGCCGGGGAGCACGGCGAAGGGGCCGAGCTTGCCCGCGGTGACCGCCCGCGGGGCGATCTTGGCGCTGGTCACGGCCTTGCGGTGCAGGGCCTTCGTGGTCACCGCATTCGGCTTCAGCTGCTGGGGGCCGACGCTCTTTTTCGGCAGGCCGGCGGCGACCGCGGCGCCGCCGAGGGCGACGAAGAGCGCGATCGTGGCGATCGCGTTCGCGTAGTTCAGCTGGGGGCGGGGAATTCGCATCTGTCCTCCTTGAATCGGTTCCTTGCCTTCATTCGAGATCGCTGCGGTGAAGCCCTTTGACCCATCGGGCATACTTCCTTCCAACATGGATCCGGTCGAGTTGATTTGGCGAAACGGCGAGTTCGTCCCCTGGGAGGAGGCCCAGACGCACGTGCTGAGCCACGGGCTGCACTACGGCACGGGCGTTTTCGAGGGCATCCGCTGCTATGAGACCGCCCGCGGGCCGGCGATCTTCCGCCACCACGACCACCTCGACCGCTTGCAGAAGTCGGCCGAGCTCTACTACCTGGAGCTGCCCTATTCGATCGAGGAGATCCGCCGGGCGACGCACGAGCTGCTGGTCCGAAACGAGCTCAAGTCCGCCTACATCCGCCCGCTCGCCTACCGTGGGTACGGCAGCCTCGGCCTCTACGCCAAAGACGCGCCGATCGACCTGGTCATCGCCGCCTTCCCCTGGGGCGCCTACCTCGGCGAGGAGAGCAAGAACGGCGGCATCCGCGCCAAGGTCTCGAGCTGGCGCCGGATCAGCCCCGGCGGCTCGATCCCGCACGCCAAGGCTTCGGGCTCCTACCTCAACTCGATCCTCGCCAAGACCGAGAGCCACAACGCCGGCTACGACGAGGCGATCCTGCTCGACGAACGCGGCTTCGTCTGCGAGGGCTCCGGCGAGAACATCTTCGTCGTACGCGACGACCAGATCCTCACCCCGCCGCACGTCGCCTCGATCCTCGACGGGATCAACCGCAAGTCGGTCATCCAGATCGCCCGCGACCTCGGCTACACGGTGGTCGAGCGGGACATCGCCCGCGCCGAGCTCTACCTGGCCGAGGAGGTCTTCCTCACCGGCACCGCGGCCGAGCTGGTGCCGGTGCGGGAGATCGACGACCACCCGCTCGGCGAACCGGGAGAGGTCACCCGCCAGGTCCAGGCGAAGTTCGAAGACGCGCTCTACGGACGCGCCGAGGAGTATCTGGAGTGGCTCGACTTCGTCGAGGCACCGTCGAACAACGGCTCGACCGAGGCTTCCGGCTCCGAGTCGATCGGGCGAATTACCCCCGCCGCATAAGCGGCCGGCGCGGCACGCCCGCGCACGCCGGGCCCCAGGCCCACCCCGATCTCCTTCTTCGACTCGAAAGGCAGTGATGATGCAGGCGATGGAACAGGTGAAGCTCTACGACACCACCTTGCGCGACGGCATGGGCGGCCGCGGGATGTCGCTCTCGGTGGGCGAGAAGCTCAAGGTCGCGCAGGCCCTGGATGCCCTCGGCGTGCAGTTCGTCGAGGCAGGCTTCCCGAGCAGCAACCCCAAGGAGGCCGAGCTCTTCGAGCGGCTCGCGGAGGTCGAGTTCGAGAACGCGACGATCGTCGCCTTCGGGATGACGCGGCGGCGCGACCGCGCCGCCGCCGAGGACGAGGCGCTGGGCGTTCTGACCTCGTCCTTCGCGCCCGCAGTATGCCTGGTCGGCAAGAGCTCGCCGCTCCACGTCGAGAAGGTGCTCCGCGCCAGCCGGGACGAGAACCTGGCGATGGTCGCCGACTCGATCGCCTTCTGCCGCGAAGAGGGCAAGCGCGCGATCTTCGACGCCGAGCACTTCTTCGACGGCTACCGGGAAGACAGCGCCTACGCGCTCGAATGCGTGGCGGCCGCAGCCGAGGCGGGCGCCGAGAACGTCACCCTCTGCGACACCAACGGCGGCAGCCTGCCGAGCTACGTCGCCGAGGCGACGGCGGTGGTCGTGGAGGCGCTCGGCGACGCTGTCGAGGTCGGAATCCACACCCACGACGACTCCGGCTGCGGGGTGGCCAACTCGCTCGCCGCGGTGGAGGCCGGCGCCCGGCTCGTGCAGGGTTGCGTCAACGGCTACGGCGAGCGCTGCGGCAACGCCAACCTGGCGACGATCCTGCCGGCGCTGCAGTTGAAGATGGGCTTCGAGGTGGTCGGCGCGGAGCAGCTGGCGAGCCTGACCCCGACCGCCCACTACCTGGACGAACTCTGCAACCTGACCCCGGACCCGGACCGCCCCTACGTCGGTCGCAACGCCTTCGCTCACAAGGCGGGGATGCACGCCGCCGGGGTCGAGGCCGACCCCGGCACCTTCGAGCACCTCGACCCGGCCCTGGTCGGCAACGAGCGCGACGTCCTCGCCTCAGAGCTGGCCGGCAAGGCGACGATCCGCAGCCAGGCCGATCACGCCGGAATCGAGCTCGACGACCAGGCGGCGACCCGGGCCGTGCAGCGGCTGAAGGAGCAGGAGCATCGCGGCTACCACTACGAGGCCGCCCCGGCCTCATTCGAGCTGCTGCTGCGGCGCGAGGCAGGTACGTACAAGCCCCTATTTCGGCTCGAGAGCTTCCGCGTCGTCGTCGAAAAGCACGCCGGCGGCGAGGTGACCACCGAGGCGACGGTCAAAGTCGAGGTCGACGGCGACCGCTACTTCGAGGCGGCCGAGGGCAACGGCCCGGTCAATGCCCTCGACAAGGCGCTGCGGGCGGCGATCGCCGGCAAGTACCCGCACCTGGCTGACGTCGAGCTGACCAACTACAAGGTGCGGATCCTCGACGAAGCCCATGGCACCGGCGCCGTCACCCGCGTTCTCCTCGATTCCGCCGACGAGGAGCGCGAGTGGGGCACCACCGGCGTCTCGGAGAACATCATCGAGGCCTCCTGGGAGGCCCTGGTCGACTCGCTGGAGTACGCCTTCCAGTGATGTCGGGCGAAGCCGCACCTCAGATCCCCCTCGCCCAGCCGGAAATCGGCCCGCGCGAGGAGGAGCTGGTGCTCGAGGTCCTGCGCTCGGGTCAGCTCTCGCTGGGTCCGATGGGGGAGCGCTTCGAGCGCGAGTTCGCCGCCTGGCTCGGGGTCGAGGACGCGGTGATGACCTCCAGCGGCACCACCGCGCTGCACCTGGGCGTGCGGATGCTCGGCTGGGGCGAGGGCGACGAGGTCCTCACCAGCCCCTTCAGCTTCGTCGCTTCGGCCA
>DASTAR010000168.1:0-5154 GCA_035712505.1 Solirubrobacterales bacterium
CCCCCCCCCCCCCCCGCCCGCCCAGTCGTTTTTAGATATGTCTAAACTCCCTTTTTAGACGTGTCTAACTCCCAGGCGATCGAGGACTACGCGAAGACGATCTACGCGATCGCCTCCGGGCGCGACGGCCTCGTCCAAAACGGCGAGGTCGCGCAGCGGCTGGAAGTGACCCCGGCGACCGCGACCTCGATGCTGAAGAAGCTCGCCGAGCTCGGCCTCGTCGACTACCTCCCTTACAAGGGCGTGAGCCTGACGCCCGCCGGGGAGAAGGTCGCCCTGGAGGTGATCCGCCACCACCGGCTGATCGAGGCCTATCTCTCCGAGGCCCTGGGCATGCCCGAGGACCGCGTCCACGAGGAGGCGGAGGTGCTCGAGCACTACATCTCCGAGGACCTGGAGGCGCTGATCGCGGCGAAGCTCGGCGAACCGCGCCACGACCCGCACGGGACGCCGATCCCAGGCCCCGACCTGGTGCCGCCGAGCTGGGGGAAGGCGTGAAGCCGCCGCCACCGGGCGAAGCGGTCGCCGCCGAGCTGCGGGCGCGCGGCGTCAGCCCCGAGGACGTCCTTCCCGGCGAGGCCGCCGTCGCCGTCGCCGCCTACCGCTCGCTCGACGGCCACCACCGCGGCCTCCGCCGCGTCTTGCCCTTCCTCGGCCCGGCCTTCGTCGCCGCCGTCGCCTACATCGACCCCGGCAACTTCGCCACCAACATCGCCGGCGGCGCCAAGTTCGGCTACCTGCTGCTCTGGGTCGTCCTCTCGGCGAACCTGATCGCGATGCTGGTCCAGACCCAGTCGGCGAAGCTCGGAATCGCAACGGGCAGGAACCTCGCCGAGCTCTGCCGCGAGCGCTTCGATCGCCGCACCACGATCGGCCTCTGGCTGCAGGCCGAGCTGGTGGCGATGGCCTGCGACGTCGCCGAGATCGTCGGCGCCGCCCTCGGCCTCAACCTCCTCTTCGGGATTCCGCTGTTCCCGGCGGGGATCCTCGCCGGGATCGGCGCCTTCACGATCCTCGCTTTGCAACAGGCGGGCTTCCGCCGCCTCGAGGCCGGGATCACGGTCCTGGTCGGGATCGTCGTCGCCTCCTTTGTCTACGAGCTCTTCGACGCCGGCCCGAGCGGGGGCGAAGTCGCCAAGCACCTCGTCGTGCCGGGGTTCGCCGGCAGCGAGAGCCTGCTGCTGGCGACCGGGATCATCGGCGCGACGGTGATGCCGCACGTCATCTACCTGCACTCGGCGCTGACCCAGCGGCGGATCGTCGGCCGCGACGCGGCCGAGCGCCGGCGGATCCTCAACTTCGAGAAGGTCGACGTCGTGATCGCGCTCTCGCTTGCGGGGCTGGTCAACCTGGCGATGATGATCGTCGCCGCCGCCCTCTTCCACAGCAGCGGCCTCACCGGCGTCGACTCGATCGGCGGCGCTTACGAAGGCCTGCAGGCGCTGGTCTCGGACAAAGCGGCGACGATCTTCGGCGTCGCCCTCCTCGCCTCCGGCTTCGCCTCCTCCTCGGTCGGGACGATGGCCGGGCAGGTGGTGATGCAGGGCTTCGTCGAGCGCCAGATCCCGCTCTTCCTGCGCCGCGCGATCACCCTGGCGCCGGCGCTGCTGGTCCTCGCGATCGGCCTCGACCCGACCAACGCGCTCGTCGGCAGCCAGGTGGTCCTCTCCTTCGGCATCCCCTTCGCCCTCGTCCCGCTGCTGATGATCGCGGCGAACGAGAAGATCATGGGCGAGCTGGTCAACCCGAGGTGGCTGACTGCGATAGCAGGAGCCCTGGCGGCCCTGATCATCGCCCTCAACGCCTTCCTGCTGGTCCAACTGGCTGTTTAGGGGGTCGGAGGTCCCTCTCCACTACGCTTCGTCAGATGGCGCTGGCTGCCGACTTCCAGCAGGTCCTCGAGACGCTGCCGCCGGACTGGACGGATCTGGAGTGCGACCTGCGCATCGATGACATGTCGCAGTACGTCGACACTGCCGTTGCGCTGAGCCAGGTCAACGCGCAGGTCTACCAGCACCCGCGGGCGGACGGCTGGCAGTGGCGGTTGCTGGTCGCGCAGAGCTTTGGTCATGCGGCAGCGGCGGAGACCGTGAAGGGCGTGCTGGAGAAGCTGGACGCGGGTGGGGTCAGCGGCCGGCTGCGGGTCGCCGAGGTGCGCGAGGGGCGCTCGGAGGTCGTGCAGATGTGGGGCCGGCCGGAGAGCGTCCGCGAAGAGTTCCGCCAGCGCCGCGCGCTGTAGCTCCAGCGGGTAGGAGGGCAGGGTGGCTCGCGTTCTCAGCATCTCCGCCGATCTGATGCTCGGGTCGAAAGTCGAGGCGCAGCTGAGCGCGGCCGGCCACGAAGTCACGACCGCACCGGCGATCGAGGAGACGACCTGGGACGGCAAGGACCTGATCGTCGCCGACCTCGACGCCGAGAGCCCGGAGGCCCTGGTCGGGCTCGGCATCCCGGTCCTCGGCTACTACTCGCACGTGGACGTGGCAACGAGGCAAACCGCCGAAGCGGCCGGGGTGGACCTGGTCGTACCGCGCTCGCGGATGGCCCGCGAACTACCCGCTCTGGTCGAACGCCTGCTTGACGTCTAGCGGCTTTTCCAGCAGATGGTGCTGGAGGTCCCAGGCCGCCCAGGCTTGGAGGACGGATGGGTCGAAAGGTTCGGGGTGTAGGTCTGGGAGCAGCACGTTCAGCTGGGCCTTCTGTTCGGCTCGGCTGAGGCCGAGGCTCTTGTTGGCTGCGAGCAGGTCGCTCAGGGCGGCTTCGGGGCGTTCCTCGGTCGCTTCATAGCCCTTGCGGGTTGCCGAGACCACGGCGTCCACGAGCTGCGGGTCGCTCTTCAGCAGCGCTTCGGAGGTGCAGAGCACCAGCTCGGGGTAGGGGGGAGCGCCGAAGTCGTTGACTTTGAAGACGCGGATCGGGACGCCCCGTTCGCGCAGCGCCACCGCCTCGGCGTTCCAGAAGCCGGTCGCGGCTTCGACCTTGCCGGCGGCCAGGGAGGGGACCGCGGTGAAGCCGATCGTCACCTCGTCGACCCTGCTCGGATCGCCGCCGTCGGCTTCGACCTCCGAGTCGACGACGGCTTCGTCGGACGGGAGGCCGCTGACACCGACCCGCTCGCCTTCGAGGTCGCGAGGGCTGTGGACCGGCCCTTCGCCGCGGGCGATCACCGCGGCCAGCGGCCGCTGCACGATCGGCATCACGCCGACGAGCGGGATGCCCTTCTCGCGGGCGATCCCGAGGTCGTGGATGTCGAGGATCGCGAACTCGACCTTGCCGGCTCCGAGCAGCTTGGGGGCGTCGGTCGATTCGCCCGGGGGCTGCACCTTCAGGTCGATTCCGGCTTTGCGGTAGAAGCCTTCGGCCTCGGCGGCGTAGATGCCGCTGTGGACCGCGTTGGGGACGAAATCGAGCACGAGCGTCGCGCCTTTCGGCGCGCCCGGTTCCGCACCGCTTCCCCCGCAGCCGGCGGCGCCGGCGAGCACGAGAGCGGCCGCCAGCAGCGCGACAGCCCACCTCATCAGCCGGGGAACCTATTTCATCCACCGTTTGTGAGTAGACTGCCGCCGCTTACCTAGATCACGGGAATCGAGGAGGAAAGAGTGCAGGAAAGAGGTCTGGCCGCATATTTGGCTGAGTTGATCGGCACGTTGCTGCTGGTCTTCTTCATCAGCACCGTCGTAATCCTTTTTGTCTCGACCGGTGGTCAGGCCCAGTTCGGCTCCGACTTCGCCGTCGTCGGCCTCGTCCACGCGTTCCTGCTGTTCGGGTTGATCGTCATGTTCGGCGTCGTCAGCGGCGGCCACTTCAACCCCGCGGTGACGCTGGGGGCGTTGGCGATTCGTCGCATCCGCCCGCTCGACGGGGTCATCTACATCCTGGCCCAGCTCTCCGGAGGCGTTCTCGGTGCCCTGCTGGCGAAGGGACTGCTGCTGGACGAGGGGCGCGCCACCCATTACGGCGCCGCGCAGGTGAGCGGCCTCCTCGCCGGCAATTTCGCCGGCGCCGTCGTCGAGGGGATCGGCACCTTCGTCCTCGTCCTCGTCATCCTCACCGCCGTCTACTCGGAGAAGAGCTTCAAGGAGTGGGCGCCGCTGGCGATCGGCACGACCCTCGGGTTCATCGTCATGGTTGGCGGCCCCCTCACCGGCGGCAGCTTCAACCCGGCCCGCTGGTTCGGCCCGGCGCTCGTCGGCAACGAGTGGGGCGGCGTCTGGCCGTACCTCGCCGGCCCGATCGTCGGTTCGCTCCTGGCAGCCGCGGTCTACCGCTTCGTCCTCGAGCCGGGCGGCCTGCCGCCGACCGAACCGCCGGAGCACGTCCGGCCGCCGGTCCCCAAACGGGCGACGCCGACCAGCGACAAGCCCGCCGACTGAGGCCGGCCGGCCAAGAGCTTCGAAAGCGCCACCCGCCCGGGTGGCGCTTTTGCTTTCGGGACCCGGCGCGTCCGCGGCCAGCCGTGCCAGCTGCGCGGGTGCAGTAGCTTGAGCGGCGTGCGCCGGGTCACCTTCTCCCGCAACTACACGCTCTCCCTCTCCCGGACCTGCCAGTGCTATTGCAAGTACTGCGCCTTCGCGACCCACCAGGCCCACGTCCACGCGCCCGACGACGTCGAACGGCAGCTCGACGAGGCGCTGAAACGCAATGCCAAGGAGCTGCTGGTCCTCACCGGGGAGCGGCCGGAGGTCAACCCGATCGTCAAAGAGCGGCTGGAGACCTGGGGCCACGAGGACTTCACCAGCTACGTCGTCTGGGCCTGCGAACGTGCCCTCGAGCGAGGCATGCTTCCCCATACGAACCTCGGTGTCCTCACCAAGGAGGACCTGGCTCGCCTGCGAGAGGTCACGGCCTCGCAGGGCCTGATGCTCGAGTCCACCGCCGAGCACCTGATGGAGACGGTTCACGCCGGGTCTCCGACCAAGCACCCAGCTGCACGACTCGCCACGATCGAAGCGGCAGGCGAGCTGAAGATCCCCTTCACGAGTGGCATCCTCGTCGGCATCGGCGAGACCGAGGATGAGCGGGTCGAATCGCTGGAAGCTCTCGCCGCTAGCCACGCCCGCCACGGTCATCTCCAAGAGGTGATCCTCCAAAACTTCGTGCCTCACCCTCGGTATTACGGGGCTGAGGTTGCGGGGATCGCCGATGAGGCTTCGCGGG
>DASTAR010000169.1:0-38057 GCA_035712505.1 Solirubrobacterales bacterium
GCGATCTCGTCGCCTCGATCAGAACCTGGATCGCCGACTGGAACGACGAGCCCAAGCCCTACGTCTGGCACAAGAGCGCCGATGAGATCCTCGACAGCCTCGCCTCCTACTGCCAGCGGATCAATGACTCAGGTCACTAGAAGGGCAGCTTCTCGCGTGCACCCTTGCCGGCCGAGTGGCTCTTGTCGGCGGCGCGCTGGGATTTGCCGAACGACTTGCTCAGCAGGCGGCCGATCGGGCCCGGCGCCTTGCTGCCCGCCCGCTGGCCCATCGAAAAGCCCTTGTCGCTGCCGCGCTGGGCGCGGTTGGACAGGCTCGGCACGAGGAACCCCAGGATTGCCAGGATGACGCAGATGGCGATTACGGCTCCGATCAGCACTTAGCTCCCCTTCCAGTCCCGGCGCGCGCTCAGAGCTTGCGCTCGATTTTCTCGGCTTTGTCCCCGTGGTGCTCGGCGAGCTCCCGCTCCCGCTCCGCGCGTTCGGCGGCTTCGCGTGCGGTCTCCTCGTGCTTCTGGGCCTTGGAGGCGTGGGCCTCGGCCTCGTGCCGGTGCCCCCCGGCTTGTTCGCTGAGGCGCATCCGCTCGAGCTCGCGGCGCTTCCTGGCTTTCTGCGTGGCGATCGCGACGAGTGCAAGCACGGCGACCGCAACGACGAAGATGACGACGATCAGTCCGATTGACATGCCTCTTCAATACCCGCCGGGCGATTGGTAAACCTGCCCTATCCGGGTAACTGGGGCGTGTGTTCGACTGGCTCACCCAGGAAGTCGGCCACAGCGCCGTCACCTACCTGATCGTCTTCGTCGCCTGCGGCACGGACGTCCTCTTCCCGCTGATCCCCTCCGAGACGATCGTCATCACCGCCTCGGTCCTGGCAGCGCAGGGAGACCTCTACATCTGGTTGATCGTGCCACTGGTCGCCGTCGGCGCCTTCCTCGGCGACAACCTCTGCTACTGGCTGGGACGCAAAATCGGCGATCCGGTCGCCGATCGCCTCTTCAAGGGCGAGAAGGGGCAGGCGCGGCTTCGCTGGGCCGAGGAAGCGCTGCGCCGGAGGGGGGCGATCCTGATCGGAGTGGCGCGCTTCATCCCCGGCGGCCGCACCGCCACCACCTTCGCCGCCGGCACGCTGGAGATGCCCTATCGCCAGTTCGTCGCCGCCGATGCCTTCGCGGCCGTGCTCTGGGCCGTCTACGTATCGATGCTCGGCTACCTCGGCGGCGAGACCTTCAAGGAAAACCTCTGGCTGCCGCTGGCCAGCTCGCTCGCCTGCGCGATGGCGGTCGGCCTCGGCTTCGAAGCCTGGCGGCGCTGGCAGAGGCGCCGCGGCAAGGACATCCTCGGCGACGAGCTGCCGCCGGAGATGAGCCCCGAGAACGCCTAGGGCGATCGGCGAAACCTCGGCGCGCGCCTGGCCGCGCCGGCAGCCGAGCCCGACCTCCGGGTCTGCTTCAATCACCTCACCAGAGAAAGGAGGTGGTCCTAACTTGAATCACATGCTTGACGGGACTCTGGAGGTGCAGGGCCGCTAGGCGCCGCACTGGTTCGGGCGCCCGGCGGAATCCACCCCGGGCACCGGCGATTCGCAGGGAGTCGGGTCTTGTCCCGCCCGATAGCCGTTCCCGCGTTCGTTTCCATGCACCAGACGGAAGCCGCCCCCGAGGGGGCGGCTTCCGCGCATAGGCCGCCCCCGGGCGGCCTCCGCGTACAAGGCGTCGCGCGAGGCGGCCCCGGTGCTTTCAGGGGGCGCTGGCGTCGAGGCCTTCGTCGGCTTCGGAGAGGAAGCGGGAGGCGATCCGCCAGCGGCGCTGGAGGATGGGTTCGACCGTTTCCGAGGTGCAGCCGGCTTCCGAGACGCATTCGCCCCAGTGGTCGGCCGCCTCGATGTAGCGGTTGAAGGCCTGCTCGGCCGCCGTGCCGACGGCGCTGAGGCAGACGATCTCCACCCGTTCGATCGGGATCCTGCGGTAGATGGCGTGGATGCCGCGGACCTCGGCCAGGTACTGGTCAAAGGTGACGCCGACGGCGAGGCGGCGCCGCAGGGAGTCCATCGCGGCGACGAAGCTGCCGAGCCGGCCCTGGCAGGGGTCGGCGCCCGGGGACTTCTCCCGCTGCTTTTCCTGGCGCGATGCGGATCCCCTGGCGCCGCCGGCCCCGGCCTCGCTGGCGGCGGCCGGGGCGGCGGTACCTGCCCGGCCGGGTCCGCCACTGCCGCAGCCGCCGAGCAGCAGCGCGGCGAGCAGAGCGCAGCCGGCGAGCTGAGAGCGGGCGGCGGCGGGCACGGCGGCAGTCTACGTCGTGTAGAAACCCGTCTCGTGCGGCGAATCGGTGGCCTCGGGAGGACCGCGCTGGCGTTCGGGCTCGCGCTTTCGGTGCTGGCCTCGGCCGCTGCTCCGGCCGCTGCGGCGCCAAAGGTCCTGGTGGTCGGGGACAGCCTCGAGGAACTGACCTCGCCTCACCTCAGCCGCTATCTGCCGGGGGTCGAACTGGTGGTGAACGCCAAAGGCGGCTACAACAGCTTCCAGATCTTCGACCTCTTCCGGGAAAGCTACGAACCGTCCGACTCGGTGATCGTCTTCGACGCCGGCACCAACGACAACCCGTCCTATCCGGAAATCCTCGCCGGCAACCTGGCCAAGGTCGCCGGCATCGTCGGCAACCGCTGCATGGTCGTGCCGACGATCCACGGCCTGCACCCGGGCGGGGTCTCGGACGCCGGCAAGAACCGGGTCGTCGCCGAATTCGCCGCTTCCCGCCCGGGGACCCAGGTGCCCGAATGGAACGCCTTCGTCGCCACCCATCCAGAGCTGATGCAGGCCGACGACCTGCACCCGATCGAAGCGGGGGCCGAATACCGGGCGCAGCTGATTGCGCAGGGGGTGGAGGGCTGCCTCGCCTACGAGCAGGCGCGGGCGAGCGCGCCACCGCAACCCGCGGCGGGGGAACCGCGGCCCGAAGTCGAACCGATTGCGACCGTCGGACGGCTGCAGGCGCGCCAGGCCGAAGTGATGAGCGCGCTGCGCGCCGACGTCCTGCGCGCCGCGGCCGCCTCGCTCCTACGCGGCGCCTTCCTGGTGCAGCGCTGAGGACCGGCGGGGGGAAGTGGCAACCTGTAGGCATGGAGCTGCCCCGTGAGTGAGGTGGTGATGCCCCGCCTCTCCGACTCGATGGAGGAGGGGACGATCCTGACCTGGCTGAAGCAGGTCGGCGACGAGATCGCGGTCGGCGACGAGCTGGTCGAAATCGAGACCGACAAGGCGAACATGGCCTACGAAGCAGACGTCGCGGGCACCCTCCAGGAGATCCTTGCGCAGGAGGGGGAGACGCTTCCGATCGGGGCTCCTATTGCTCGGATCGGGGAGAACGGGGCTGGGGGTTCTCCGGCTCAAGACGAGAGCGCTCGTCCCGCGGGTCCTGCCGCCGCAGGGGACCCACCATCCCCTGCAACTACGCAGGGGATGGTCCCCCCTACGACGTCACCCACGGGAGAACAGAAAGAGGCTGACGCCGGAGGTCGTGCCGCCCCGGTCTCCGAGGATGGGGAGAGGGTTAAAGCGTCGCCGCTTGCCCGAAGGCTCGCGAAGGAGCGAGGGCTGGAGTTGTCTCAGTTGCAGGGTTCGGGGCCTGGGGGGCGGATCGTTAAGTCGGATGTGGAAGGAGCGGCGCCTTCAACGGGACCCACCCCCTCTACCCAGCCCGAGGGGGCGGGTCCCGTTGCCCCAGCGCCTGGTCCCTCGGTCGAGACCGCCAAGGGTGAGACCCAGGTCCGGGAGCTGAACAAGCTGCAGCAGACGATCGCTCGGCGGATGGCCGAGAGCAAGGCGACCGCGCCGCACTTCTATTTGACGATCGAGATCGACATGGGGAAGGCGGTCGAGGCGCGGGCGGCGCTGAAGGGCGGGGCGCGGAAGGGGGAGGTGGTGCCCTCCTTCAACGACCTGGTGGTCAAGGCATCCGCGATCGCGCTGCGGGAGTTCCCGAAAGCCAACGGGGCCTACCGGGACGGGCGCTTCGAGCTCTACTCGCGCGTCAACGTCGGCGTGGCGGTGGCCGCCGAGGAGGCGCTGGTGGTGCCGACGATCTTCGACGCTGACAGGAAGGGCCTGCGGCGGATCGCCGAAGAGACGCGTGCCGTGGCCGCCAAAGTCCGCGACGGATCGGTGACGCCGCCGGAGCTCTCGGGCGGCACCTTCACGGTCTCCAACCTGGGCATGTACGGGATCGACTCCTTCGAGGCGGTGATCAACATGGGCCAGGCGGCGATCCTCTCGGTCGGCGCGATCCGCGAAGCCCCTGCCGTCCGCGACGGCGAGGTCGTCCCCGCCCAGCTGATGAAGGCGACGATCGCCTGCGACCACCGCATCCTCTACGGCGCCGAGGGCGCCGAGTTCCTCGCCAGGGTCAAGACCCTGCTCGAGGAGCCGATCTCCCTGGCGCTCTAGTCGGCCTGCCCGCCGCCGAGCTCCGGCGGCAGCGCTTTCGGCCCGTCCGGGTACATCTGGCGCAGCTGCTCCTCGCTCATCTCCAGGGTGCTGGTGATCGCTTCGCGCGGGGCGCCGACGACGAGCCAGAGCTGGTCGGCCTCGGTGTCGTTGAAGAGCTGCCGCGGCGTGTCCGGCTCGACCAGGAGCGCGTCCAGCGGCTGCAGCGTCAGCACCTCGCCGCCGATCCGCACCCGCCCTTCGCCCTCGAGCAGGACGTAGAGCTCCTCCTGGGTGAAGTGCCGGTGGTAGGTCGATGCCTTCCCGGGCTCCACCCGCCACATCCGCGCCCCCAGCGCCGAAGCCTTCAGCTGTCCGCCGAGGTCGGTGTTCGGCGTCTGCATCTGGTTCGACCGCTGCCAGAAGGCATCGACCGCTTTGAGGATGCGGTAGCTCAAACCTCGAGCCAGGTGCCTTTGGGACCCAGGTTGCGGACCGGGGTGGGGCCGATCCGGCTCTCGCAGCCCCAGGACTCGTGGATGTGGCCGCAGACGGCGAGGCGGGGGCGCTTTTCCTCGATCGTGCGGAGGAGGGCGGGGCTGCCGAAGCTCCCGCCGGCGCCGGCGCTGTCGCAGTGGTCTTTCGGCGGCGAGTGGAGGACCAGGACGGCTTCCTCGGGACAGGCGGTCAGCATCTCCGTCGCCGCCTCGTCGTCGAGGTCGAAGCTCCAGTCCCAGGGCGTGACCGGGATGCCGGCGCCGAGGCCGAAGAACTCGATGCCGTCGAGGCTCGTGCCCTCGCCGTGGAGGACGGTCGCGGCGCTCCACCCGGCCACCGCCGCGCGCAGCGCGTCGACCGTCTCGTTGTTGCCGGGAACGAGCACGGTCGGGGTCTCGATCGCCGACAGCGCGGCGATCGTCTCCTCCAGGCCCTCGTGCACCGATGCGAAGTCGCCGGCACCGATCACGACGTCGGCCTCGGCCGACATCTCGACCAGCCGCGCGCCCTGCTCGAGATCCCGATGCAGGTCGCTGAAGGCGAGGATGCGCATGGGGGCAACCTAACGGGTCGCCCCTTACATCAGGGTTCGTAAGGTTCGCTTTAGTACCGGCGTGGATCATTCGAGCGTCGTTAACCGAATGAGCCGCCGCGAAGTCCCTGCCATCCCGCCCTGGCGTCGCGCCCGCCGCATCGTCCTGATTGCGGCGTTGATCTGCCTCGTCCCGGTCGCGGTCTCCTGGGTCCGCATGCTCAGCCGGCCCCGCAACGTCAGCTGGAACATCGCGACGGTCGAGTGGGTGCGAGCCCATGGCGGCAACCCACTCGTCTCCCAGGTCGAGAACTGGTACTACGAACTCAACGCACCCTCGAAGGGCGGGCCGCCGCTGAGGTCGCTGCCGCGCGTCGGCGTCGCCACCGCGGACGCCGAAGGCGCGGAACCGGAGGTCCACATCTACCGGCCGCCGCGAGTCGTGCCGCTGATCCACCCGGCGCTGCCTGGGGAGGGGGTCTGGAAGCCCGCCTCCGCCACTGCCGGCAAGCGACCGCCGGTCCTACTCACCACCTTCCGCAGCGACCCCGAATATCCCCAGTTCGTCGCCGGGGTCGCCTGGATCGACACGGGGCGGACCCACCTCGAATACGTCCCCGGCCTGGCCGAGCCGCCCGAACTGGAAGACCGCGGGCCGGCGGAGGTGCCGCCCTCCAAGCGCGATCGCATCGCCGCCACCTTCAACGGCGGCTTCCCGCTGGAAACCTCCAACGCCGGCCTCGTCTACCACGGCCAGGTGCTGGCGCCGATGGTGAACGGGATCGCGACCCTGGTCGAGTACCGGGACGGCCGACTCGACATCCGCCCCTGGGAGAACGGCGAACGGATCAACCCGAAGATCGTCTTCGCGAAGCAGAACCTGCCGCCGATCATCGACGAAGGCAAGCTCAACCCCAACCTCAGCGACGGCCCTGAATGGGGGGCGACGGTCAACAACGCGATCAGGGTCTGGCGCTCGGGCCTCGGCGTCGACGAACGCGGCAACCTGATCTACGCCGCCGCCAACTACCAGACGGTCGAATCCTTGGCGAAGGTCCTGCAGCGGGCGGGCGCGGTGCGGGCGATGGAGCTCGACATCAACGAAGACTGGACCAGCTTCATCACCTACCGTCACCCGGGCGCGAAGGAACCCTCCAACCTGCTGCCGGAAATGTTCCGGCCGAGCACCCGCTACCTCGAACCCGACGAACGCGACTTCTTCGCGGTCTACGTCAAGGGCGGCAGGGAAGCGCAGGGGAGACGGTGAGCTCGCGGCCCACCACCCCCGGCGCCCGCGCCCGCCGCGCCCTGCTCGCCGACGTGATCGCCGCCGCGCTTCTCGCCGCTGTGGCCCTCAGCTTCGCCGCGGGACTCGGCGTCGTTGCCTTCTTCGCCCTGCCGGTTTTTCTGCTCGGCCTGCTCTGGATCGCGCTCGAACGCCTGGTCTTCCGGCTCAGGCGCTCGCGAGGGCTTCGACCGAACTCCTGAGCTTGGCCTCGACCAGATCGCGCACGCCTTCTTCGGCCTTGCCGGCGGGCATCCCGGCGAGGGCGACGACCATCGCCGCCGCGTAGCACCACTGTTCGCTTACCGAGAGGTGGGTCAGCGAGTGTCCCCAGAGGTAGAAGCCGATTGCGGAGACGGCGCAGCCGAGCACCACCGCCGGCCTCCGAGAAGAAATCGACGCGCTTGCCCTTCCGGTAAAGTCGCCGCCGCAATGCCCCCCGTCTTCTGGATCGGCCTCGGAATCGCCGCCGTCTTCTTCCTCGTCGGCTGCATCTCCGGCGCCCGCTCGCGCACGGCCTCGCTCCGCACGGGCGCCGCGATCGGTGCCTACCTCGGCATCATGGCCGCGTTTCCGCTGCTGGCCATCGGCCTGGCGACGAGCTAGCCTGACCGGCGCATACCGGCGTCGCCTTGATCTGCTTGGTCAGTCAAGCTCGTGGGTACGCATGGCACATGAATGAGGTTCCCGGAGTCACGCTGCATGACGGCGTCGAGATGCCCCAGCTCGGGCTCGGCGTCTTCCAGATCCCGCCTGAGGAGATTCAGGAGCGGGTCGAGGAAGCGCTGGCGGCCGGTTACCGCCACATCGACACCGCCGCGGCCTACCGCAACGAGGCCGGGGTGGGGGCGGCGATCGCGGCCAGCGGGGTGCCGCGCGAGGACGTCTTCGTCACCACCAAGCTCTGGAACTCCGATCAGGGCTACGACTCGGCCCTGCGCGCCTTCGAAAAGAGCCTCGAGCGCCTCGGCGCCGGTCACGTCGACCTCTACCTGATCCACTGGCCGCTGCCGGGCCGCGACCTCTTCCTCGATACCTGGCGCGCGTTCGAACGGATCAAGGAGGAAGGCGGCTCCCGCTCGATCGGCGTCTCCAACTTTCGCATCGAGGACCTCGAGCGGCTCGAGCGGGAGGCCGAGCAGTCGCCGACCGTGAACCAGATCGAGCTGCACCCGCGGCTGCAGCAGGGCGAGCTGCGCGCATGGCACGCCGACCACGACGTCGTCACCGAGGCCTGGAGCCCGCTGGCCCAAGGCGACATGCTCGAAGACGGAACGATCGAAACGATCGCCGCCCATCACGAGCGCAGTCCGGCTCAGGTCATCCTCCGCTGGCACCTGCAGATCGGCAACGCGGTCATACCCAAATCGAGGACGCCGGAGCGCATCCGCGAGAACTTCGAGCTCTTCGACTTCGCCCTCGGCGAGGACGACATGGCGGCGATCGAACGGCTCGACGCCGGCGAGCGGATCGGCCCGGACCCAGCCACGTTCAGCGCGGCGTAGCGGCCGGCGGGTCCTGTCGCCGCAGGGGACCCACCATCTCCTGAACTACCAGGAGATGGTCCCCCCACGACGCCACCCGCCGGAGGAGCCGTCCTGGCTGAAAGGATTGGCCATGTGGCCAGTGGAAAAGCGGAGGCGCCGCGGACCGAGAAGGTTTTGCCGGGAATCTGGAGGCTGAGGCTTCCGCTTCCTTGGCCCGGAGTGCCGCACGGGAACGCCTGGGCGATCGAGCACGACGGCGGCATCGTCATGTTCGACACCGGGATCGGGGGCAGGGGGAAGCTGCGGCAGCTCGATCTGGCGCTGGCTCAGGCCGGCTTCGGGGTCGAGGACGTGCGGCTCGTCGTCTGCACCCACTCCCATACCGACCACTACGGCCTCGCCGGGGCGATCTGCGAGAAGGCCGGTTGCGAGCTCTGGATGCACCCGAACTGGGAGCACGTGCGGCTGCTCGCCGACGATCCCGAGGCGGCCCTGGAGGCGCGGATCGAGGTGGCGCGGCAGAGCGGGGTCTCGCCGGCGGCGCTGGAGCGCTACCGCGAGCGGCGCAGCGACGAGGAAACCGGGATCGACGTCCTCAAGGAGCCCGACCGCGACCTCATCCCGGGGGTGGAGGTCGAAACCGACCTCGGCACCTGGCAGGTGGTCGAGACGCCCGGCCACGCGCCCTCCCACGTCGTCCTCCACCAGCCCGACCGCCGCCTGCTGATCTCCGGCGACCACCTGCTCGGGCGCACCGTCCTCTTCTTCGACTATGGCCACAGCCCCGATCCCGTCGGCGAATTCCGCGCCGGCCTCGACCGGGTCGAGCCGCTCGAGGTCGACCTCGTCCTCCCCGGTCACGGCCGCACCTTCCGCGACCCGGAGGCGAAGATCGCCGAGTCCCGCCGCCAGGTCGACGAGCTGCTGGGGAAGGTGCGGGAGGCGCTCGGCAAAGGCGAGCGGACCGCCTTCGAGATCGTCGAAGACATCGTCGGCCCGGACATGGTCAGGAGCGCGGCCAGCACCTGGGTCCTGCAGATCGTCCTCTCTTGCCTCGATCACCTGGCGATCGCCGTCGAGGTCGAGGGGCTGGACGGCACCGACCCGCAGCGCTGGCGACTCACGTAGCCTTCTGCGGCAATGGCGAGCTTCACCTACGAGCGGCAGGTCGCCGCCCCCCCCGAGATCGTCTTCGACGTCCTCACCGACCACCGCCGCTACCCGGAGATCACCTCCCTCCGCAAGGCCGAGCTCGAGCGCGAGGGGGAGCCGGCCCCGAACGGCCTCGGCGCGATCCGCGTCCTCACCGTCGCCGGCCCACCGATGCGCGAGGAAGTGATCGCCTACGAGCCGCCGCACCGCTTCTCCTACACCATCCTCTCCGGCCTGCCGGTCCGCAACCACGTCGGTACCGTCGAACTGAGCCCCAGCGGGGGCGGCACGAGGATCGTCTACGCGATCCACACGACGCCGACCGTCCCGGTCGGCGGGTTCGCCGTCATCCTCGCCCTCAAGCAGGCGATCAAGTCGCTGCTCGGGGGTGTCGCGAAAGAGTCCGAGCGCCGCGCCGCGGATGCGCGGTAGCGGCGACCTCGAGAAGCACCTCTGGCACCGCTCCAACCGGTGGCTTGCCGTGGTGCTGCTGGCGCTCGGGCTGGGCGTCGGCGTCGCGATCCTCGGCTACGAACTGCTCAAGCGGCCCGGCGACGTCCACAACGAAGCGGCGATCCAGAAGTTCCATCCCGAAAGGCCGCCTCCGCCGCCGCCGAAGCCGAAGACCGTCAACTGGCCGCTCTTCGGTCTCAACCCGGCCCGCACCCGCTACCTGCCGGCGAAGGGGATCAAGCCCCCTTACAAGCTGAAGTGGCACTTCTCGGAGAAGCCGCTGCTCGAGTTCCCGCCGGTCTACGCCGCCGGCAGGCTTTTCTTCGTCAACAACAACGGCACCGCCTATGCGCTCGACGCCGACACCGGCAAGGTCCTGTGGAAACGCGACGTCGGCCGCCTCAACGCCTCCTCGCCCGCTTACCACAAGGGTCGCCTCTACATCGTCAACCTCGTCCCCGGCCACATCGTCAAGCTGAACGCGAAGACCGGCAAGATCATCTGGAAACACTTGCTGCCGGGGCGGGCCGAGTCCTCGCCGCTGGTGCTGGGCCGAACCGTCTACTTCGGCTGCGAAAACGGCTACCTCTACGCGCTCAGCACCGGCAGGGGGAACATCCGCTGGGCGACGCAGCTGGGCGGGCCGGTGAAGTCGGCGCCGGCCTTCCGCGACGGCGTCCTCTACGTCGGCGACTACGGCGGCTACATGAACGCGGTCGACGCCGGCAACGGCCACCTGATCTGGCAGAGCGGTTCGCTCGGCCCCGGCTTCGGGGGCACCGGCGAGTTCTACTCGACCCCCGCTGTCGCCTTCGGCCGCGTCTACGCCGGCAACAACGACGGCCGCGTCTACAGCTACGACCAGAGCGACGGCGCCCTCGCCTGGAGCCACTCGACCGGCGGCTACGTCTACTCCGGGCCGACCGTCGCCCAGACCCAGCACACCGGGCCGACCGTCTACATCGGCTCCTTCGACGGCAACGTCTACGCCCTCAACGCCAGGGACGGCGAAACCCGCTGGTCGCGCTCGGCCGGCGGGCAGGTGGTGGGATCGCTCTCGGCCGTCGGCAACATCGTCTACGTCGCCGAGTTCTCGACCAAAGCGACCAACGGCTTCGACATGAAGACCGGCAAGCAGGTCTTCCACTACAAAACCGGCACCTACACGCCGGTCATCTCCGACGGCCGCCGCATCTACCTGACCGGCTACTCGAGCATCAACGCCCTGGAACCGATCAGGCCGAAGACGAAGGTGGCCCCCGCGCATCCCGCTAGGGCGGCGAAGGCGAAGCCGAAGAGCGCGAAGCCGAAGCAGAGCTCGAAGAAGAAGAAGAAGGGCCGATCAGCACCGAAGCCCGCCCACCGCCACCGACAAGCGCACCACGCTCGAGCAAAGCCAAAGGGACCCGCACAGGCCGCGAAGAGCGGTAACGGGTCAAGGTGAGTTCATAGGAGACCGGCTTCGCTTCCACCTCGCGGAACGCAGGTGGCAGGGTGGCGGCATGTTCTTCGGCCGCGGTGCGGGAGCCGACGAGGTCGATCTCGCGCAGCCGCGGGAGCTTCGCGGCCGGGTGCGCGCCCAGGTAATAGCGAAGGGGCCAGCTGGCCGAGTAGCGGTCGGCGACCACGACCTTGCCACGGTCCAGCGGCCCGACCTCCGCGGCGGCGTTGCGAAAGTCCTCCCGCTGCAGCCGCGGCAGGCGGTCGATCTCGATCGTGAAGAGGAGAGCGCAGAGGCAGAAGGCGGCGGCCAGCCCCAGACCCGCCAAGCCGGCACGCCGCACTCCGAACCCGGCGCCGAGGAGGATCAGCAGCGGCACGAACACCGGCAGCAGGTTCCGGCCGTCGACGTAGTCGGAGCCGAGGAGGACGAGGGCGAGCGGCAGGGCGAGGGCGATGCCGCCGACGGTCGCGGCAACCCCTGCCCCGCGCCGCTCCTCGCTGTCGCCCAGGGTCGCCAGCAGCGCCAGCGCAGCCGCCGCGAGCGCCAGCGGCACCGCCAGCGGGACCGGGTCGGTCGCCCGCCGCCCGTGCTCGTCGCCGTTGTCGCCGCCGACCAGCTTCGCGGCCGCCCGTTCCAGCCGTTCGCCCCGGGGTTGCGAAGCGATCCAGCCGGCGTGAGCGTGTTGGCGCTGTTCGAGGGCGATCGGCAGCAGCAGCGCTCCCATCGCCGCGATCGGCAGCAGCGCCACGGCAACCGCACGCGGGTTCGATCCCCGCAGCAGCAGCGCCGCCTCGGCGATGACGACGAAGCCGGCGAAGTAGTGGGTGGCGAGGGCGAGGGCCGAGAAGGTCGCCCACCAGGCGAGGTCGCGCCGGCTGCCGCTGCGGCGGGCGCGGGCGAAGAAGAGGAAGGAGAGCGCGGTGAGGAGGAAGACCAGCGAGTAGGCGCGGGCGTCCTGGCTGAACCAGACCAGCACCGGGCTGACGGCGACCGCCGCCGCCGCGATCTGCGCCGCCCGCCGCGGCAGCGGCAGAGCCCGTGCCGCCAGGTAGACGACGAGGATCGAGGCGGTCCCGGCCAGCGCCGAGAGCGAGCGCATCCAGGCCTCGCCGGTGCCGAACGGGCGCGACCAGAACCAGGCGACGAGGTAGTAGAGCGGCGGCGTCGACTCGCTACGGCGGACGGCGGCGAAGGTGTCGAAGAGGCTCGGGTGCAAGACCCGCGCCACGGTCACCGCCTCGTCGTAGCGATAGCTCTGCAGGTCGACGGTGGCGAAGCGCAGGGCGGCACCGAGGACGATGATCCCGCCCAGCACCAGCACTGGCGGAGAGGCGGCGATGCGTCGAATCGCCTGCATTGGGGGCGGATGATTCTTCAGGTCCCTAAAGACCCGCTTGTCAGTCGACCCCGATGCCGCCCTGCGGCGGCGGCGGCAGGTGCGGCGCCCCCTTCGCGTAGGCGGGGAAGGGCCCGGAGTGGAGCTGGGCGCGCAGGACCTTCAGGCTCGAGTCGTAGTTCTGGATCCGGTAGCTGTTGGCGGTGCCGAAGTCCTGGTAGTAGACGAGCATCCGGCAGCGGCGGTGGCCGTCGAGCCAGGCGAAGAGCTTGCTGACGAAGCTCGGGTCCTCGCCTTCGACCGCCCACTCGGCGATCGCGAAGGGCTTGCCGGAGAAGCGCCGGTAGAGGCCGTTGAGCGCGTCCCATTCCGGATAGCCGGAGTAGAAGTCGGTGCCGACCCAGTCGACCCAGCGCGAGCCGGGATAGAAGTGTTTCGGCCGGTTCTGGGGGATGGTGGGAGAGCCGGCCGGAAGCGGGCTCCAGACGATCGCGACCGGTGCCTGCGGCAGGGCGCGGACGTCGACGGTCAGGGGCGGCAGGCCGGCTTCGTGGAGGCGACGGTCGATGACCGCCCGCGTGCCGCCGCCGTGGACGATCACGTAGATGCGGCGGAAGGCGCGTTTGTAGGCGCCCGGACTGTGTTCGGGACCGCGGGAGGCGCCCGAGCAGTCGTAGGCGGCGTAGACGTTGAGGCAGCGGTTCGGCTCGCCCAGCGGCCGCACGTAGGCGCGCATCCCTTTTTCGAAGAAGAGCTTGTTGAGGCGAACCAGGTAGCGGTCGCCGCGCCCGGCGGCGATCTGCGGCAGGGAGATGATCTCGTGGCCGTCATTGTTGTCGGCGGTGGAGATGTGGATCATCGGCCGCGCCCGGGCGGTCTGCCAGCGCCGGATCGAGTCCGGGAAGTCGCTGCCCCAGGTACGGAAGGACTCGATCACCGCCGGGTGCTTGTCCACCGCTTCGGAGAAGTGGCCGAAGTCGGCCATGTTGCCGGTGTCCGAGACGCCGAAGTAGACCTTCTTCCCGGGCGGCAGGAGCAGGCCGGAGGCGAGCGCGGGCGCAGCAGGCAGCGCCAGCGCAAGGGCGCTGGCAAGGGCAATCGCGAAGGCGATAGATGACTTCCGAAGGCCGGACACCGAAGAGCTACATGCTCGCAACCCGCCTGCTTCCGGTCGGGTTCTGCCCAGGCCCCTGCAACCTCGGTTGCGACAACTGGAGAGTTAACCTCGCCATTGGAAGGCCAACTCTCCAGTTGCGCCTACGGTGGCTCAGGCAGCTTCGGCCACGGCCGTGTGTTCGGCGATCAGGGTGAGCACTTCGTCCGCATACTTTTCGATGAAGCTGGGACCGACGCCGCTGATCGCCAGTAGGGACTCGGCATCGGTGGGGCGGGCGGCGGCGATCGCGATCAGCGTCTTGTTGTGCGCCACCGTGAAGGCGGGGTTGCCGGCGGCGGCCTCCAGGCGCCAGGCTTTCAGCGCCTCGAAGAGCGGGGCGTCGGCGGCGGAGAGCTCGGGCGCCGGGGCCGTAGCCTTCGCGGCTGCGTTGGTCCCAGGACGGGAGCTCTTGACGGCGACGGTATCCGGGTCCGGCAGCCAGTCGAGCAGGTCGCAAACGTCGCAGCAGCGCTCCAGCGGCGCCCCGGCGGTGCGGTCCGAGAAGTGGTCGAGGAGGGCGCGCCGGCGGCACTCGGTGCCGTAGATAAAGGCCTTGATCGCGTGGTAGGCACGCCAGCCGCGCTCGCGGGCGATCGCCAGCTCGGGGTCGCCCGCGCGCTGTTCGTTGAAGCGGACGAGGCGGCCGAGGTCGGCTTTCAGCGCCAGCATCGTCGCCCGCGACGGCAGGCCGTCGCGCCCGGCGCGGCCGGCCTCCTGGTAATAGGCCTCGATGCTGGTCGGAATCGTCACGTGCCAGACCGAGCGCACGTCGGGCTTGTCCACCCCCATGCCGAAGGCGTTGGTCGCGCAGATGACGCCGGTGTCGGTCGCCATGAAGCGCTCCTGGATCGCCGTCCGCTGCTCGGGCTCGAGGCCGGCGTGGTAGGCGACCGCGGCGATGCCGCCGTCGCGCAGGTCCGCCGCCACCTCTTCGGTCTGGCGGCGGGTGCCGCAGTAGACGATTGCCGGCCGGTTGGCGGGATCGGCCAGCCCTGCCTCCAGCAGCGCCTGGCGCCGGGCGGTCGAACCCTTGCCCTCGAGGGCGACGACGTCGAAGGAGAGGTTCGGCCGGTCGAACCCCGAGCGCACCTGCAGCGGGTCCTTCATCCCGAAGCGCGAGGCGATCTCCCGCGCCACCGGCACCGTCGCCGTCGCCGTGCAGGCCATCACCGTCGGCCGCCCCAGCCGCTGCACCACCTCGGGCAGCCGCAGGTAGTCGGGACGGAAGTCGTGCCCCCACTCCGAGACGCAATGCGCCTCGTCGACCGCGATGAGGTCGACCGTGCGCTCAGCCAGCGCTTCGAGGAAGACGCTCGACCCGAACCGCTCCGGCGCGCAGTAGACGATCCGCGCATCCCGCCGCACCGCGTCGAGCGCATCCCAGGTCGCTTGATCCGACATCCCCGAGGTGATCATCGCCACCGGCTGCCCCAGCCGCCGCAGCTTCTCCCACTGGTCCCGCATCAGGGCGATCAGCGGACTGACCACGATCGTCAGCTCCTCCGACGCCAGCCCGGGCAGCTGGTAACAGAGGCTCTTGCCGCCCCCGGTAGGCATCACGATCAGCGAGTCGCGGCCTTCGAGGGCGGCGACCACAGCCTCATGTTGGCCGGGACGCCACTCGGCGTAACCAAGGTCGGCCAATAGCCGGTCGGCCCTTGCGGCAGCGTCGGTCATCGAGCGTCACCATAAGCGGTTTCTCTGAGGCGGTTTCGGTACGCTCCAAGGCGTGAGGCTATTTTCTCGCTCCGTGCAGGCGCTCAACCTCCCGATGCCGCCCTTCGAACTCGCATCGAGGGTCGGCTGCCTGGAGGGGGCGCCGGACCCGACCGCGATGTACGAAGAGATCGGAAGCTCGAGCAAGGAACATCTCCTCGCCGCACTCCCGGAGGGATACTCGATCGAGGGGCGCAAGCTGCTCGACTTCGGCTGTGGCGCGGGCCGTACCCTGCGCCACTTCGTCGCCGAAGCTGGCGGTGCTGAGCTCTGGGGCTGCGACATCGACCGGACGAGCATCGAATGGCTCGAGGAGAACATGTCGCCTCCGCTGCACGTGTTCACCAACGCCGAGGTGCCGCCTCTCGGCCAGCCGGACGGTAAGTTCGACCTGATCTTCTGCGTCTCGGTCTTCACGCATCTGACCCGTCACTGGAGCGAATGGTTGCTGGAGATGCACCGCCTGCTGGCACCGGGCGGACTTCTGCTCGCGACCTACATGGGGCGCGGCTTCTCTGAGGAGATCGGCGGCGAGGAGTGGGATGAAGACCGGGTCGGCATGATGGTGCTCGCCCCCGGCCAGTCCTGGGAGAAAGGCGGCCCGATGGTCTTCCACTCACCGTGGTGGCTGCGGGCCCACTGGGGTCGCGCGTTCGAGATCCTCTCTCTCACCGAAGCGGGCTTCGCGGGTCCCGACCCCGACTGGGGGCAGGGACTCGTCGTGATGCGGCGCCGGGACGTCCAGCTGACGCCCGCTGACCTGCGTGCACCCTCCGACGACCCGCGCGAGGCACTCGCGCTGGACCACAACCTGGACCGGCTGATGGGCGAGCTCGAGACGCTGCGCGCACAGCCACCCGCCTAGCGCTGGCGACGCGGCGACAAACGGCCTGTCTCAGCCTCAGCTGCCCTTTGCCTTCAGCTCAGCGCTGACCATCAGGGTTCCCTTCTCGTCGTCGCCGCCGGGGCAGTAGATCGTGTACTTCCCCGCTGCGAGGGTGGCCGAGAAGCTGCCGCTGAGGCCGTCGGTGATGTTCTCCTCCTCGCCCAGGACCTTGTCCCCGTCCATGATCTCCATCTCGGTCACCTTGGGGGTGCCGGCGTTTTCGATTGCGAAGGCGATCGGCCCGGCGGGGGCCTTCGCGTCGTGCGGCTCGCAGCCGGCGTCGGTGAGCTTGAAACGGACCGTCTTCGCTCCGGCGGGGGCTTCATCACTCGAGCCGCAGGCGCTGAGAGCAACGGAGAGGACCAGCGCAAGGCCGATGCCGGCGGCAATCGAGAGTTTCTTGCGGTTCATTTGAGGTGCTCCTTCTGAGGTTCTTCTGGGACGAGAGTTAGGGCACCCTAACAAAGACCTACAGAATCAGTCGGATTAGTGTTCAGCTGTCGCCTGCCCGCTCTGCAGACACAAGGAACAGCGGAAGGTGAGGCGCTCTAGGCGGCGCTCTCGGCGGTGCCGATGCGGCCGCCGGCGCGGACGCGATCGCGCCGCCGGCGCACGCGCATCCCTTGCGGCCAGAGCACGTAGAGCGCCATCGGGACCGCGTAGGCGAGGTAGACCGTGACCTCGATGACGGTGGGGCTGGGCTGCAGGCCGAGCATCCCCGTCAGCAGGGAGCCGGAGACGGTGCCCGGCTGGACCAGCCAGGAGAGGTCGATCGCCTGGCCCTGGAGGCCGTTTATCCAGCCCGCCTCGTGAGCCGTGTGGGCGGCGGTTGCCAGCAGGCCGGCGGCGACGAAGACGAGGACGAGGCCGGTGAAGCGGAAGAAGCGGGTGAGGTTGATGCGGACACCGCCGCGGTAGAGGCCGAGGCCGATCACCACCGCCGCGACCAGGCCGAGGACGGCTCCGGCTCCGGCGGCGGTCGTGTCGGTCGCGTCGTTGAAGGCGGCGAGGAGGAAGACGGACGTCTCGAAGCCCTCGCGCAGGACCGCGAGGAAGGCCATCCCGACCAGCGCCACCGTCGAGCCGGCCGCCAGCGCCGAGGCGGCCTCGCCCTGCAGCTGCGCCTTGATCCCGCGGGCATGGCGCCGCATCCAGACGATCATGTAGGTGACCGCGGCGACGGCGATCAGCCCGATCACCGTCTCCAGGCCCTCCTGGCCCTTGTCCGGCAGATCCTGGCCGATCACCCGGAGGGCGACGGCGACTCCTGCGCAGAGCACGACGGCGATGCCGATCCCCAGCCACATCTGCCGCATCGCATCCTGGCGGCCCTCCTTGACCAGGAAGGCTGCGATGATGCCGATGATCAGCGAGGCCTCTACGCCCTCTCGCAGGGTGATGACGAAAGTCGGGATCATGCGGGTGGTGGTTCTCCTCGTCGAGCTCGCGGGCGATTAGGCCACCCTAATTAGGAGCCCCGAAAACCTAGCACGCCGCTAGGGAATCAGTCGGACGGAAGCCACGGATGTGACCATTGTCCGGTGCCGCGGACGAGGTCCTCGGCCTGCTTCGGCCCCCAGGTTCCCTGCTCGTAGGAATGGACCGGCCCCGGCTCGTCGAGCAGGGGCTGGACCACGCGCCAGGTCTCTTCGATCGCGCTCTGGCGGGTGAAGAGCTCGTGCCGGCCGGCGATCGCGTCGCCGAGCAGGCGCTCGTAGGGCTCGGGGTCTTCGCCCGGCGCCCGCTCGAACAGCACTTCGAGGTCGGCCGGCTGGAAGGACTCCTCGGCGGCCTTCTTCGCGTAGAGGCGGATGCGGGCGCCGGCCTTCGGCTCGATCCGGATCGTCAGCTGGTTCGGTTCCGGGGTCTTGCCGTGCCCGACCCCCAGCCGCGGCGGCCGTTTGAAGAAGACCGAGACCTCGCTCACCTTCTCGGGCAGGTACTTGCCGGCGCGGACGAAGAAGGGGACGCCGGCCCAGCGCCAGTTGTCAACCTCGAGCTGGACCGCGGCGAAGGTCTCCGTCTTCGAGTTCGCCTCCACTCCGTCGACGCCGAGGTAGCCCTCGTACTGGCCGCGCACGTAGCGCTTCGGGTCGGCCGCGCAGATCGCCTTGAAGAGCTCGAGCTTCTTGTCGCGGACGCTGTCGGGGTGGTTGCCGGCCGGCGGCTCCATGCCGACGATCCCCAGCACCTGCAGGGCGTGGTTCTGGATCACGTCGCGCATCGCCCCGACCGCGTCGTAGAAGCGGCCGCGGTCCTCGACCCCGAAGTCCTCGGCGATCGTCATCTGCACGTGGGAGACGTGCTCGCGGTTCCAGACCGGCTCCAGCAGCGCGTTGGCGAATCGCAGGTAGGCGATGTCCATCACCGGCTCCTTGCCGAGGTAATGATCGATGCGGAGGATCTGCTCCTCGCGCAGAACTTCGGCCAGTTCTTCGTTCAGCTTGCGGGCCGACTCGAGGTCGTGCCCGAACGGCTTCTCGATCACGACGTGGGCGTGCTCGGCGAGGCCGGCCTCGCCGAGGCCGTGGACGACGGTGGCGAAGAGGGCGGGCGGGATCTCCAGGTAGAAGACAGGCCGCTCGGCGTCGCCGAGCGCTTCGCCGACGCGCTGGAAGGTGTCTGCGTCCGCATAGTCGCCCTGGATATAGGAGAGGCGTTTCGCAAGGCGGTCGAAGACGTCCTCGTCGGGGCTGCCGACCGTGTTGCCGATCGCTTCGTGGGCGTGCCGGCGCAGCTTCTCGTCACCCCAGTCGTCGATCGCGACGCCGACGATCGGCACGTCGAGCTTGCCCGCCGCCTCCAGCCGGTAGAGCGCCCGGAAGGTCATTTTCTTCGCCAGGTCGCCGCTGATCCCGAAGATCACGAGGACGTCGGCGGCGCTGCTCATCGCCGCAGGCTATCCAAGCGACGCGAGTCCGCGGAAATGCACCTATACGGTGCACTGACGCGAACTCGTGAAAGTACGATGGGCTCGCAGCGCCGCCCCACACCCAACAGCGGAGGACTTATGGAACTCGGAATCGTCGGCCTCGGCCGGATGGGAGCCAACATGGCGCGGCGGCTGATGCGCGACGGCCACGAGATCGTCGCCTACGACGTCAATCCCGATGCGGTCTCGCAGCTGGCGGGGGAGGGAGCGGAGGGCGCCTCCTCGCTGGAGGAGATGGCCGCGAAGCTGACCGCGCCGCGGTCCGTCTGGATCATGGTCCCGGCGGGCGAAATCACCGAGCAGACGGTCGATGCGGTCGCCGCGGTGCTAGAGCCCGGCGACGCGATCATCGACGGCGGCAACTCCTACTACCGCGACGACATCCGCCGCGCCGGGAAGGTCGGCGAGCGGGGGATCGACTACGTCGACTGCGGGACCAGCGGCGGCGTCTTCGGCCTCGAGCGCGGCTACTGCCTGATGATCGGCGGCCCCGACCGGGCGGTCGAGCGGCTCGACCCGATCTTCGCCAGCCTGGCGCCGGGGGTCGAGGCCGCGGAGCGGACGCCGGGCCGCGAGGGCGATCCGTCGCCTTCGGAGAACGGCTACCTGCACTGCGGGCCGAACGGGGCAGGTCACTTCGTGAAGATGGTCCACAACGGGATCGAGTACGGCGTCATGGCCGCCTACGCCGAGGGCCTCAACATCCTCGAGAACGCCAACGCCGGCAAGGTCAAGCGCGAGGCCGACGCCGAGACGGCGCCGCTCGACCACCCCGAGTACTACCAGTACGACCTCGACCTGCCCGAGGTCGCCGAGGTCTGGCGGCGGGGCAGCGTGATCGGCTCCTGGCTGCTCGACCTGACTGCGGCGGCGCTGCGGGAATCGCCGGACCTCGGCGATTTCACCGGGCGCGTCTCCGACTCGGGCGAGGGGCGCTGGACGGCGATCGCGGCGATCGACGAGGGGGTGCCGACGCCGGTCCTGACCACGGCGCTGCACGAGCGCTTCTACTCGCGCGGCCTTGGCGACTTCGGCGACAAAGTCCTCTCGGCGATGCGCAAGCAGTTCGGCGGCCACGACGAGAAGAAGGACTGAGCCGTGGCGATCGAGCTGGAGGTGGCCGGCGACGAAAAGGCCGCCTCGCGGCGGGCGGCCGAGCTGATCGCCGCCGCCGGGGCCGCGGCGGCGGCCGAGCGCGGCCGCTTCGCCTTCGCGATGAGCGGCGGCCGCTCGCCGTGGGCGATGCTGGCGATCCTCGGCGAGCTCGAGGAGATGCCCTGGGACGAGACCGAGCTCTTCCAGGTCGACGAGCGCGTCGCCGCGCCCGGCGACGAGGCCCGCAACCTCACCCATATGGTCCTCGGCCTCTCGATGGGCCACCAGGCGGCGCTGCGGCCGATGCCGGTCACCCAGCGCGACCTCGACGGCGCCGCCCGCGACTACGAAGCCCAGCTGCCCGACCGCCTCGACCTCGTCCACCTCGGCCTCGGCCCCGACGGCCACACCGCCTCCCTGGTCCCCGGCGACCCGGTCCTCGAGGTCACCGACCGCCGCGTGGCGATGACCGAGACCGCCTACCAGGACCACCGCCGGATGACCCTCACCTATCCCGCCCTGAACGAAGCCCGCCGCATCGTCTGGCTCGTCACCGGCCCCGACAAGGTCGGAGCGCTCCAAAAGCTCCTGGCCGGCGACGAATCGATCCCAGCCGGCCGCGTGCGCAACGGCAACATGATCGCGGTGGCTGATGAAGCCGCCGCCAGCTAATCGTTAGCGAATTCGCTAACATACTTATATGTCTGCGGCAACGCTGATTGGCGATGTCCTCGAGCAGAGCGGCCTCAGTCAGGCTGAACTTGCCCGCCGTGCCGGCATACCGCGTTCGGTGCTGAACGCCTACTTGAAGGGGCGGCGCGAGCCCGGAGCGGATGCCCTTTTGCGGATCGCCGCCGCGGGTGGGGTGAAGCTGGGGATGGAGAAGCGCAAGCCGCCGGTAGACGCCGAGCGAGCGAGCAGGATCCTCAACCAGGTGCTCGGGTTGGCGGAGGCGCTTCCGTATCGCCCGCGTGCCGAGATGGCGTACCCGCCGCTCAAGGATCGGCTCTCGAAGCCGGCATCTGCATGAACGCCGAGCTCGTCGAGAAGCTCTTGGCGATCCATCAGGCGCTCGAGGCCCGAACGTTGCCACATGCCTTCGGCGGCGCCATCGCACTGGCCTATTGCGTTCAGGAGCCGCGGGGAACCCGTGACCTCGACGTCAACATCTTCGTCGACGCCGCAAGGGCGGCGGACGTTCTGGCTGCGCTTCCGGAGGGGGTGCGGGTGGAGAAGACCGATGTCGAGAAGGTGGTTCGTGTCGGGCAGGCCCGGCTCTTCTGGGACGGCGTGCCCGTCGACGTCTTCCTCAACAACCTGCCGCTGCACGAGGAGGTTGCGAACGGCGTCGTCTGGGTGGACATGCAGGGCACGCAGATCCCTGTTCTCGACTGTGCCTCGTTGGTGATCTTCAAGTCGTTCTTCGCCCGGACCAGGGACTGGGGCGACATCGAGGAGGTCGCTCTCGCAACCCCGGAGGACGTCGACACGGCTGTTAAGGCCGTCGTTGGTCTCGTCGGAGAGGACGACCCGTCCTATAAGCGCCTTGCGGAGATCTCCGCCGCCAACCCGCCTTGAGGCCGGCTAAGCCGCCGCGTCGAGCGACACCGCGTGGTTGCCGACGATCCGGCAGTCGGGGTCCCACCTGCGCTTGACCTCGGCGAGGCGGGCGCAGACATCGGGCGGGAGGATCGCGTCGGTGTCGCAGGGGCGGTCGGCGAAGTTGAAGTAGCCGCCATCGGCCACCCATGGCTCCATGGCCTCGTGCATGCGGTCGAGCCCGGCCTCCACGGCTTCGCCCATCTGCGGGCTCATCACCATCCCGACGCCGAACATCACCCAGTCGGCGTCGAGGTGCGAGAGGGCGCCGCCGTCGGGGTCCGGCCGGCCGAGGGCGCCGCCGAGCTGACGGATCTCGGTCAGCAGCAGCGGCGAGCCCGATTCCGCACCGGCGACGCCGACGAAGGCGTCGATCGCCTCGTCGGAGAGCTCGCGCAGAACCCGGTGGTGGCCCAGGCCCGGGACCGGGTGCTCTGGGTCCATGTGGATTTTGCAGAGGCCCGGCGCCGGGATCTGGCCGAAGGTGTCGAGGATCGGCTCGCCGATCTCGCGCAGCGGCGCGAAGGCGGCTTCGCCCTTGGCCTGGTCGCCGATGCAGGCGCCGTCGATCGTCAGCAGTGCTTTGCCCCGCAGGAACTCGGGCACGTCGGGCACGTCCGGCGGCCGCAGGAATCGCACCACCGAGGTGACGTCGTCGGAGACGCCGGCCGCCCATTCGCGGTATGCGCGGACGCCGTCGGCACCGACCTCGGCCGGGAACAGGAGCGCCCCGGCGTAGACGTCGGCGATCGGCACCAGGTTCAAGTGCAGCGCCGTCACCACCCCGTAGTCGCCGCCGCCCCCGCGCAGCGCCCAGAAGAGGTCCGGCTCGTTCTCGGCGTTGACCGTCCGCGCCTCGCCGTCGGCGGTCACCAGCTCGACCGCCCGCACCCGGTTGCAGGCGAAGCCGTAGCGCCGTCCCAGCCAGCTGAGCCCACCGCCGAGGGTGAAGCCGGTTACGCAGACGTCGGGCGAGGTGCCCGGCAGCGAGGCCAGGCCGTGCGCAGCGGCGGCTTCGGCCAGCTCCAGCGACAGCACCCCGGCTTCGACCCGCGCCGTCTGCGCACCGGCGTCGACCTCGACTCCCCGCATCCGCTCGGTCTTGACCAGGATCGCGTCCTCCAGAGAGCGCAGCGAGAGGGCGCCGTGACCGCTTCCCTGCGCGGTCACCCGCAGGTCGTTCTCGGCGGCGAAGCGCACAACCTTCGCCGCGTCCTCGGCGCTCTCGATCAGGGCGACGGCGCTCGGGTGCTGGTCGGCGGCGAGGTTCCAGGCCATCCGCGCCTGATCCCAGTCGGCGTCGCTCGGGGTCGCAATCCGGCCGGCGATCGCCAGCCCGCTGAAGTCGGTCATCCGGGTCTCTCCCTCCTGATGAAGTCGCTGACCACGCGCACACTATCCCCAGGGTGGAGTGACGATGTGTCCGAAATCAGACGCGACTGATGTGCAGTTCCTCCACCGAGTCATCCCTGCCGACGAATACCTCCGAGACCATCTCCGGCGGGAACAGTCCGTGCGCGGCAACGCCCGGGTCCGCCTCCAGGCGCGCCGCAAGCGCCGCCGGGTCGCCGAGCCCGCGACCGCGGTAGTCGGCGATCACGCCGCCGTCGGGGGAGGGAGGCGCTTCGCGAAGCTCGACGTCGCCACCGAGCCGCTCCAGGGTCGAGGCGGCGCCGAAGCCGAACAGCTCCAGCGGCACCGGTCCCCGCAGCGCGTCGACCGGCTTGCTCGAGTCGCAGATGACGACGAAGCGAGCGGCCGCCGCGGCGACGATCTTCTCGCGCAGGTGGGCGCCGCCGCCGCCCTTGATCAGCCAGCCGTCGGGGGTCACCTCGTCGGTGCCGTCGATCGCGATGTCGAGCCGATCCAGCCTGTCGAACTCCTCGACTGGGATCCCCAGCTCGCGCGCCTGTTCGGAGGTAGCCACCGAAGTCGCCACGCAGCGGATGTCGCTTAGGCTGCGGCGCGCGATCGCCGGCAGCAGGTGCGCGACCGTCGAGCCGGTCCCCAGCCCGACCGTCATCCCGCTCTCCACGAGCCCGGCGGCGGCCTCGGCGGCGAGGCGCTTCTCGTCATCGGGCGCGTTCACGACCGGCACGCTACATTGCTCCGATGACCCTCAGCGCTGCCGCAACCGAGACCCAGGACTACAAGGTCGCCGACATCGGCCTCGCCGATTTCGGCCGCAAGGAGATCTCCCTCGCCGAGGTCGAGATGCCCGGCCTGATGCAGACGCGGGAGGAGTACGGAGCCTCACAGCCGCTAAAGGGCGCGCGGATCACCGGCTCGCTGCACATGACGATCCAGACCGCGGTGCTGATCGAGACGCTTGTCGCCCTCGGAGCCGAGGTGCGCTGGGCCAGCTGCAACATCTTCAGCACGCAGGACCACGCCGCCGCGGCGATCGCCGCCGCCGGCATCCCGGTCTACGCCTGGAAGGGCGAGACGCTGGAGGAGTACTGGTGGTGCACCGAGCAGGCGCTGATGTGGCCCGACGGCGAGGGGCCGAACATGATCCTCGACGACGGCGGCGACGCGACGCTGCTCGTCCACAAGGGCGTCGAGTTCGAGAAGGCGGGCTCGGTCCCGGACCCCGGCTCGGCCGAATCGGAAGAGTTCAAGATCGTCCTGCAGACGCTGCAGCGCTCGCTCGAGGAGGACCCGCAGCGCTGGACGAGGATCGCCGCCGACGTCAAGGGCGTCACCGAGGAGACGACGACCGGCGTCCACCGGCTCTACCAGCTGGCCGAGACCGGCGACCTGCTGTTCCCGGCGATCAACGTCAACGACTCGGTCACCAAGTCGAAGTTCGACAACCTCTACGGCTGCCGCCACTCGCTGATCGACGGGATCAACCGCGCCACCGACGTGATGATCGGCGGCAAGGTCGCCGTCGTCTGCGGCTACGGCGACGTCGGCAAGGGCTGCGCGGACTCGCTGCGCGGCCAGGGCGCGCGGGTGATCGTCACCGAGATCGACCCGATCTGCGCCCTGCAGGCGGCGATGGAGGGCTACGAGGTGCGCAAGCTCGACGAAGTCGTCGAGAGCGCCGACATCTTCGTCACCGCCACCGGCAACAAGGACATCATCACCCTCGACCACATGCGGCGGATGAAGCACAACGCGATCGTCGGCAACATCGGCCACTTCGACAACGAGATCGAAATGGCGGCGCTGGAAGAGTCCGACGCCGAGCGGATCAACATCAAGCCGCAGGTCGACGAGTGGAAGTTCCCCGGCGGCAACGCGATCATCGTCCTCTCCGAAGGGCGGCTGCTGAACCTCGGCAACGCGACCGGCCATCCGAGCTTCGTGATGTCCAACTCGTTCACCAACCAGGTGATCGCCCAGATCGACCTCTTCGGCAAGCGCGACACGCAGTACGCCGGCGATCCGGCCGTCTACGTGCTCCCCAAGCGCCTGGACGAGAAGGTCGCCCGCCTGCACCTGGCGGCGCTGGGAGTGGAGCTGACCGAGCTCACCCCCGAGCAATCGGCCTACTTGGGCGTCCCCGTAGAGGGACCGTTCAAGCCGGACCACTACCGCTACTGAGAACATCCAGCCGGTGGAACCCCGGCTCTGGATCTCCTCCAGCGGCGAAGCGCCGCATTCCGTAGCCCTGACTGCCGAGCGGACGGTGGTCGGGCGCTCGCCCGAGGCCGACGTGGTGGTGGAGGACGAGGCGGTGTCCTGGAACCACCTCGAGATCGAACGCAAGGGCGACGTGCTGATGGCGACCGACCTCGACAGCCGCAACGGCACGGCGCTGAACGGCGAGCCGCTCGATCGCCCTCGGCGCCTGCGGGACGGCGACACTTTGATCGTCGGCAGCTATCGCCTGGAAGTGAAGACCGGCGACATCGCCCCGGTGGGCGCGACCGTCGCCGCATCCGAGCCGCCGGTGGCGCTGAACGAGGAGGAGCGGGCGACCGCCGCCGCCCTCGTCGCCCCCTACCGCAGCGAGGGCGCCTTCGCCGGCCGGCCCGCCACCCGCGCGGAGATCGCCGCCGAGCTGCACGTCTCCGAGCGCACCGCCCAGCGCCGCCTCGACGCGCTAGCCGTCAAGCTCGGCGTCTCCGGCGACGCCGGCCGCGACCGCCCTCGCCAGATCGCCGCCCGCGTCATCGAGCTGGGCCTCGACCGCCCCCGCTAGGGCAAGCGCCTCGGGCGGGGGTCTTTTCGCGAGACCGCAACGGACCCAAATAATTCGGGTCTTTTGCGGTTTCGCGAGAGAGCCTGGCTCGCATTGGGCCATTCGTGGCCCGGTGGGTGAAGCGGGTGTCATTGGGCCGCACGCCTCCGACCCCGAGCATCGGTGTACGCAAACGCCGAATCGCTCGGAAAGGAGCGCCCGATGTTCAAGAGAAGCCTCATAACCGTCTTCGTCTCCCTCCTCGCGCTGGCCGTCCCTGCCAGCGCCTTCGCCGCCGGCGGGGCGATCGTCTTCTCGAAGGTCAGCGAAGACCACCGCATCTACAAGGAAGGCGAAACCGTGCTGCCGACCAAAGCGCCGGAAGGCGGCCTGTTCGCGGTCAAGGACCGGCACCTCAACCAGCTGACCGAAGACCCGGCCGACTCCGAACCTTCCTTCTCGGCCGACGGCCACACGATCGCCTTCGTCCGCGAAGGGGACGTCTACGCGATCCGTGCCGACGGCTCGGGCCAGAAGCAGCTGACCAGCGGCGCCGAGCTGGACTCACGCCCGCTCGTTGCGCCGAACGGTCGCTTCGTCCTCTTCGAGCGCGCCACCGCCGCCGGCGCTCCGCGTGACCTCTACACGGTCAGCGTCAACGGCGGCTCCCCGCACGCGATCGCCGCCTCTCCCGGCGACGAGCACGAAGCCTCGTTCTCGCCCGACGGGCGCACGATCGCCTTCGTCCGCACCTCCGCGGTGGGCGGTGGCTCCAACGACGACATCTACACCGTCCGCCCGTCCGGGGCGAAGATGCGGCGCCTCACCAGCACCTCTGGCCTCGACGAGTACGCGCCCAACGTGCTCAACACGACCATCGTCTTCAGTCGCGGCAAGAACGGCGAAGGCCCGACCGCGTACGCCGACATCTACAAGATGGGCATCGACGGCAGCAAGCCCCGCAAGGTGATCGCCGGCGCCGGCTCGGCCTACGTCGAGGATGTGACCGCCAACGGCCGCACGATCCTCTTCCGTCGCGACCAGGGCCTCTGGGTCAAGCAGCTCGGCGGCAAGGGCCGCAAGCTCTCCGAGCTGCCGGACAACGCCCACGTCAACAGCGTCTTCTCCTCCGACGGCAAGCAGGTGGCGACCTTCACCGAAGCCGACGAAGAACAGTCGCTCTCGGTGATCGACGTCGCCACCGGCCGCCGCAGCTACGCGGAAGTCGTCGGCTATTCGGGCGGCGAAGTGACGACGACGATCGGCCCGATCGTCACCTGGCAGCCAGTCCCGCACCGGTAAACCAACATCAGCAGTCCCGTGGTTCCTTTGTCCGCCTACGCAGGACAAAGGAACCACAACTTCGGCCCTCGGGCGACTACGGCTATCGCGTGGTTCCTTTGTCCGGATATAGCGGACAAAGGAACCACGGCTTTGGCTGGCGGTCCGGCAGAATCCGCCTGGTGGGGGAGTTCGCTATCGGGTCCGAGGTCGCCGGCTACCGCGTCGAAGCGCTGCTGGCGCGCGGCGGGATGGGCGTCGTCTACCGCGCCACCCACCTCGGCTTGGAACGTCCAGTGGCGCTGAAGGTGATCGCCCGCGAGCTCGCCGACCGCGACGGATTCCGCGAGCGTTTCCTGCGCGAGAGCCGCCTCGCCGCCCGCCTCGACCACCCCTCGGTCGTGCCGATCTACGACTCGCGCGAGGTCGACGGCGAGCTGATCGTCGCCATGCGGCTGATCAAAGGCGGTGACCTGCGGGCGCTGATCGACCGCGACGGCCCGCTGCCGGCCCAGCGCGCCCTCCACCTCCTCGGCCAGGTCGCCGACGCGCTCGACGCCGCCCACGCCGCCGGCATCGTCCACCGCGACGTCAAGCCCCACAACATCCTCGTCGAAGGCGACCGGGCCTATCTCTCGGACTTCGGACTCGCCAAAGCCCTCGACGAGAGCGGCGCCACCGGGGACGCCTCGGTCGTCGGGACCGCGCACTACATGTCGCCCGAGCAGTGGCGCGGCGACTCGATCGGCCCCGCCGCCGACGTCTACTCGCTCGGCTGCGTCCTCTACGAGTCGCTGACCGGGATCGCTCCTTTCGCCCGGGCCGATGCCGACAGCGAGCCGGAGATGCCGCAGGGCGTGGAGGAAGCGATCCGGCGGGCGACCGCGAAAGACCCCCTCGCCCGCTACCGCAGCGCCGGCGAGCTGATCGCCGCCGCCCGCAGCGGCGCCGGCTCGGAGGTGCGGCCGACCGCCGTCCTCTCCCACGACGGCAGCGAGCGGACGACCGTCCCCAACGCTTCGCGGGGCTGGTTCGGCCTGCGGGGGAGGCGGGCGGCGCTCTGGATCATCGGCGGCTTCGCGGTCATCGCGATCGCGATCGCCGCCGCCGTCCTCCTGCTGCTCGGCAGCGAAGGACCGAGTGTCTCGGCGCCGATCTCGGTCGGGACTCCGCCGCTGCGGATCACCGCCGACGGCCAGGGCGCCTGGGTGACGAGCGAGCGGGACGGCACGGTGACGCACCTCGACCCGGACAGCGGCAAGCAGCTGCGGCAGGTCACGCTGCGCCGCGGCATCTCCGGGATCGCGATCGGCAGCAGGTGGCTCTGGGTGACCGATCCGCGCCGTCACGAGCTCCTGCGGCTCAATGCGAAGACGCTGCTGCAGCAGCAGGCGATCCCGATCCCCGGAGCTCCCGGGCCGATCGCCCTCAGCTCGCAGCCCCGCCGCGTCTGGGTCGCCGACGAAGACGGCAGGGGAATCGCCGTCGTCAATGCCGAAAGCGGCCACCGCATCCGCACCCAGCTGCCGCCGCGCGCCGCGCCGCTGCGCCTGGCAGTCGGCGCCGGCGGCCTCTGGGCGTCGAGCTCCTCGACCGCGAGCGTGCGCCGGATCGACCTCGGCTCGCTGGAATCGGGGGAAGCGATCCTCGCCGGTCCCCGCCCCGCGGGCATCACCGTCGCCGGCGGCTCCGTCTGGGTCACCAATCCCCCGCGGGGGACGGTGACCGAGATCGACCCCTCCCTCCGCGAAGTCCGCACCCAGGTGGCGGTCGGCAGCAAGCCGGGCGGGATCGACGCCGGCACCAGCGCCATCTGGGTCGCCAACGCCGCTGACGACACCGTCACCAGGATCAATCTCGGCTCCGGCGAAGTCGCGGGCGACCCGCTCGAGGTCGGTCCGGAACCAGGCGCGGTCGCGATCGGCGGAGACGCCGTTTGGGTCGCAAATAACGGCGACGGCACCGTCACCCGGATCGAGCCCTGAGCGCCGCGCGATAGGCAGAGCGGCCGAACATCTAGGATCGGGCCTAATGACCCAGGACATCGACCAGCTCGCAATCAACACGATCCGCACCCTCTCGATGGACGCCGTCCAGAAGGCGAACTCGGGCCACCCGGGGACGCCGATGTCGCTGGCGCCGGTCGCCTACGAGCTCTGGCAGAACCATCTCCGCTACGACCCTGCGAACCCGGTCTGGCCGAACCGCGACCGCTTCGTGCTCTCGGCCGGGCACGCCTCGATGCTCCTGTACTCGATGCTCTTCCTCACCGGGGTGCGCAAGGTCGACGCCGACTACAACGTGCTCGACGAGCCGGCCTGCTCGCTCGAGGAGATAGAGAACTTCCGCCAGCTGCACTCGCGCACGCCCGGCCACCCCGAGTACCGATGGACCACCGGCGTCGAGACCACGACCGGCCCGCTCGGCCAGGGCGTCGGCACCTCGGTGGGGATGGCGATGGCCTCGAAGTGGCTCGGCGCTCGCTACGGCACCGAGCTGTTCGACTTCAACACGTATGCGGTCGCCGGCGACGGCTGCCTGCAGGAGGGGGTCTCCCACGAAGCCGCCTCGCTCGCCGGCCACCTGAAGCTCGACAACCTCTGCTGGATCTTCGACAACAACCACATCTCGATCGACGGCGACACCGCGCTCGCCTTCTCAGACGACGTGCTCAGCCGCTTCGAGGGCTACGGCTGGAACGTGCTGCGGGTCGGCGACGCCAACGACACCAAGCTGCTCGGTCGCGCCTTCGACGCGTTCAAGGCCGAGCGCGGCCGCCCGACCCTGATCGTCGTCGACAGCCACATCGGCTGGGGCTCGCCGAACAAACAGGACACCGAGTCCGCCCACGGCGAACCGCTCGGCGAAGAGGAGATCGAACTGACGAAGGAGGCCTACGGCTGGCCGAAGGACGCCAAGTTCCTCGTCCCAGACGGCATCCGCGAGCGCTTCGACGAGGTGATCGGCCGGCGCGGCGCCGAAGCCCACAGCGCCTGGGTCGACACCTTCAGCTCCTACAAGCAGGACGAGCCGGAGAAGGCCGCCCAGCTGGAGATGATGCAGCGGCGCGGTCTGCCCGACGGCTGGGACGCCAACCTGCCCACCTTCGAGGCCGACGAAGAGAAGGGGCTCGCCACCCGCAAGGCTTCCAACAAGGTGCAGAACGCGATCGCCGAGCGGGTGCCGTGGCTGATCGCCGGCTCCTGCGACCTCACCGACTCGACCTCGGTCCGGCTCAGCGACTCCGACCAGTACGAGCCGGGCAGCTACCACGGACGCCAGGTCCACTTCGGGATCCGCGAACACGCCGCCGCGGCGGCGTGCAACGGGATGTCAACGGCGAAGCTGCGCCCGCTGTGGTCGACCTACCTCACCTTCTCCGACTACGGCCGCGCCGCGATCCGCCTCTCGGCGCTGATGGAGCTGCCGGTCGTCCACCTCTTCACCCACGACTCGATCGGCCTCGGCGAGGACGGGCCGACCCACCAGCCGATCGAGCAGCTGATGGCCCTGCGGGCGATGCCGCACCTCGACGTGATCCGCCCCGCCGACGCCAACGAGGTGACCGAGGCCTGGAAGCTCGCCCTGGGCCGTAGCCACTGCCCCGTCGCCATGGTCATGACCCGCCAGACGGTGCCGGTCTTCGACCGCTCCAAGTACGCCTCTGCCGAGGGGGTCCAGCGCGGCGGCTACGTGCTCGCCGACGCCGAGGATGGCGAGCCGGAGCTGATCCTGATCGCCACCGGCAGCGAGGTCCAGCTCGCCCTCGGCGCCCACGAGCAGCTGAAGGGGGAGATCGCGACCCGCGTCGTCAGCCTCCCCTGCTGGGAGATCTTCGAGCAGCAGGACCAGTCCTACCGCGACGAGGTGCTGCCGCCTGAGATCACCACCCGGGTCTCCATCGAGGAGGGGTCGACCCTCGGCTGGGAGCGCTACGTCGGTAGGGAGGGCGCGATCATGGGTATGAGTACCTTTGGACAGTCGGCGCCGTTCAAGGACGTCGAGGCCGAGTTCGGCTTCACCGTCGACAACGTCGCCGAGGTCGCCCGCGAGGTCGCCGGGCGCACCGTCGCGAACCCAACCACCTGAGGAGGGCGCTCAGCATGAAACCGACCGAGCGGCTGCACGAACTGGGCCAGAGCCTCTGGCTCGACAACATCACCCGCCCGATGCTGCGCGAAGGGGTGCTGGAGGGCTATATCCGCGACCTCTCGGTCACCGGCCTGACCTCGAACCCGACGATCTTCGACAAGGCGATCTCCGGCGGCGACGCCTACGACGAGCAGATCGCCGAGGTCGCTCCCAAGGCCGCGGCCGGCGAGGGCGTCGGCGCGACCGAGAGCGAGAAGGTCTTCTTCGAGCTGGCCCTGGCCGACCTGCGCGATGCCTGCGACCTCTTCGCCGACGTGCACCGCCGCACCGCCGGCGTCGACGGCTTCTGCTCGCTGGAGGTCTCGCCGCTGATCGCCGACGACGCCCAGGCGACGATCGAGGAGGCCAAGGCGCTCCACGCCAAGGGCGATCGCCCGAACCTCTACATCAAGATCCCGGGCACGCAGGCGGGGCGCGAGGCGATCGAGGAGTCGATCTTCGCCGGGGTGCCGATCAACGTCACCCTGCTCTTCGACGACAAGCAGTACCTCGGCGCCGCCGACGCCTACATGCGCGGGATCGAGCGGCGGGTCGAGGCCGGCCTCGACCCGAACGTCCCCTCGGTCGCCTCGATCTTCATGAGCCGCTGGGACGTGGCGGTCGGCAAGGACGTGCCCGAGCACCTCGTCAACCGGCTCGGGATCGCGATCGGCGGCCGCGCCTACCGCGCTTACAACGAGCTGCTGGAGTCCGACCGGATGCGCCGCCTGATGAACGAGGGCGCGCGGCCGCAGCGGCTGCTCTGGGCGAGCACCGGGACCAAGGACCCCGACGCCTCCGACACCCTCTACATCGAGGCCTTCGCCTCGCCGTTCACGGTCAACACGATGCCGGAGCCGACGCTCCACGCCTTCGCCGACCACGGCCAGGTGACCGACCTCTTCCCGAACGACGGCGGCAGCTCCGAGCAGGTGCTGGCCGAGTTCGTCGAGGCCGGCGTCGACGTCGCCGCCCTGGCAACCCGCCTCCAGGAGGAGGGCAAAGAGAGCTTCAACAAGTCCTGGAACGAGATGCTGGAGACGATCGAGTCGAAGAGCGGAGTGAAGACCGGGTGAACTCCCGCTCGGGAGTATAGGTTCCCGAGCGATGAGCGAGCTGCGAGAAGCGCCTGCCTGGGCCCAGCTGCAGGCCCATTTCGAGAAGCTCCGCGACGCTCACCTGCGCGAGCTCTTCGCCGCCGATCCCGACCGCGGGGGGCGGCTGCGGGCCGAAGGCGCCGGCCTCTACCTCGACTTCTCGAAGAACCGGATCACCGACGAGACGGTGATGCTCCTCGGGGGCCTCGCGCACCAGCGCGGCGTCTTCGAGCGCCGTGACGCGATGTTCCGGGGCGAGCACATCAACGTCTCCGAGGACCGGGCGGTGCTGCACGTGGCGCTGCGGATGCCGCGCGGGCGCTCGCTCGTCGTCGATGGCACCGACGTGGTCAAGCAGGTGCACGAGGTCCTCGACCGGATGGCGGCCTTCTGCGAGCGGGTGCGCTCGGGGGAGTGGCGCGGCCACACCGGCAAGCCGATCCGCAACGTCGTCAACATCGGCATCGGCGGCTCCGACCTCGGCCCGGTGATGGCTTACGAGGCGCTGCGCCACTACAGCAAGCGCGAGATGGCCTTCCGCTTCGTCTCGAACGTCGACGGCACCGACTTCGCCGAGGCGACCCGCGACCTCGATCCCGAGGAGACCCTCTTCGTCATCTCCTCGAAGACCTTCACGACGCTGGAGACGATGACCAACGCCCGGACCGCGCGCGAGTGGGCGCTGGCCGGGCTCGGCGGCGACGCGACCGCGGTCGCCAAGCACTTCGTCGCCGTCTCGACCAATGCCGAGGAGGTCGAGAAGTTCGGGATCGACACCGACAACATGTTCGGCTTCTGGGAGTGGGTCGGCGGCCGCTACTCCATGGATTCGGCGATCGGGCTCTCGACGATGCTGGCGATCGGTCCCGCCCTCTTCGAGGAGATGCTCGCCGGCTTCCACGCGATGGACGAGCACTTCCAGGAGGCGCCGGCGGCGGAGAACCTGCCGCTGCTGATGGGCCTGCTCGCCGTCTGGTATGCAGACTTCTTCGGCGCCGAAACCTGCGCGGTGCTGCCCTACGACCAGTACCTGCACCGCTTCCCGGCCTACCTGCAGCAGCTGACGATGGAGTCGAACGGCAAGCACGTCACCCTCGACGGCGCCCGCGTCGACTACGCGACCGGCCAGGTCTACTGGGGCGAGCCGGGGACCAACGGCCAGCACAGCTTCTACCAGCTGATCCACCAGGGGACGCGGCTGATTCCCTGCGACTTCATCGGCTTCGCGAACTCGCTGAACCCGCTCGGCAACCACCACGACATCCTGATGTCGAACGTCTTCGCCCAGGGGGAAGCGCTCGCCTTCGGCAAAACGGCCGAGCAGGTGCGGGCGGAGGGGACGGCGGAGGCGGTCGTGCCGCACCGGGTGATGGAGGGCAACCGACCCTCGAACACGATCCTCGCCGAGCGCCTGACGCCGGCGACGCTCGGCTCCCTCGTCGCCCTGTACGAGCACAGCGTCTTCACCCAGGGGGCGGTCTGGGGGATCGACTCGTTCGACCAGTGGGGGGTGGAGCTGGGGAAGGTGCTGGCCAAGGCGATCATCCCCGAGCTCGAGTCCGAGACCGAGCCCGAGCTGCGCCACGACAGCTCCACCAACGCGCTGATCCGCCGCTACCGCGCCCAGCGCCGCTGAACGACCAGCGACTGGAGAGTTAACCTGGCTATAGCGAGGTTAACTCTCCAGTCGCAGCGCCTCGGATTCCGTGTATGAACGAGTTCACTGTCGCTGCCCGGTTACGTCGCTAGCCTCCTGCGCATGCTGCGCCTCGACCCGCTGCCTCTGGCGGCGTCGGCTTCGAACCTGCTCGCCGCCCGGGAGCAGATGGCGTTCACGCTCGGCTTCCACATCGTCCTCTCCTGCCTCGGCGTGGCGCTGCCGGCGACGATCCTGGTCGCCAACTACATCGGCCTGAAACGGAACGACGCAGACGCGATCGAGCTGGCGAAACGCTGGTCGAAAGCGATGGCGGTCACCTTCGCGGTCGGCGCCGTCACCGGCACCGTCCTCACCTTCGAGTTCGGCCTGCTCTGGCCGCACTTCGAGCAGCGCTTCGGAGCCGCCTTCGGCATCGCCTTCGCGATCGAGGGGATCTTCTTCTTCCTCGAGGCGATCTTCCTCGCCGTCTACATCTACGGCTGGGGGCGGCTGCGCCCGTGGCCGCACTTCTGGTCCGGCGTGCCGATGTTCGTCACCGGCATCGGCGGCGCCTTCTCGGTGGTGGCGGCGAACTCGTGGATGAACCAGCCGCAGGGGTTCACCCTCGACGCCGCCGGCAAGGTCACCGACGTCGAACCGCTGAAGGTTCTGATCAACCCGGCGACCGGCTACGAGGTGCCGCACATGGTCCTCGCCGCCTACATGGTCGTCGGCTTCCTCCTCGCCTCGATCTACGCGGCGGGGATGCTGAAAGGCCGGCGCGACCGCCTGCACCGGCTGGGGCTGCTGATCCCCCTGACGATCGGGCTGATCGCCACTCCGATCCAGCTCTTCGTCGGCGACACCGCGGCGCGCGAAGTCGCCGACCACCAGCCGGCCAAGTTCGCCGGGATGGAGTGCATCCAGGAAACCGGCGGCCACCAGACCGAGTGGATCGGCGGCATCTGCACCTCCGACGGGGTCAAGGCCGGGATCGGCATCCCCGACCTCGACTCCTACCTCGTCGGCTTCGGCGCCGACACGAAGGTGACCGGGCTGAACGAGATCCCCGAGAACGAACGGCCGCCGGCGAACACGCTGCTGCACCTCGCGTTCGACACGATGGTCGGGATCGGCAGCGCGCTGCTCGTGCTCGGCCTGTGGACGGCGTTCGCCTGGTGGAGGCGACGCGACATCCCGCAGACGCCGTGGTTCCTGCGGATCGTCGCGCTCACCGGCGCCGGCGCGATCCTGGCGCTGTGGTGCGGGTGGATCGTCACCGAGGTCGGCCGCCAGCCCTGGATCGTCCAGGGCTACATGCGCACCTCCGAAGCGGTGACCAGCGCGCGCGGGATCTGGTTCACCTTCGGCCTCGTACTCCTGCTCTACGCGGCGATCGGGACGATCGCGGTCCTCGTCTTGCGAGGGATGTCGCGGCGCTGGCGCGAGGGCGTGGCCGACCCCGAGGCCGGCGTCCCCTACGCTCCACGAGGGGAGGCCTATCAGCAATGAGCAAGGCCGACGCCGCGGCGGCGATCCTCTGGGTGGGGGCGACCTTCTACGCGCTCTTCGGCGGCGCCGATTTCGGCGGCGGCGTCTGGGACCTGATCGCCGGCGGGCCGGAGCGGGGAGAGCGGCCGCGGGCGCTCGTCCAGCGCTCGCTGACTCCCGTCTGGGAGGCCAACCACGTCTGGCTGATCTTCGTCCTCGTCGTCCTCTGGACCGCCTTCCCGGAGGCGTTCAGCGCGATCTTCACGACCCTCTACGTGCCGTTGGCGCTGGCGGCGCTGGGGATCGTCCTGCGCGGCTGCGGCTTTGCCTTCCGCAAGTCGATCGAAGGGCTGCAAGGGCGGCGGGCGATGGGGGCCACGTTCGCGATCTCGTCGCTGATGACGCCGTTCTTCATGGGCGCGGTCGTCGGCGCGATCGCCGCCGGCAACGTCCCCGCCGAAGGAAACGGCGACGCCCTCTCGACCTGGCTGGCGCCGCTGCCGCTGTTGATCGGGGCGATGTTCGTCGCCACCAGCGCCTACCTCGCCGGCGTCTTCCTGGTCGGCGACGCCCGGCGCGCCGGCGACGAGGAGATGGAGCGCTACTTCGAGCGCCGCGCCCTCGGTGCCGCTCTGGTCGCAGGCCTCTTCGCCGTCGCCGGGCTCGTCGCCCTGCGCTCCGAAGCGCGCTACGTCTTCGACCGCCTCACCAGCCAGGGGCTGCCGCTGGTGATCCTCTCACTGCTATGCGGCGCCGCCCTGCTCGCAGTCCTCCTGCGCGGCGGCCGCCGCCCCCTGCGCCCGCTCGCCGCCGGCGCCGTCGTCGCCGTGATCTGGGGCTGGGGCGTAGCCCAGTTCCCCTACCTGCTGCCGACCGGCCTCCGCATCGACCAGGCCGCCGCTCCTGACGCCACGATGACGATCGTCTTCATCGTCTTCGCCGCTGCCGCCGTCCTCGTCCTGCCCTCGCTCGGCCTGCTCTACACGCTCAGCCAGCGGGACCTGCTGGAGAGCGAGCACTGAGCTCTTCCAGCCCCTGCTTCAGCTGCCGCAGCGTGCGGCGCATCTGGCGGCGGACCGGGAGCGAGGCGGCAAGCTCGGTGACCAGGCCGGGAAGGCCGGAGCCCGGGAAGGCGTAGGCCCACCGGAACTCGATCCGCGTGCGTCCTTCCGGCAGCGAGCGCAGGCGCCAGCGGCCGCGGTTGTCGACGCCGGTGACGGAGTGCCAGGCGATGTCGAAGGGCTCGTGCCACTCGACCATCTCGATCAGGCCACCGACCTCGGCGGCGCCGACCTGGAGCAGGATCCGGTAGCGGGCGCCGGGACCGTTGGCGCGGTCGCCGACCCCCTCCCAGTGGGTGAGGCCGGCCATGAAGCGCAGGTAGTTCTCGGGATCCTCGAGATAACGCCAGACGTCCGCCGGTGGCACCGCGACCTCGATCTGCTCGTCGATCCTCATCCGATCACCGGAAAGCGCCGTTCGGCAGCGAGCGCATCGAGCGCCATCTGCATCTGGTCGGTGACGAGCTCGTAGACCTCGTCATGGTCGGGGTCGGGCCCGAAGCGCTCGACGACGTCGATCGGCGGCAGCACCTGAATCGTGATCTTCGCCGGCAGCGGGAAGTGGCCGAGGAAGTCGCCGACGTTGATGCCCCAGGGGAGTCCCAGCGAGATCGGCAGGACCTTCAGCCGCGCCGTCCTGTCGAGCCGCAGCGCCTTCGCCAGCCGGTGGCCGCGGGTGAGGAAGAGGGCGGTCTCCTGGCCGCCGATCGAGACCACCGGGACGATCGGCACGTCCTTGGCGAGCGCGAGCCGGATGAAGCCCTTGCGGCCGCCGAAGTCGACCTTGCCGGAATCCCACGACGGGCGGTGGACCTCGTAGTCGCCGCCGGGGTAGACGAGCAAAGCGGCGCCTGAGGACAGCGCCTTGTCCGCGTTCTCCGGCGACGCCGCCACGGTGCCGTACTTGCGCAGGTAGCCGAGGCCGGGCATCGCGAGCACGAGGTTGTGGGCGAGCTGGAAGAAGCGCCGCTCGACCCCGAAGTAGGTGTTGAACGCCAGCGTGAAGACGATCGTGTCCGGCGTGACGTTGCCGCCCGAGTGGTTGCCCACGAGCAGCACCGATCCCTCCTCCGGGATGTTCTCGAGCCCTCGCACGCGCGCGCGGAACCAGAGCGTGGCCATGAGCCACAGCCGCGGCAGGCTCTCGCGGATGTAGTCGGGGTCGCGCTCGTCCAGGTCGGCGCGCGGAATCCGCCGCTGCAGCTCGCTTGTGAACGCGCTTGCCAGGCGCG
>DASTAR010000170.1:0-6723 GCA_035712505.1 Solirubrobacterales bacterium
TCGAGTCGATCTTCTGGACCTGCAAGGACATCCTCACCCTGGAGCGCCACGGCGCCCGCACCCTTCACAACCTGCGCGTCCGCATCGCCCAGCGCTTTCTGGCCCTGGCGGCCTGCGTCGCGCTCAACCACAGGCTCGGCCAACCGAGCCGCGCCCTGGTCGACTACGTCGCCTGAGGCGTGGAATCAATCATCTAGTGGCAGTTAGGCGGGATCGTGATGAGACCAAATCGCCATTAAATCGTCGCCGAACCAGCCCATTTGCAGCGACTTCTTAGAAGCCCGGAACGAGACTCGAACTCGTGACCCCTTCCTTACCATTCGGTGTCGCTGGGCGACGGGGACTCCGCCAAAAGCTGGCTATTACCAGGAATTTCCTGCTGCTGATCGACGAGGCTTTCGAGGCCGAAAACCCGCCGGATATGTCGCAATATGCAGCGATTGATCTGGCTTTCTGCCACTCGTGGCATCCGAGTGGCAGAAACCGATTCGCTTACGATGCATGTTGCTGCGAACGGCGTCGTTCCAGACTGCGACCGTCTGTGGCGACAGCTAGGCTCAAGTCGTTGGTCGACGATTTTCGCGGGCCCTGAAGCACCTTCCTGCGTCTCCTTCATCCCGTCGACTCATCTCGGCGGAATCCGATCAGGGCATACCGCAATGGACATCCAGACGGTCCTCAACATTCGCACCGCCATAGAGCTGCACGCAGAACGCTGCGCGCGCCCCCCGAAAGCAATTCTGTTGAACCCGTCGAATTTCGACCTTCTCGGTCTCGTCGAGGTGCTCGGTCTGCCCGTCCTGCCGGACGACCGCGTCCCGGTGATGCGCGTCCGGATCCATTGTGGGGCGGGTCGCGGCGGACGCTGCGAGGAAGGCGACGTGCATTGGGGCGAGGACGGCGGCGCCTTCGTCGAGACGGGCCTCGACTAAGAGATCTTGTCCTCGAAGTCGTCGTGCGAGAAGAGCTCGCCGCAGTACATGGCGCAGAGCTTGTACTTCAGGTGGACAGCCGCCTCCTCGGAGAGTTGGGCGACCCGTCGATCCTCGAGGTAGTCGTGGTGGATGGTCACCGGAGCATAGATCAACGCCAGACTCTCCTCGAGTCCCTGATCGGGAATCGCGGGCAGGTAGAAGTAGTTGACCAAGTGGTCGCGGGCGCGGAGGTCCTCGACCGCCCCCGCCTTAACCGCTCCGCGCTCAACCAGCTCGGCCAGGGGGATCACCGGTGCGAGTGAGCGGACCGAGTGTGCGTAGCCGGTGGCATCGCCCTGGGCGAGCATGCTGCAGGTCGGGGTGACCAGCATCCCGAATCCGGAGCTGAACGGACCGGAGAGAAAGGTGCGCTCTCCCTCCTCGTGGGCGATCGCCTCGGAGGGCCAGGGAAATCCTTGCGGAATCGCGCAGAAAAGATCGCCCTGTCTCACATACGAGGTGCGCTCGCGGTAATAGGTCTCGTCCGCGGGGCGTAGCTCCCAGTCTTTGAGCGCCATCGGCCGAGCCCTCCGAGTACTCCGAGCACTCCAAGACGACTAGGCGCCGTAGTCTTCGGGGGTCAGCGTGTGGCGCTTGGTGGGCACGCGACGCTCCTTGTCGAGCGAGCTGTCCGGCGCAAAATTGGTCCACATCTCGTCCCGCATCCGGTCGACGTCCTCTTTGAGGAAACGGCGAAAGCCGGAACCCGGCAGCCGCGCAGCCTGCAACAGCCCTCTTTTCTCGAGGTTTCGCACGGTGTTCTCGTGGACGCCTAGTTGTCTGGCGGTCTCTCTCACGTTGAGAAATTCGGACATGGATGGGTCACCTCCTCGGTGGTGCACTCTTGCAACGAGAGACTATAGCTTCTATATCGGCTTTTTGGAGAATATTTATATTAAGGAGAATGTTGGGCTTGTCGAACTTGTAGACTTTTGATACTCTGTGCCACGATGACTAGACCGACCCCCGATTCCCACCAAGAAAGCGCTGCGTAGCCCGGATTGCGGGGGCACGCGCCGAGCGATGACCGAAGAGGAGCAAGACGTGCAGATCTACATTCACCGCAGCGAGACGACCGAGCTGAGACTGATCGAGGTCGAGGACACGATCACCGTCAGGGAGCTGGCCGAGGAGCACGCCGGGCCCGGGGCCAGCGCCTGGTTAGAGGACGAGGAGGAGAGCCTCGAGCTCGACGTCGTCGTGAGCGAGGTCATCGCCGAACGCGGCCACGTGCACGTTGCCAAGAAGTGCAAGAAGATCGTCGTGACCGTCCGCTACGGAGAGCCGCTGACCAAGGAGTTCGCTCCGTCGGCGACGATCGCGAAGGTCTTTCAGTGGGCGACCGGCAAAAATGGCTTCGGCCTGACCCCCACCGAGCGGGCCAAGCACACCCTCGGTATCTGCGGGACCAACACCGAGCCCGACCGCTCCGAGCACGTCGGCTCTCTCGCCGGTCCCGACTGCTCTCTCTGCCTCGACCTCGCCCCGAAGGAGCGCTTCGAGGGCTAGACGATGGAGGCGGCACTCAACCACCAGACGGCGCCGGATGAGCTCGCATTCTGCGAGCACGTCGCCGGCGCCGAATTCCAGGCCGGCGTCGACGCCGGACGCTGGCGGCTGCTCGAAGTCACATGGCCGACGGCGACGCTCGCGATCAGCGCCGCTGCCCGCCCCAATTCGCCGCGGGAGTTCTTCTTCTGCTTCGAGCTGAGCGGCTACCCGGCGGGCGCGACCGCCCGTCCGATCGACATCGCGACCGGGCAGACGCTTCCGGCCGAGATGCGCCCCAAAGGTGAGATCGTCGGTCACGCCTTCCGGACCGACTGGCTGGAGGCGCTCTATGTCCCCTGGGACCGTGTCGCCATCGAGGGGCATCCCGAATGGCGGATCAGGCATGCGAGAAAACTCTGGGACGAGGACCTCGGCATCCTCAGCTATCTCCGCCCCACCCACGAGCTCCTAAACAGCGAGGACTACCGCGGTGTTTGAGGGCCTGCGACGAAAGATCATCGGCCGCCATGCCGTGCTCAGGTTCCGGCCCGAGGTCTGGGTTCAGATGATCGAGGAGCTACATCGCCGCGGCGAGGAGCGGCGCGAGTCCGGGGCCTTCCTGCTCGCGGCGCGCCAGGGAAACCCGCGGGTCGTCGAGCGAGTCGTCTACCTCGACGACATCGACCCCGCCTGCCTCGTCGGCGGCATCCACCTGCACGGCGAGGCCTACGGCAAGCTGTGGGACATCTGCGAAGAGACGGGGTCAAAGGTTGTAGGCGACATTCACACCCATCCGACCGAGAGGGTCGCTCAGAGCCCGACCGATCGGGAAAACCCGATGGTCGCGCGCGCCGGCCACGTCGCCCTGATCGCACCCAACTTCGCGGCCGGGCGCGTCGTGGCCACGGATGTGGGCGTTCATCTCTATCAGGGCGAGGAGGGCTGGAGCTCTCATTTCGGCCGCGAGGCCCGGCGCCTGCTCTATCTGGGGCGCTTCGCGTGAGTGCGATCGGCTCCGACGGCCTGCACCGAACGGTGAAGCTGGAGCTCGACGAGGGCCGTGCCCGCAGTCTTTCGGAGGCGCAGGAAATCGCCGCCGGCTATGTGCTCCAGATTCAGCTCGGCACGGGCCTCCAGCACGACCCGGCCGCACAGGCTGCGCTTCTCACTGCGTTCAACACCGGGCCGAGAGCTTTTCTCGGTGGAGTCCGCGTGCAGATCGACGAGGACGCCGTCCTCGGTTGTGCGTGGGCCCGAGGCGAGGGAATAGGGGCCGCCGCCAGGAGATTCGGCTGCGAGATCGTCAGCGAGCTCTCCGAGGAGATCCCCACCCTCATCATCGGAGATTCGCGCTCTCCCGCGCGCGGCTCGATCAACCTTCACGTCACCGCCGAGAGCTGGTCAGGAGGCGTCGTCGAGAAGCCCATCGAGCGACTTGCCGGCCACGGAAACTTCGCCCTCGCCGGGGTGCTCGCCGGTGCGCTCGGGGTCTCGGAGGCGTTCCGGTACGTGCGTGGCGACCAAGAGGCCGGGCGGCGTGCCGTCGGCCTCTCGTTATGGCGACCCGACCTCGACTGGCGAAGCCCCGAGGCGCTCGACAGCCCGCCACCACGGTTCCTTCCGAGCAAACTCTGGCTGCTCGGCCTCGGCCATCTCGGTCAGGCCTATGCCTGGGCGCTCGGGACCCTTCCTTATGGCGATCCGCAGGCGGTGAGCGTGTTCCTGCAGGACTACGACGTCGTCGTCGAGGCAAACGAGAGCACCGGCCTGCTCCTCGACGCCGCGGGGATCGGAAGGACCAAGGCTCGGGTGGTCGCAGAGCGCCTCGAGGATCTCGGCTTCCAGACCAGGGTGGTCGAGCGTGCCTTCGATGCCTATACCAAGCGCACGGCGAAGGAGCCGGGCCTCGCTTTGGCGGGATTCGACGACCCCGTGCCCCGACGCGAGCTCGAGGAGGCCAACTTCGCCCGGATCGTTGATGCCGGACTCGGCGCGGGAGCCGACCATTACCACGAGATCGCGCTCCACAGCTTCCCGTCGGCGCTGCGCTCTCAGGATGCCTTCGCCGCCGCCGCGCGGAGCTCGATGCGCCCTGAACAGGCTGCCTATCGGGCGATGGTAGACGAGCGGATCGCCGCCGGAGAGTCCGAAGGCGAGGCTGAGTGCGGCGTGCTCGAGGTGGCGGGCCGCACGGTGGGGGCCTCCTTTGTCGGCGCCGTCGCGGCCACTCTCGTCCTCGCCGAGGCGCTCCGGATGATCTCCCGTGGCCCGCTCTACCAGGTGATCGATCTCTCCCTCCGCAGCCCACAGCACCGCGAGGTGGTGAGAAACGAGGCACCGGGGACCTACGTCAACACCGGCTACGTAACGGCCGCCGATCCTTCCGACCCGGAGACCGAAATATGATCACCCGACCCGTCTTCCTCCATCCCGTCACCGTCCAAGGCTTCGGGCACTCCCTCCTGCGCGGCCTCGCCGTCGGTAGGCGCGGTGCCGATCGCCACCGAGAGCGACTCGCGCTCGATCGTCTTCCACTTGGCTAGCCCCTCCTCCAGGCCCTGGAGCTGTTCGCTGTTCGCCCTGAGGTATCCCTCGCCCTGTCGGCAACTCCATATGTGCACATCCCCGCCGACGCCGAGCGGTCCGCCCACCCCGTCGATGCAGGTCCTGATCGTCCGGTAGGCGATCAGCCGCAGCTCTTTGACGGTCTGCTCGCGTGGCTGGTAGTGGCGGAGGAGTCCGTGTGCGACGAAGGCGGCGGGGCCGCCGCTACCTACCGCCTGCAACCCGCGATCCTCATAAAAGGTCGCGATGCAGTTTCCGTCGACCTCCAGCAACCAGTGGCCGGCTGCGTCCCGACCGATCACCAGGAGCCTGCCCTCCAGCGCTTCGTCGGCAGTTTGACTCGTTGAGATGAACTCGCTGTAGAACTGCCCGAGAACCGGTCTGACTGCCGCGATCAGTGCATTACGCGCATCGAGGCGATCAATCAGCTCGGCGTCGGCGAAGTTCGCCTGGATGGTGGCGTCGATGCTCCGTCTCAAGGCGTCGCGAACCGCCGAGTTGCCACTGTAGCCGAGCAGCAGACCGTCCCCGGAGGTCCAGATCTTCTCGACGTCAAAGCGGGTGTGACCCGACTCGGTCCCCTCGCTGTCAGAGGCCATGACGGCGCACGCGTCGCCGACGAATCCGACAATTACAGTCAATCGATACGGGCGATCGAGCGGGCCGCGAACTCCGGGTATTCGGAGTAGACCTCGCGGAGAAGCTGCGCAAAGGATCGGCTACACGCCCACCTTCCGATCCTCTTCAGCCAGTCTGCGTTCTCGCCCAGCAGGGCTTCAAGCTGCTCCACACGTTCATTCCCCTCGTCGGTAACCACGCAGGCGTCATATCCCCCCGAGCGCTGAAGGAACCCTCGGCCAAGGAGGGAATCACGCGACCGGTACACCGAGGGGTCGAAGGGCCCGTAGTCGTAGGGCTGGAAATCAAACAAGCCATGCCATTCGGAGAGGCCCCGCCGGGAGACGATGAACGCCGACTTCATCGTCCGGATGGCGTCGAATGGGTAGGGCCCCTCCTCCGCACCTTTGGCGATCAGCAGAAGAAGGTCGTCTCGGTCGACGTTGCCTGAACGGTTATCGGCCATGTTCCGTGAGGTCGGCTCGCCAATACGTTCGACGCCCAGCGGCCTCAGACCTCCACCGCAGGTTAGACGAATAGCCCGACGCTGGATCGGCGCACACTGGCATTTCCCCAGCCCCATTGCCAGCTGGACGCGCAACCCGGTCCCCCCAACCAACCTCCCCTACGACGCTTCCCGGCGGAAGTGCTTGAGCGCTGATATGTCGCTGCGCATCGCGGATTCGAGCCACGACCTAGTCCCGACGCCCTATAACGCCCATTACGACAACCGGCCGCCCGGGCGGGCTCTCGAGCTCAGCGAGGTCGGTGTAGCGCACCGTCTGGGTGACTTCCATGCCGAGCACACGGGTCCCGGGGCGCCGGAATCGCCGCCGGGGGGCTTTTCGTTGTCGGTCGCCGACGTTAGCTCGGTGAAACCGGTAAATCGAGGCCAGGCACGGTCGATCGCCGGCAATCGCGGCGCTATCTGCCACTAGCTGACCCGCCCACACACGTTGTGAACGCCTGAAAGGCCATCCGGGCCCTCCAAGACGCTTGCGGTTCTGACGCCCAAGCGAAGGAGGACCCGGATGAAGGTTCACGGTAACGCCGCTCTCGGACCAGCGGGAAGGCT
>DASTAR010000171.1:0-2580 GCA_035712505.1 Solirubrobacterales bacterium
GTGGCCGGGGCGGGAGGCCGTTACCGCTAGCTTCCGTGCCCTCCGGGAGCTTGGCGACGCCACCGGGGAGGCACTGCGGGTGGCGCTTTCGGGCTCGGGCAACCACCCGCTCGGCCCGGAGGCCTGCGCGCGCAGGTTCCGTGTCTTGAGCGAGCTCGGCCTCCTGCAGGGGGACCCGCAAGGCGGCGCAGGCGTCGTCCGGGTCGTATCCTCAGAGAGGACCGAGCTGCAGCGCTCGGCTGCTTTTCGCGCCTATGGCGAAAGACGTTCGGAGGCAGAGCGATTTCTCGTAAGACCCAAACCGCGGTAGAGCACAAGGAGCTCCTGGCCGATCTCTTTGCGGTGATCGAGGAGTTCGACTCCTCCGCGGCTGAAAGCGGGAACGGGAACCTGGACGCCCTGTCGGGCGCCGGCACCGCTGTGGCGGTCGCGGCGATCGACCGGGCCAAGGTCGAGCGCGCCTTCGACTTTGCCTGCGATCGCCACGCCGACCAGCGCCGCCACTCGGGCGACGAGTTCATCACCCACCCGGTCGGGGTCGCCCAGATCTGCGCCGGGATGCGGCTCGACACCGAGACCCTCTGCGCGGCGCTGCTCCACGACACGGTCGAGGACACGACCGCGAACCTCGAGGAGATCCGCACGGAGTTCGGGGACGAGATCGCCCAGCTGGTCGACGGCGTCACCAAGCTGACGGGGATCACCTTCGAGAGCCGCGACGAGCGGCAGGCCGAGAACTACCGGAAGATGATGGTGGCGATGGCCACCGACGTCAGGGTGATCCTGATCAAGCTGGCCGACCGCCTCCACAACATGCGCACGCTCGGCGCCCTGCCGAAGCAGAAGCAGACCCTCAAGTCCCACGAGACGCTGGAGATCTACGCGCCGCTGGCGCACCGGCTCGGGATCCACGCGATCAAATGGGAGCTGGAGGACCTCGCCTTCGCCACCCTGCACCCGCGCAAGTACAAAGAAATCAAACAGCTGGTCGCCCAGCAGCGGGACGAGCGGGAACGGTTCGTCGCGGAGGCGGGCGAGTTCCTCGGCAAGGAGCTGGAGCAGGTCGGGATCGAAGCCGAGATCTCAGGGCGCGCCAAGCACTTCTACTCGATCTACACCAAGATGGCGAAGAAGGGGCGCGAGTTCAACGAGATCTTCGACCTGACGGCGATGCGGGTGATCGTCCACTCGGTCAAAGACTGCTACGGCGCGATCGGCGTCATCCACTCGCTGTGGAAGCCGCTTCCCGGGCGCTTCAAGGATTGGGTGGCGATGCCCAAGGCGAACATGTACCAGGCGCTGCACACGACCGTGATCGGCCCCGAGGGCAAGCCGCTGGAGATCCAGATCCGGACCGAGGAGATGCACAAGCTCGCCGAGTACGGGATCGCCGCCCACGTCGCCTACAAAGAGGGCACGAGCGGCGATCCGCAGCGGGAGAAGATGACCTGGCTGCGGCAGCTCGTCGAGGCCGAGGGCGAACAGGACCCCACCGAGTTCCTCGAATCGCTCAAGGTCGACCTCTTCGAGGACGAGGTCTTCGTCTTCACCCCCAAGGGGGAAGTGAAGAACCTCTCGGCCGGCTCGACCCCGCTCGACTTCGCCTATGCCGTCCACACCGACGTCGGCCACAGCTGCGTCGGCGCCAAGGTCAACGGCTCGATCGTGCCGCTTCACTACCAGCTGCGCTCCGGCGACATCGTTGAGGTGCTGACCGCGAAGCAGAAGCGCGGGCCGTCGCTCGACTGGCTGAAGCTGGTGCGGACCAACCGCGCCCGCAACAAGATCCGCTCCTGGTTCAAAGAGGAGCGGCGCGAGGATGCCGAGCGCGACGGCCGCGAGAAGCTCGAGGAAGCGCTGCGCACCCGCAGCATCCCGATCCAGAAGCTTTCCGGCTCGGCCCTGCTCGCCGACGTGATCCGCGAGATGGGTTTCCGCAAAGGGACGGACTTCTATATCGCCCTCGGCCAGGGCAAGGTCGATGCCAAGACCGCCGCCAACAAGCTGATGCAGCGGCTGAAGGCGGGGGAGGGCGTCGAGGAGGAGGCCCCCGGTGCGCCGCTCGGCCGCGAGGACAAGGCCCGGCGCACCAAGGACGCCTCGAACTACGGGATCAGCGTCAAGGGTGCAGACAACGTCGCGGTGAGGCTGGCCAAGTGCTGCCGCCCGGTCCCCGGCGATTCGATCGAGGGCTATGTCTCGCTCGGCCGCGGGATCACCATCCACCGCGAGGACTGCAAGAACGTGAAGGCGCTGAAGCGCGCCTCAGAGCGCTTCGTCGAGGTCAGCTGGGTGGGCGAAAACGAGGCTGCCTACCGGGTCGAGCTGCAGATCGACGCCTACGACCGCACCCGCCTGCTCGAGGATCTCTCCCGGACCTTCTCGGAGGCCGGGATCAACATCATCGGCGCCTCCTGCACGACCAACCACCCGATGGTGAAGAACCGGTTCGTGATCGAGGTGGGGGATACGGAGCAGTTGAAACACTGCATCAGCCGGCTTCGGAATGTGGAGTCGGTGTTCGACGCTTACCGGATTACGCCGGCTGCTTGAGGTGGGGGGCGGGGGGGGGGGGGGGGG
>DASTAR010000172.1:0-12048 GCA_035712505.1 Solirubrobacterales bacterium
AGCGCTCCAGCACCTCTCGCTCTTCCTCGCTGAGCGTCACATCCACACGAACGGGCATCAGGCCTCCCATCGTCGCTTGCGATGGCGACGACTTCGACGGCCGGAAGCCTATGCCTGCGGACTATCGACTCAGGTCACTAGGGAGAGGTCGCAACTGGCGCGCCCAGCCGACTCAGACGCTGCTCCTCAGCTGCGATCGACCAAAGATTCCCCTGAGAAGACCGACGAGACCCTCTGCTTCCCCTTTTTCGATTGGTCCAAGCGGGTTGAAGCCCAACTTCTCGAGGAGAGCGTCCAAAGTTCGTTCGCCATGACAAGGAGGCAGCTCCGCAATTTCGTTCACAGAGCTCAACCTGAGGACGAATTCGGCGTCGGTGGCGCCCTCCCCAGACACAAGCGCCTTGTGGATCCGCAGTTCCCGCAGAATCCCGTTCTTGTCTGACGACAGCCCAACTTCGGCTCTCCCTGGCCGTTCGAGCTCGGCTTCGACGCCGGCAAGCACATTCTCTATGGATCCGGCCGCGCGCAACTGGGCGTGGCACCCGGGATTCGACTGGACTTGATGAAGTGCCTTGATCAAGTTGTGGGCCTTCAGGGGAGCCGTAACGGTGCTCACTTCGGTTCCGTCTCGCGCGGTACTCTGAACGGGGCTCGTGGCCTTGCCCGCGAGGCGACCGAGATCGATGTCGCCCACAGCCTCCAAGCAAACCGCAAAGTCTGCCGCGCTCCCACTTCCGAGGGCCCCGCCAAAGCTCGCCTGAAGCAGCTTGAAGGTGTGGCGATCCGTTTCGAAGGTATCGGTGTCATAGGTAAGGACCGCCCTGTCCCTAGTGGCGATCAGCGCGGTTTCGAAGTCAATTGGTTTGCCTTCCCATCCTCCAGTTGCTTCGGCACCAAAATCAACCTGCGGCAACCCGCCCCCACCTGCTCCGAGAAAGGTACCCACGAGGAGGACAGAGAGGTTGTCATGGGCGTCTCCTCCGTAACTTCTCAGAGCGACTTCGAGTTCGCCGCTCTTCACGCCCTTGAAAGCCGGGATCCCAAGGCCCTGCCGAGCAGCGCTCGACCTCGATCTGTCGCCCGCTTCCCCACAGGCGGTCAGGAAGGCCGCCGCAAGCAAACTTACGACGAACACAGAAGTTGTTCGTCGGGAACCTCTCACCCGGCTTTACTTTTCCCGTCCGAGAAGGCGGTCGGCGAGGGCCCCGAGGACGCCGACGTAGATTTCGCCCGCGTCGGCCCGCTGAACGTCCTGCCTGTCGAGGCCGAACTGCTCGAGCAGCGCCGGGTAGGGCTCATAGCCGTGGGTGATCGGAAGGGAGGTCACTTCGTTGACCTGGTCCAGCAGCATCGTGAGTTCGACTTCGAGTTCTTCGTTGCTCGGCAGCTCGACGTTGGCGAGGACCCTGAAATAGCGAGTCAGCCCGTGCTTGTCGAGGCTGACCGTCACCCGGGCCGCCGCCAGGCTCCCTTTCAGTTCCTTCTCGAGTTCTCTCAGCTCCGCCGCCGACGGCACGCCCACCGCTTCCAGCTGCGCCTGGCATCCCGGGGATCCTTCGCCCAGCTTGATCAGCTCGTCGATCGCCGCCGAGGCGTCGATGTCGCCGCCCACTTTGACGATCTTGGTTCCGTCGACGAGTTCCCCCTTTCCTTCGTAGGACACGTGGTGCACGACGTCGGTGATGTCGAAGCCCTTGGCGGCTTCGACGCAGGCCATCGCGTTGCCTTCCCCACCTTCTTCCCGCTGGGCTTCTTCGAACTTCGATTTCAGTTCCCTGAAGCTGGCCGGATCCGGTTCGTAGACCTTGCCGTTGAGGCTGACCACCCACTTGTCGGACCGCAGGAGGGGCCCGCTCAGGAACTTGATCTGGTGTCCGCCGAGTTCGCCGTTGGATTCGATTGCCAGATCGAGCTGAGGAAGGGCTTCTTCCCCGGCCTTCATGAAGCTGCCGACGACTCGCACGTCGGCGGTTTCCGGCTGCTTCTTGATGCGTTTGACCTGCAGGACCAGCTGGACTTCCCCGCTGTGGACGCCGTCGAAGTTGGCGGCGTCGGCCTTCCCCGCGGGTGAGGCCGGTAGGCTCGCCGTCGTCCCTCCGTCACCGCTGCCGCAACCGGCCATCGCGCTCGCGACGGCGACGACCGCCACCACCAGGCACAGCAGCGCCCCCACGCGACCCACCTGCACTCGACTCTCCCTTATTGAACAATAAAAGCGCGGGCATTCTACCGGCCTTCCGCTCGGGTTCGCGGCACGGACTAACCGCCGCTGTCACCCCGGGGTTCTTCGGTCGGCGCCTGCCCCCGGTGGGTCGTCACGCCGGCGGCGATGGGCAGCAGCAGCGCCCCGAGGGCGATCAGGACGACCCCCGCCGCGACGAGCCAGCGCGCCCCCGCGAGGTGGCCGAGGATCCCCACCGCGAAGCCGGCGATGATCAGCACGAGGTACGGGGTCGGGGTGTGCGGCAGCAGCGCCGCCAGCGGAAGCAGGAGGTCGGACACGGGCGCGTGATTATCATCGGCCCGTGCCCCAAGGGTCCGTCGCAGAGGTGAGAGAGGCGCTGGCCGCAGTCGGCTACCTGGCCGACGAGCCGGCGGCGCTGGTCTCCTTCCTCGCCCAGAAGCTGGGCAAGCCCGTCCTGGTCGAGGGCCCGGCGGGGGTCGGCAAGACCGAGCTGGCGAAGGCGCTCTCCCGCGCCACCGGCCGCGAGCTGGTGCGCCTGCAGTGCTACGAGGGGCTCGACGAGGCGAAGGCGATGTACGAGTGGAACTACCGCAAGCAGCTGCTGCGGATCCAGGCCGGCGGCGAGACGGGCTGGGGCGACGTGCAGGAGGACATCTTCAGCTCCGAGTTCCTGCTCGAGCGGCCGCTGATGCAGGCGATCGCCAGCCCCGAGCCGGTGGTGCTGCTGATCGACGAGATCGACAAGACCGACCAGGAGTTCGAGGCGATGCTGCTCGAGCTGCTCTCAGACTTCCAGATCACGATCCCCGAGCTGGGGCGGATCGAGGCGACGACGATGCCGATCGTCGTCCTCACCTCCAACGACTCGCGCGAGCTGACCGAGGCGCTGAAGCGGCGCTGCCTCTACCTCTGGCTCGACTATCCCGAGCTGGAGCGGGAGATGGAGATCGTCCGCTTGCACGCGCCCGACCTGCCGGAGACGCTGGCGCGGCGCCTGGTCGAGGTGATCCGGATGGTCCGCGACCTCGACCTGAAGAAGCCGCCCTCGATCGCCGAGTCGATCGACTGGGCGCGGACGCTCTTGCTGATGGGTGCCGAGGACATCGACCGCGAGACCTTCACCCGGTCGATGTCGATCATCGTCAAGCACCGCACCGACATCGACCTGGTCGCCGAGCGGGTCGGGGTGAAACTTGCCGACCCCCTACGGGCCGAAGGCTGACGCCGGGCCGCCGGGACTGGCGGCGAAGCTGCTCGGCTTCTGCGAGGAGCTGCGCGGCGAGGGGGTGGCGGTCGGCACCTCGGAGATGCTCGACGCCTTCGCGGCGCTCGGCGAGGTCGACTGGACCCGGCGCGAGGACTTCCGCGAGGCGCTGGCGGCGACGATCGCCAAGTCCCAGGACGACCGCCGCATCTTCGAGCTGCTCTTCGACCGCTACTTCTTCCGCACCGCCGAGGCCGAGGCGGTGCAGCGCGGGGTAACCGAGCACAGCGAGGGTGCCCCACCGGCCGGCGACGGCGAGCGCTTCGAGATGAGCGAGCTGAGCGAGGCGATCCGCGAGGCGATGGAAGCCGGGGACGAGGATCGGATGCGCGACCTGGCGCGGCTGGCGATCGCCGCCTTCGGCCGCGCCGAGGGCTCCGGCGTGGTCGGCGTCGACGTGCAGCGGATCCGCCGCACGCTCGGGCTCACCGCCGGCCAGCAGCCGCCGGCGCAGGACGGCAGCGAGCGGCCGCCGATCGACCGCGAGCAGCTGACCGGGTTCGAGCGCCACCTGCGGCGCGAGCTCGAGCGCGACCTGATCGAGCGGACCGAGACCCTCCCCCCGTCGCGCCCGCTGGCCGAGCTCGACCGGGCGCTGCCGACCAGCCCGACCCAGGACCTCGCCGCCGTCCACCGCGCCGTCTCGCAGATGAAGCGGCGCCTGGCGACGCTCGGCCACGAGCAGCGCGGCCGGCGCAAGGGGCGGTTCGTCGACGTGCGGCGGACGATGCGGGCTTCGCTGGAGACCGGCGGGGTGCCGCTGCGCCTGCGCTACCGGCCGAAGCGGCCGCGGCGGCCGGAGATCTACGTCCTCTGCGACGTCTCCACCTCGGTCACCTCGGCCAGCGTCTTCTTCCTCTCGGTCCTCCACGCACTGCACGACTCGTTCCGCAAGCTGCGCAGCTTCGTCTTCATCGAGCGGATCTCCGAGGTGACCGACGTCTTCGAGCACGAGCGCGACTTCGCTGCGGTGGCGCAGCGGATCTCCAGCGAGGGCGGCGTCGCCGACGTCTCCGGCTACACCGACTACGGCCGCGTCTGGCTCGAGTTCCTCGAGGAGATCTCCGAAGACCTCGACCCGCGCTCGACCGTGATCGTCCTCGGCGACGCCCGTACCAACGGCCGCGAGCCCCACGCCGAGGTCTTCGCCCGGATCGCCGAGAAGGCCGGGCGGCTGTTCTGGCTCAACCCCGAGCCGAAGCTCTACTGGAACTACGGCGACTCGGTGATGGCCGCCTACGAGCGCCACTGCGACGGCGCCTTCGAGTGCTGGACGACCTCCCACCTGCAGAACTTCGTCGACGTCGTCGCCGGCGCCTCGCGTGCATCCGAATGAGAACGCTGCTCCTCCGCCACGGCGAGTCGGCCCACAACGCCGCCCGCAGCGGCGAGCCGGCGCCGCACTCCGACGGCGACCGCCTCACCGAGAAGGGGGTCGAGCAGGCCCGTGCGGCCGGTGCCGGCCTGCGCGAGATCGGCATCACCCGCCTGCTCTCGAGCCCGCTGCGGCGGGCGCGAGAAACCGCGCAGGCGGTGGGCGACGCGCTCGGCCTCGAAGCCGAGGAGATCGACTACACCGGCGAGCTCACCTCCGGCGAAGCCTTCGAGCAGGCGGTGGCGCGGGTGCGGCGGCTGAAGGCAGAGCTCGAGGCCGGCGAGGCAGGCGCCCTGCCGCTGCTCGTCACCCACGGCATCTTCGCCCGCTTCTTCCTGCTCGACTCGGTGCTCGGCGACCGCTTCGAGGCCGAGATGGCCGCCGGGCTGTGGAACCTCGGCTCGCACAACTGCGGCCTCTCGGTCTTCGCCCACGGCGAGAGCCGCGACCCGCTCGGTCAGCCGATCCCGGGCTGGACCTGCCTCACCTGGATGGAGCGGCCGTGGAGTCACCCTTGAAGATCTGAACGACGTCGGGGGAGAGCTGCTCCTGCGGGGTGACGATCGCCCCCTCCGGCGGCAGCACCGGGCCGTCGAGCAGCGGGTCGTCGGTCTCCCGCATCCACACCTCGAGCCGCTCCCGCATCGCCGCCAGCACCTCGGCCCGGGCCGGGTCCGCGGCGAGGTCGTGCCCCTCCTGCGGATCGAGCACGAGGTCGTAGAGCTGCTCCTCGGGTACCACCTGGTCCCCCCACCCCGCCGCGACCAGCAGCTCCTTGGTGGCGCTGTCGTCGCAGTTAGCCAGCACCGGATGCGGGTATTCGTCAAAGCGCCTTATGTACTTCCAGCGCTCGGTGCGAACGGCCCGGTGAGGTTGGTAGGCGGCGTGGTAGGTCGTCTCGGTGAAGATCGCGTCATGGAGGCGGTCGACCTCGCCCCGCACCAGCGGCATCAGCGAGGTCCCCTGCAGCCAGTCGGGGTGCTCGGCTCCGGCGAGATCGCAGAGCGTCGGGTAGACGTCGAGGTGGCTGACCGGGGCGTCGACCACCTTGCCGCCGGCGAAGCCCGGCCCGCGCATGATCATCATCACCCCGGTGCCGCGGTCGAAGAGGGTTGCCTTGGCGCCTGGGAAGGCGACGCCGTGGTCGGTCGTGCAGAGGACGAGGGTGTCGTCGATGAGGCCGAAGTCGTGCAGGGCGTGGAGCACGGCGCCGATCCCCTGGTCGAGCGAGCGGGCGCTGGCCTTGAAGGCGGCCATGTCGCGGCGGGTCACCGCCGTGTCCGGGAGGCTCGACGGCGGCAGCGAGTACAGCGTGTCGCGGACCGAGGTCGGGGCCGAGAAGTCGCGGTGGGTCTCGAAGAAGCCGACCGACATGAACCAGGGCCGCGGCGGCGCCTCCTTCAGCGCCTTGATCGTCAGCGGCGCGACGAACGAGGCGTGGTTGGAGTCGACCGGGACGATCTCGTCGTAGCCGATCACCCCGGGGTCGATCGAGATGTGCTGCTCGCCGATCAGGGTCGAGTGGTAGCCGGCGCCGCGCAGGGCATGGACCCAGTGCTGCCCGTAGTCGTTCAGCTTCCAGCCGCGGTGGGCGAGGCCGAGCATCCCGTTGTTTTGGCAGTAGAGGCCGGTGAGGAGGCTGGCGCGGCTGCCGGAGCAGGTCGGGGCGGCGCAGAAGGCCTCGCGGAACAGCACCCCCTGGTCGGCCAGCATCTGGATGTTCGGCGTGGGGACCTGGAAGCCGTAGGGCTGGACGTAGCGGCCGGTGTCGTGGGAGTGGATGTAGAGGATGTTCGGCGGCAACATGGGGACTACCTAAATTAGATGAAACCCGATCGCTCGTATCTCGTCTGCGCCACCCCTCGCAGCGGCAGCACCCTCGTCTGCCACGCGCTCGAGGAAACCGGCGTCGCCGGCCGCCCGGAGGAGTACTTCGAGGCGCTCCGCCACTCAGGCCGCCCGCGCCGGCCCGAGGAATACTTCCTCGGCGTCGAGGACCAGTCGATCCGCGACCACCTCGGCGAGCGCAGCGTCGGCAGCGACCCCCCGCCCCGCTCCCCGCTCTGGAGCCGCGCCGCTTACGACCGCTACCTCGAATGGGCCTTCGAGACCGGGACGACGCCCAACGGCATCTTCGGGGCGAAGCTGATGTGGGGCTACTTCGGAGAGTTCGTCTCCCTCCTGAGAAACATCCCCAGGTACCGCGACGTGCCGCTCGCCGAGCTCCTTCCTACCGTCTTCCCCGACCTCACGTTCGTCCGCATCGTCCGCGCTGACAAGGTGCGACAGGCGGTCTCCCTCTGGAAGGCGGTCCAGACCGCGACGTGGCGCGAAGACCACGCCGGCGCCGAGGCCGCATCGGTCGAGAGCGACGGCGCCGCCTACCAGAGCTTCATCGAGGAGCACCGCCCGCAGCTGCGCTTCCACTACCGGGCGATCGACCACCTTCTCGACCAGCTCCTGGTCGAAGAGGCATCCTGGGACGCCTTCTTCGAGCACGCCGGGATCAAGCCGATCCTCGTCCTCTACGAGAACTTCGCCGCCGACTACGAGACCAGCACCCTCAACCTGCTGGAGCGGCTCGGCCTCTCCTGCCGCGAGGACTTCGAGTTCGAGCCGCGGATGAAGAAGCAGTCCGACAAGATCAACAACGACTGGACCAGGCGCTACAGCGTGCTGCGCCTGGGCAGGGACTTCGACCTCGATCCGGTGGCGGTGGAGCAGAAGGCGAACTAGCCGCCGCTGCTCGGTTGTGCGCTTCCAGGGAGCGCCGCGAGGCCCTTCGAAACCAGGTTCCGCTCGTCGCAGCTGACTAGGTCGCTTCCGGCATCGCCGGCTGCCGCCGCATAGGCAGCGTCATAGACGGAGATCTCATGGTGCTCGGCAAGCTCGGCTGCGCGCGCTAAAAGGGTGTCCGTCGATGTGATGACGCCGCCGTCAGCGGCGAGCTTCTCAATCGCGGCGAGCAACCGCGCGACAGTCTCCGGAGCGCGCCACGCCCGCACGGCGACATTGGCGACCTCGTAACGAGCGAGGTCGAGAGTTGCGAGGGTGGTCGCATCGTCTTCCAACAAAGCTCGCGCCGGGACGTGATTGTCATCCTCGGAATCGAAGGCTGCGAGCAGGACGCTCGCGTCGAGGAGCAGCGTCGTCACGGACGGGGCCGCATCGCCTTCACCTGCTCTGCGGCGCGCCCGCCATGGGGCGAGGCGTCGCCGAGCAGAGCTCGCATCGCTGCAACTCTGCCTTCGCGGCGTCGGCGAAGAGCCGCGTCGGCGAACTCGCGCATCACGGCACTGCGGGTCGTCCCACCGCGTCGCGCCTCGGCGTCCACTTCGGTGAGGAGATCGTCTGGGAGGGAGACCATGATCTTTGCCATGCGCCTAGTATACCCAGGTATACCGGCAGACCCATCCCTGTAAACCGGCGCTAGCGCCAGCGGGCGGTGACGAGCCTCGGCGAGGGCAGCTGGCCCTCGGCGAACATCGCCGCCAGGCCGGTCCGGGCGAAGCCGAGCGGGCCGCGCTCATAGAGCAGGTAGCGGGGCTGCCAGCGGGGGGAGAACTTAGCGTTGAAGCGGTAGAGGCTCTCGATCTGGAAGTAGGGATTGGCCAGGGTCACGACCCGGCCCAGGCTGCGCTCGCCGAGACCGCTCGGGTCGCGCAGCCAGCGGGCGAAGGCGGCGAAGTTGAGCGACATCTCCTCGATCCCGCGCTCGCGCAGCATCTCGATCGCGCTGACCACGAGGTACTCGGTGAGGCCGTTGACGGTGTCGCGGTCGCGGCGCATCAGCCCCAGCGAGGCGGCCGGCCGGCCGTAGCAGGGGGCGAAGTGGAGGAAGCCGCGCACCGCTCCCTCGGGGTCGCGCGCCACCACCACCAGGCTCTCATCCAAGTGGTCGCCGCGAAGGCTGTCGATCGCCATCGAGAAGCCGCGCTCGGGTTCGTCTCCGCGCCAGCGCTCCGAGACCTCCTCGAGCTCGCGCAGCCCCGCCTCGGAAAGCTCCCCCATCGACTTCAACGCGACCGTATAGCCGGCCTTGCGGACCCGGTTCACGGCCTGCCGCAGCTTGCGGACCGCCCGCCCCTCGAGGGAGAAGCCGGCGAGCTCGACGATCGCCTCGTCGCCGATGTAGAACGAGCCGAGGCCGGCACCCGCCGCCAGCTCGGCGAACTCCTCGCTGGCGCCGACGACGCCGATCGCCAGCCCGCGCGCCTCGGCAAAGCCGCAGAGGTCCCGCAGCAGGCCCGGGACCGCCTCGGCCGGTCCAACCGGATCGCCGGAGACGAGCAGCACCCCGGTTTCGATCCGGTAGCCGACGAAGGCCTGCCTCGAGCGATCGAAGAAGTGGTGCTTGTCGGTCCGCAGCTTGAAGAAGCTGAGAGTGTCGGTGCCGTGCGAGGTGACCAGCTCCTGGGCGAGCGGCCGCAGCTCTCCCGCCGGCAGCCCGCGAGGTCCTGCCAGCGGCCGGAACAGCTGCCAGGCGACGGTCGCGAGGCCACCGGTCCAGAGGATGACGATCGCCGCCGGCACCCACTCGAAGGGATCGCGGTAGCGGACCGGCCCGGGGGAGAGGGTCAGCATGTCGGTCAGCTCGCTCAGCGTCCGCGCCGGGTTCAGGCCCGGCGTGCCCCAGTGGGAGACAGCGAGCAGGGTGGCGATGCTGGCGGCAAACACCCCGCCGAGCACGGCGGCGCTGCGAAGCAGCGGCACGCGCCAGCCCCTGTCCTCGTGCACGACCGTGAAGGCGCCCCGGCCCCAAAAGAGCAGCGCGGCGAGGGCCCAGCAGGCGCTCGCCTCCTCGACGTCGAGGCCCTTCAGCAGGTTGAGCGCGCCCGCCGCGATCAAGACGCCCACCGCCAGCGCCCAGGCGCGGCGGCGACGCCGCATCAGGTAGATCCCGAGGATGACCAGCGCCACCCCGGCGGAGAGCGCCAGCGCATGCGCGGCCACCGGCACCTCTCCCGGTACCAGTTCGAGCAGCAATCGCATCCGCGCGTGCAGGCCGGGCGTCAGCGCGGAGGCGACGTTGACGATGCCCATGCCGATCGTGCAGAGGCCGGCCAGCGGCGCCAGCCAGTGAACGCGCTTGCGCTCGCGGAGCGGCGCCCGGCGCCCGGGAAGACTTAGCCGCGGGCGCGGCCGGTGACTATCGACGAGGAACACGGCAGGGAAAATGATGGCTGCGGAATCTAAGCGTGGCCTAACGGCGGCTCGGCCGGTAGGAGCGGTCGAACTCGAGGATCAGAGCTGCGGTCCGCCTGGGTTTCTCGACGTTCGGCGAGTGTCCTGCCCCCGCAACCAGGACCGTCTCCGCTCCGGGCACCTTCGCGTAGGCCGCCAGCGCCGGTTCGGCTTCGTAGATCTGGTCTTCGGCGCCGAAGATCGCCAGGAGTGGGACGCCCGCTTCTTCGATCCTGCGGCTGAGCGCCTCTTCGCCGAGGTAGGCGCTCTCCTCGTCGTCGGAGGCGTACGAGGTGTAGGTCATCTGGTCGAAGCCGTCGACGAAATCTTCGGGCACTTCGTATCCGGGCGCGAAGGCGACCTCCAGCCCTTCCTTGACCGCGAAGTCCGGGATCACCTGCCACAGGGCCTCGCCGATCACCGGGGCGGTGGTGAGTTCTTCGGCGAAGTCGATCGCGGTGGCGAAGCGTTCGTCGGGGGCCTGGTCGACGATCACCAGCCGGCTGACGTAGTCGCCGGGGACTTCGGTCAGCGCCGTCGCCACGGTGCCGCCAAGCGAGTGACCGACGACGGTGGCGTGGTGCACCCGCAGGCGCTCGAGCGCTTCAGCGACGAACGCCGCCTGGTCTTCCATCGAGTAGCCGGAGGTGGGCTTTTCAGAGCCCCCGAAGCCGCGCAGGTCGATCGCGATCACCCGGTGGTCGCGATCGAGGAGCGGGATCATCCGCTGCCACCAGGCAACCGAGCAGGAGAAGCAGTGGAGGAGGACGATCGGCGGGGCCCGGCGCGGGCCTTTTTCGAGAACCTGCATGTCGCCCCCCGGCAGGTGCAGGATCCGGCCGCCCGGCACGGTCACCGTGGCCGACTTCGTTTCCGCCCCGACCACGAGCGTGTTGACCGCGAGCAGGACGGCGAGCGCCGCGAGGACGGCGATCAGGATCTTCCATTTCCTGGCCACGCCGAGCGTGGAAAGGGCGCTACCGCGCTACCCAGGCGTCGGGCGCGGCGGTGAGCTCGCCGACGACCTCCGGCAGCTCTCCGGAGACGAGGTCGGCGAGGGTGACCTCCTCGAGCACGTTGCGGAGGCTGGCGCGGACGGCGATCCAGACCGCCTGCAGGTGCTCGGCGTTGCCGCGGTACTCGATGTCCTCCGGCGGGGTCGACTGGACGTGCGCGATCGGCCCCTCGACGGCGCGGACGATCTCGGCGACGGTCACGTCGTCGGCGGGCCTGGCCAGCCAGTAGCCGCCCTTGGCGCCGCGGCGGGCGCGGACGATCCCGTGGTGCTTGAGCTCGAGCAGGATGTGCTCGAGGAACTGCAGGGGAATGTCCTGCGCCTCGGCCAGGCGCTCACCCTTGACCGGCCCCTCGTCTCCGGCGGCGGCCAGCTCGGCAGCGGCCCGCACCGCGTAGTCAGCCTTCGCGGAAACTCGCATGGAGCTAGTAAATCAGTCCGCAGGGAAGGCACGTCTCCGGCAGCGACCGGTGGAGCGGTCCCGACTCTGTCTGCTACAAGTGGCCGGTGTCGTTACGAAGCAGAACCAGGCAGCCCCTGGTCCCGATCTCGCGGCCGCATATACCCCCTCCGACACCAGACTCCGCGCAGACGCGCGCAGTGATGAAAGGCAACAAGGGGCAGGACACGGGCCCAGAGCTTGCCGTTCGTTCAGCTCTCCACGCAAGCGGGTTACGCTTTCGTAAGAACGTCCGACCGCTGAACGGTTTGCGGTGCACCGCGGACATCGTTTTCCCAACCGAGCGGGTTGCCGTGTTCATCGACGGCTGCTTCTGGCACTCATGCCCACAACACGGTCGCATCCCCAAGAAGAACAGTGCCTTCTGGACGGAAAAGCTATCCCGCAATTCGGCGCGCGACGTCCGCAACTCAGCAGCACTGGAAAGTGCTGGATGGACTGTCCTCAGGTATTGGGAACATGAGCAACCGATTGAGGCTGCAAGGGCAATACAGAATGCGGTGCTGGAGCAAAGGAAGTTGATCCTCCCTTGACGGCCATCACACTGGTCAGGCATGAGCTTCTC
>DASTAR010000173.1:0-4022 GCA_035712505.1 Solirubrobacterales bacterium
GCGCGTTTGACGGACACGCCCACAGTAGCTCGGCCGATCTGCCGGCAGGTAACCTGAGGGGTCGTGGTCATCGCCTCTTTGAGCACCGATCCCGCAGCCGGGGTTGGAATCCTCGCCGCGCTGGCGGCCGGAGTCGTCTCCTTCCTCTCCCCCTGCGTGCTGCCGCTCGTCCCCGGGTACCTGTCGTCGGTCACCGGCGTCTCCGCCAGCGAGCTCGAGAACGCCGGCTGGCGCCGGGTCCTGGGGCCGAGCCTCCTCTTCGTCGCCAGCTTCTCGACGATCTTCATCCTGCTCGGGCTCGGGGCAACCGGCATCGGCTCCTTCCTCGACCACAACAAGCCGCTGCTGACGAAGATCTCCGGCGTCCTCATCATCGCCATGGGAATCCTCTTCGTGTCCTCGCTTTACATCACCAGGCTGAATCGGGAGTGGCACGTGGACGCGCTGCTCGAACGCGCGGGACGGGGCGGTCCGATCGTCGCCGGCGCCGCCTTCGCGATCGCCTGGACGCCGTGCGTGGGGCCCACCCTCGGGGCGATCCTCTCGGCCGCGGCCGCCGAGGAATCCGCGGCGCGAGGCGCCTTCCTCCTTGCCGTCTACTCGGCCGGCCTCGCGATCCCCTTCCTCGCCACCGCCCTCGCCTTTTCCCGCATGACCACCGCCTTCGGCGTGGTCAAGCGCCACTACCAGGCGATCGTCGCCGTCGGCGGGGTGATCCTGATCGCGATGGGCGTCCTCATCCTCAACGGCGAGATCGCCCGGCTCAACATCGAAGCCCAGAACTGGATGTCGGGCCTCGGCCTCGAATTCCTCAACGGCATCTGAGCCGCTGCGCCCCTTTCCGCCCCTATAGCGGCGGAAAACTCCGCAGCGCTAGTTCTGGGCCGGAGCGACGGTTTCCAGCTCCCGGCCGACGGCCTCGGTGATCTCCAGCCCCTCGTCCTCCAGGTCGCGAGAGCAGACGATGCGGAAGCGGCCGGTGCCGATCGACCCGTCGGGCACCACGGGCAGGCCCCTGATCGTGTCCCAGCCCAGCCGCTCGACCTCGAACGGGTTCATGCGCACCTCCGCCGCCGGAAAGGGGCAGTTGGCGTTGTGCTGGTCGATCGCCTGCGAGATCGCCTCGAGGTTCTTCGCCTCCGGGGAAGCCACCTCCCAAGTCTAGGCCGCCGGGGGATCAACCATCTAGAGGGTGCCGCCGGTCTCGTATGCCTGCCCAGGGCGCCCGCCGATCGCCAGCAGCCGCAGGCCCTCCGGCCCCGGCACCACCTTGCGGACCACGTCCGCGCCCACCCGCACCGCGTGGTCGGCGTCGAGCCGGTAGCTCCTTCCTTCGGCCTCCACTGTGCCGGTGCCGCGCAGGGCGAAATAGACCTCCTCCTGCGCCAGCTGCTGCGGCCGCTGGGCGAACATCCGGCCGCCGATCCCGTCCGCGGAGTGGTCGTGCTCGGGGTAGGTTTCGGCCCCCGGCTCGATGTCGGAGATCGACAGGCCGAACGAGCTGACCCCGAGCGCGGCAGCGGCTTTGTGGAAGGTGATGCCCTCCAGCACGCCCGAGATCGAATCGATCTCGCCGACCGTGATCTCGGTGACGTCGGCCATCGGCCGATGCTAGCGCCCCGCGTACCACCGTCAGCTACGGGAGCTCGCCGAGCACCTCGGCGGCTGCCCGTTCGCCGGAGCGCACCGCGCCGTCCATGTAGCCGACCCAGTAGTCGGAGGTCTCCGTTCCGGCCCAGTGGATGCGTCCGACGGGCGCGCGGAGAGCGGCGCCGAAGTCGAGCAGCGTGCCGGGACCGAGGCCGGCAACCGGGTCGCCGCGGCTGAATCGTTCTTCGGCCCAGGCGTTTTCGACGTACTGGAGCGGGTTGCGGGCCTCCTCGCCGAAGTAGTCGGCGAAGTTGTCGAGCACCGCCTGGCGACGTTGTTCAGCGGACAGGCCGTACCAGGTGCGGGCGTCGCTGCCGCCGATGAAGCCGAGCAGCACCCCGGGGCTGCCCTCCTCAGGCGTGCTGTCGAAGGTGACCCTTACCGGCCCGTTGAGGCTGACGGCCTGTCCGGTGAGGCCCAGCTCCCGCCAGAATGGAGTTTCGTAGACGACGTCGATCTTCGCGTAGGAGCCCATCGGCGCCCGCTGAGTGAGCTGGTCGCGGAGTACGGGTAGCAGCGGTTCGTAGTCGATGCGCGCGGTCAGGGCCGGGGGGACCGCGACGATCACCTGCTTCGCCGACATGCCCCCTTCGTCGAGCAAGACCTTGACTCCGGTGGCGTCCTGGGAGATCTGGCGCACGCGTGAGTTGAGGACGACGCTGCTGCCGAGTTCGGCGGCGACCCTGAGCGAAATCAGCTGGCTGCCGCCGACGAACCGCTCTTCCTGGGCCCCTTCGGCGGTCTGGAAGTTGCGTTCGAAGGTCCCCGGGTGCGATTCGTCCCCGGACGCGGCGAGGTAGAACAGCACGTAGAGCAGCGACAGGTCCCGTGGCTCCTGCCCGAAGATCGCGTCGGTGGCCGTCGCGACGAGCCGCATGAAGTCGGGGTTGACCTGGTTGGCCTTGACCCACGAGTAGAAGGTCTGGCTGTCCCACTCGAGCGCTTCGGCCGCGTTCCAGGGGGCATTCACGTCGATCTGCTGCGCCATCGTGTTCAGTTTCTCGACGACCTGCAGGAGGTCCGGCAGATACGTCGGGTCCGGCGGCGCGACCCCGGTGGGGCCGCTGGCGGCGTAGGTCTGGCGCGTGCCGTCCTTCCAATAGACGTTCTGCCCGGTGTTGTAGGTCGGGAAGGTTTCGACTCCGACCGCCTGCGCGAGCGCCTTGATGCGGTCCTGCGTCGGCCCGACGAACTCCGCGCCCGCGTCGATGTAGGAGCCGGCGGCGACGGGGCGGTTCCAGGTGCGCCCGCCGAGCCTGTCGCGAGCCTCCAGCACGATGACCGATCGGCCGGCGCGGGCTATCTCGCGAGCGGCGGACAGCCCGGCGAGGCCGGCGCCGACGACGATGACGTCCGCGTTCGAGGCCGACGTGCTCGCCGCGGTCCTCGATTCGCCCGCGCGCGCGATCGAGGGAAGCGCGGCCCCCGCGGCGCCGATGGCGGCGGTGCCGACCAGCGTCCGTCGGCTGAAGCGCGTGTCGGCCCCCCCACTCACAGTGGCAAGTCTTACCAAAAAATGAGTAGTCGCGCACCGATGACCCGGGAACACGCCCCGGATGCGGGCGTCGCCTGGAATCCGCCGCCGCTGCGCCTAACGTGAAAGCCGGCGTGCCTGCAGCTGACGGAACCATCACCAGCGGTTGGGATCGCGTGGTCGCAATCGTCGACATGGACGCCTTCTACGCCTCCGTGGAGCTGCGGCGCCGGCCGGAGCTGAAAGGGAAGCCGGTGGTGGTCTGCGGCTCCGGGCCGCGGGCGGTGGTGACTACCGCGAGCTACGAGGCGCGCAAGCTGGCCGGCATCCACTCGGCGATGCCGGCGGCCGTGGCGCGGCGGCGGCTGCCCGACGCCGTCTACCTGGCGCCGGACTTCCCGGCCTACCGGGAGGCCTCCGGGCAGGTGATGGACGTGCTGCGCCGCAACGCCGAGGTGGTCGAGGTGGTCGGGCTCGACGAGGCCTACCTCGACCTCACCGGCCTCTTCTCGCCGAAGGCGACGATACGCAGGATCGCCGCCGGGATCCGCGCCGAGACCGGCCTCACCTGCTCGGTGGGGATCTCCGAGAGCCGGATGCTGGCGAAGATCACCAGCGAGCTGGGCAAGCCGGCCGGGCTCGTAGTCCTCTCGCGCACCCAGGCGCTGGAGCGCTTCCGCGACCACTCCCCCGGCCTCGTCCCCGGCATCGGGCCGAAGACCGTCGCCCGCCTGGAGGCGATGGGCATCCGCACCCTCGGCGAGCTCGGCGGCAGGCCGCGGCCGGAGCTGGAAGACGCCTTCGGCCCCCGCGCCGGCGCCTGGCTGCACCGCCGCGGCCAGCTTCGCGACGAGACCCCGGTCACCCCCGAGCACGAGACGAAGTCGCAGTCCGCCGA
>DASTAR010000174.1:0-10009 GCA_035712505.1 Solirubrobacterales bacterium
TGCAGAGCATCCCTGCGTCCTTGCCAGGCTTGGTTACGCCGCCTTAGACCCGATCAAGGAGGTCGCCGAGGATCCGCGCGGTCGCTCCCCAGATCAGCTGCCCTTCGACCTCGTAGGTCGGGGTGTGGATGGGGACGCCGCGACGGACCAGGCGGCGCATCTCGTAGCCCTCGCGCAGCAGCTCCAGCGAGAAGGTGAGGACGGTCTCGACCTCGCTCGGGTTCGGCCGCAGGTCGAGCTCGCCGGGGTGGGGGACGGTGCCGACGAAGGGATGGACGCGGTAGCCGGTGACGAAGGTCGAGACCGGCGCCAGCGCCCCCGTCAGCTCGACGGCGCCCGGGTCGAGGGCGATCTCCTCCTGTGCCTCTCGCAGCGCCGTCGCCGCGAGATCGGCGTCGCCGGGATCCTGCCGGCCGCCGGGGAAGGAGATCTCGCCCGCGTGCCGGCGCAGGTCGGCCCGCCGCTCGGTGAAGATCAGGCCGGGATCGTCCGGCCACCCGTACAGCGCCAGCAGCACCGCGGCCTGGGTGCCGCGCCGGCCCGCCATCCGCTCCGCCTCCTGGGAGGTGAGAAGGAGCGCGTCAAGCGAGGTGTCGCTTTGGTTACCCATGGGGTAACCAACTCGACACGCCGCTCAAATGATCACCTGGACGGTGCCGCCGTCCACGCTCCAGGCGGCTCCGGCTACATAGGAGGCGCGCTCGGAGCAGAGGAAGACGATCGTCCCGGCGATCTCCTCAGCCTGAGCGAGGCGGCCGATCGGGCGCTTCGAGCCGGCTTCGGCAAGCGCCTCCTCGCGGCTGTCGGCGCCCGACATCTCCACCGACTGGTCGAGCAGGCCGCCAGGCTCCATCCACATCTCCGCTTCGACCGGGCCGGGGGCGACGGCGTTGACGAGGACGCCGGTCCTCGCATAGCGGTCGGCGAAGAGGCGCGAGAGCGAGAGCTCGGCGGCCTTGGCGACCGAGTACTCGGCCATCGCCGCCGAGGGGCGCTTGCCGGCGGTCGAGCAGACGTTGACGACGCGGCCCCAGCCGCGCTCGGCCATCGGCGGGATCGCCGTCCGCATCGCCCGCAACGGCGCCATCACGTTGAGCTCGTACTGAGCGCGCCAGTCCGCGTCGGGGACGTCGTCGAGGTCGCGCCACCTGGCCGCACCCGCGTTGTTGACGAGGACGTCGAGGGATCCGAAGCGCTCCTCTGCAGCAGCCAGCATCCGCTCGCCCGCGTCCTCGTCGGTGACGTCGAGGAGCAGGGACGCGGCCGCGCCGCCTGCCTCTCCCGCCAGCCGCTGCGCCTCCTCGGTCGCCGCCACGAGGCGCTCCTCGCCCCGCGCCACCAGCAGCACCTCGGCCCCCTCGGAGCAGAGCTGCAGTGCGGTCTCGCGGCCGATGCCGCTGCTGGCGCCGGTGACGACGCAGGCGCGGCCGGCGAGCCCGAGGTCCATCAGGCGGTCCCCAGGCGCTCGATCACGTTGACCTGCGCCTCGCCGGCGAGGACCTTGTGGACCGGGCATTTGGTGGCGATGACCAGCAGCCGCCGTTTCTGCTCGCCGTCGAGGTGGCTCGGCAGCTTCAGGCCGACCTCGAAGTTCGTCGGGACCACGCCCTCGTAGGACATTTCGACATCGACCTCCACCTGTCCCACGTCCCAGCCTTTGCGCTCCGCGTACATCTCGACCGTGATCGCGATGCAGCCGGCGAGGCTGGCGCCGAGCAGCGCCGTCGGCCGCGGCCCGCTGCCTTCCCCGCCCGCCTCCGGCGGCTCGTCCACCCGCACCCCATGGCCGTCGACCTCGATGTCGTGGGCATAGCCCCGGCGGCGGCGGGCGACGATGCGCAAGCTCAGCTCCGGCGCCGGCCCTCGAAGAGGGCGGGATCGTCGACGTCGGCCCAGCGCGCCATCGCGTAGACGAGGTCGGAGGCGCGGTTGACGAAGTGGATCACGGTCTCCGAGGCGATCTCACCGGCTTCGTTCAGCTCGGAGATGCGGCGCTCGGCGCGGCGGACCACGGTGCGGGCGACATCGAGCTGCGCCGAGAGCTGGTTGCCGCCGGGGATCACGAACTGGGGCGGCAGCTCGACCTCGGCCATGTAGCGGTCGATCAGCCGCTCCAGCTCGCCGACCATCTCCTCGGTGGTGCGGCTGACGCCGTCTTCGAGCCGTCCGGAGGCCTCGGGCGCGGTCGCCAGCTCGGCGCCGGCGATGAAGATGTCGTCCTGGAGGCGGAGGATGTCGCGCGCCAGCTCCTCGTGCCCGGGGCCGCAGAGCGCGCGGGCGAGGCCGAGCTGCGAGCAGGCCTCGTCGAGGGTGCCGTAGGCGTCGGTGCGGCCGTGGTGCTTGGGGACGCGGCCGCCGTACCACAGGGAGGTGGTCCCGTCGTCGCCCTTCTTGGTGTAGATCTTGACCACGTCAGCGCACCGGGTTGAAGGCGAAGCCGGTCATCACCTTGGGGAAGAAGTAGGTGCTCTTCGGCGGCATGTTCTCCTCGGTTTCCGCGACCGCCTTCACCTGCTCGACCGGGACCGGACGCTGGATGAAGGCGACGTCGTAGCCGCCCGCGTCGACCATCTCCAGCGCCGCCGGCACGCTCTTCGCGTATTCGAGGCCGTTGCGCTCGTCGATGTCGTGGTCGCTCATCCCGGCGAGGCCCTCGAGGACGAGCGTCTCGAGGATCGCCGAGTCGAGCCGGCGGTAGGCCTCGGGCTTGCCCTCGAGCCGGCGGTCGAGCTCGGCGACATCTTTCAGCCGCAGCCGGAAGGCGCGCCTGTGGAAGGCGTCGTAGAGGCCGAAGACGCCGATGCCCACCTCACCGTTCGGATCGATTTCCTCGCGATTGACCTCCTCGACCTCGAAGAGCTCGCGCAGGCCGTTGCCGAGGCGCTGCTGCTTGTCGGGATCGTCGGCGAAGCCGGAGAGCAGCCGATGGGTGGGGAAGACGGTGAGGCCAGGGTCGTCGAGGCCGGTCAGCGACATCAGCGTGTAGTTGTGCGGACCCTCGCCGCCGACCTCGTCGCGGAAGGCGCGGGCGGTCTCGTAGCGGTGGTGGCCGTCGGCGATCAGCAGCTGGGCGCCGGCGAGGCACTCGGTCACGGCCCGGTGGACGGCCGGGTCCTCGACCTTCCAGAGGCGGTTGACGGTCCCGTCTTCGTCCCGCGCCTCGCCCCAGGGCTCATCCGGCAGAGCGGGCGCGACGAGCGGCCAGGCGTCCTCCGTGCTCAGCGAGAAGATCGGCGAGAGGTTGTAGCCGGTGGCGCGGGTCAGCTCGAGCCGGTCGAGCAGCGGGCCGGGATGGGTGCGCTCGTGTGGGCGCACCGTTCCGCTCTCGTAGTCCTCGACCCGCACCCGGGCGAGGATGCCGTTGCGGCTGTAGCCGTTGCCGTCGGGGGCGACGTAGTCCTGGGTCAGCGCCCAGATCGAGGGCGCCTCGTCCTGGACCAGGACGCCCTCCGAACGCCACTCCTCGACCCGCGTCGCCGCCTCGGCGTAGGGGTCGCCGCTCAGGTTGCTGTCGGGGTCGGCGGGGTCGAACGGCTTCGGCAGGTCGATCGCGACCGCGTTGTAAGGGGAGCGTCCCAGCAGCGCAGCCCGCTGCGCCGCGTCGATCACGTCGTACGGAGGCGCCGCGACCGCATCGAGCGAACCGACCTTCCCGAGGTCGTAGTGCAGCGCGTCGAATGCAAGCACCTCCGCCATCGCCCTCAGAACCTACACTTGCCTCATACGGGGTGTGGCGCAGCCTGGTAGCGCGCCGCCTTTGGGTGGCGGAGGTCCCCGGTTCGAATCCGGGCACCCCGACTGAGCGCGGTGCTCCGGCTAACCCTCTCAGGGTTTGGCCGGAGTGCTTTCGACCAGGAATTCGGCGAGCTGGTGCACTTCCTGGCTCGACAGCTTCTGGCCGTAGTCCTGGGGCATGACGTTCGGCGAGTAGCCTTCGACGACCTCGGAATTCGGTTCGGCGATCATCACTTCGATTCCCTGGGTGTCGTCGTCGGGGGCGAGCGATTCGTCCAGGTTCGGACCGACTTCGCCCGTGGCGCCGGCGGCGGACAGGGTGTGGCAGGAGGCGCAGCCGCTGCTGGCGAAGAGCTGGGCGCCGGAGCCGTTCCCACCGCTTTCCGGTTCGGGTTCGGGGCTTTCCGGGGCTTCCGCCGTTTCGGCTTCTTCGCTTTCGCCGGCTTCGCCTGGAGAGGCGGCGACCTGGACCGTTTCGGTCTTGGGCGAGCTGCCGAGATCCCCGATCAGCAGTCCGGCGACGAAGGCGATGGCCGCCACCGCCACCAGTGCCCAGAATTCAGTCAGGTAGTGCTTCCAGCCGTTGCGTCGCATCCTCCCGCTCCCTTCGTCCCGCAGGTTCAGCCGTCGGGGAAGAAGCTAAGCAGGAGCGCGGACGAAAGCATCGGTAGTGCGCACTCGAGAAGTTGCGGAGATCTGCGGAGCGGTGGATGATGCTCCCTTCAACCGGGTACGGAAACCCGAAGAGTCACTCGCGAAGGAGGATGCAGATGGAGAGCTGGGACCTGAAGACGGTGGAAGTGGAGCCGCATCAGCCGCGGATCCTCGCCTCTGCTGACGATGCGCGGACGATCCTGCTACACCTGCCCGAGGGAGAGGAGCTGCAGGAGCACGAGGTGCACGAGCGCGCGCGGGTCCTCGTCGTCGGCGGCGATGTCGACGTGGCCGAGGCGGACGGGGACTTCGCCAGCGCCGGCGCCGGCCACCTCTTCGAATTCGAGCCGGGCGAGCGGCGCACGATCGTCGCCCGCTCCGATGCCCGCCTGCTGATGGTCCTCTCCCCGTGGCCGGGCGACGGGCATCCCGGCGCGATGAGCCTGGAGGAGAAGGCCGAAGCGCGGGAGAAGGCCGCCGAGCACGCCGCGCAGTAGCGCGCGCAGTTACCGCTGGACGGCTTCAAGTTCTCGCCTCTTCCAGCCGAAAACCTCCTTGAGAGCGATGGAGGAGATACTTCGAAACGAGGTTGGCGAGGCGACGGACAGGCCGGCGCGGCGGCGGGTCGAGCGGGCTGTCTTCGAGACCGATCGCCAGCTCGTGGAAGGCGACCTGACGCTCCCGCCGGCCGGCTACCAGAGCCGCTTCTCCGATTCGCTCAACCGCGGCGAGTTCGAGTTCGTGCCGCTGACCAACGCCAAGGTCACTTCGCTCGACGATGGCGCGGTCACCGAGCTGCCGTTCGTGGTGCTCTCCAAGCACCACATCCGGTTCGCCTACCCGGGCGAGCGCTGAGCTGGAAACGGGCTAACTCCGTCGCCGCTCCCGGCCGCCGCGGGCGTAGGAGCCCATGTCGATCGCAAAGGCGAGGATGACGATGAACCACTCGAAGCCGTAGACGCGGTTCGAGCTCGCCCACATCACCGCGTAGGCGAGCGTCGTCCAGGGCAGCAGGAAAAAGCCGAGGAAGGGGACTAACCAGCTGTCGAAGGCGCGGCTCAGCAGGTCGGAGAAGAGGAAGATCGCGAACAGCGCCAGCCGCGGCGACAGGAAGGCGAGCAGGACGACGAGACAGGCCATGCGCAGACGCTACCTTCTGAACAGGAGGTGGCGGAATGAGCAGACTCGGAAAGCTGATGGAGATGATGCAGCCGCAGAAGACGAAGATGGTCGCTCCGGAGGAGGCGCTGCCGGGGCGCAGCGAGCGGCCCTTCGACGTGCCGCCCACGCACGCGGTGCTGGGGACGCCGCTGGAGCCCCCTTTCCCGGAGGGGATCGAGGTCGCCTATTTCGCGCTCGGCTGCTTCTGGGGCGCGGAGCGGCTGTTCTGGGAGCTCGACGGCGTCTACACGACGGCGGTCGGCTACCAGAACGGGACCACGCCGAACCCGACCTACGAGGAGGTCTGCACGGCGAAGACCGGGCACGCCGAGGCCGTGCTGGTGGCCTTCGACCCGCAGAGGATCTCCTACGCGGACCTGCTGAAGGTCTTCTTCGAGGAGCACGACCCGACCCAGGGGATGCGCCAGGGCAACGACGTCGGCACCCAGTACCGGTCTGGCATCTACACGACGAGTGATCCCCAGGTGGCGACGGCCGAGAGGGCGCGCGACGCCTACGACCGGGCGCTGCGGGCCGCCGGCAAGGAGCCGGTGACGACCGAGATCGAGCCCGCCGGGCCCTTCTACTACGCCGAGGATTACCACCAGCAGTACCTGCACAAGGTCCCGGGGGGCTACTGCGGCCTGAAAGGGACCGGGATCGCCTGCAGCATCCCCGCCCCGGCGGCGTAGCCGCGCATACCGCGGCGGGGTCCGGGGAGCGCGCCGAATAGCATCCCGGCCGCATTGGCCCCGTCTTTCGGCTCCTACATAGTCGGCTGCCTCGCGGTGATCGGGATCGTCGCGGCGCTCGGCCTCGGCGGCTACTGGCTGCGGCGCTGGATCGCGCCCGAATTCACCGGTGCGCTGGCGCGGCTCGGCGACGCCGTGATCGCGGTCGCCTTGCTGGTGGTGACGCTCGAGGTCCTCGGCACGCTGAGCGCGCTGCGGATCGGCTGGGTTGTGCTCGGGTGCATCGGCGTCGGCCTGGGCGCGGCTTGGCTCGGGCGCGCGAAGGCGCTCGCCGGCGGTCGCGAGGTGGCGGCGCCGCCGGTGGAAACGATCGCCCTGTGGATCGCGATCGGAGTCGCCTCCTTCGTCGTCGCCGAGTGGACCTTCCCAGCGCAGTCGAGCCTCGACTTCGGCATGTTCGGCGGCGACACCACCTGGTACCACATGCCCTTCGCGGCGGGGATGGCGCAGACCCACTCGACCATCCACCTGCACTTCACCGACCCGCTGCGGCTGGCGGCCTGGTTCTACCCGCAGAGCTCCGAGCTGGTCCATGCCGGCGCCATCGTCATCTTCAAGAGCGACTGGCTCTCGCCCCTGATCAACCTCTTCTGGCTGGCGATCGCGCTGCTGGCGGCGTTCTGCGTCGGACGGCCGTACAAGGTCGGGCCGGCGACGCTGGTCGCCGCGGCGATCGTCCTCGACTCCGGGGTGATGATCGAAACCCAGCCGGGGGAGGGGCGCAACGACATCATGGGCCTCGCCTTCCTGCTCGCCTTCGTCGCCTTCCTGATCAACGGCCACCAGCGGCGGGCGCCGGCGGCCGGGACGGCGGTGCAGGACGCACCCGAGCGCGACGCGGCCCTGCTCGACAAGGGGCCGCTGGTGCTGGCCGGGATCGCCGCCGGCCTGGCGGCGTCGGTGAAGACGACGTTCCTCGTCCCGGTGGTGGCGATCACCCTCGGCGTGATCATCTTCAGCGGCCGCGGCCGGCGCTGGACGACGGCCTGGGTGATGGGCCTGTCGCTGCTGATCACGGGCGGCTACTGGTACCTGCGGGCGGCGATCAAGAGCGGCGGCAATCCGATCCCGATCACCAAGTTCGGACCGCTCAACCTGCCGATGCCCGACCAGATGCCGCTCGACCCGCGGCCCCGCTTCGCGGTGGCCCACTACCTGACGCAGCCGACGATCTACCGGCGCTGGTTCTTCCCCGAGCTCGAGAACGCCTTCGGGCCGCTCTGGCCGCTGATCCTGATCATGGCCGTTGCCGCCGCGGTGTACATCGCCTGGCGCTCGCGCAACAAGATCCTCCGGGTGATCGCGGTCGCGTCGCTGCTGACCGCGGTCGTCTACGTCTTCACGCCGCTGACGGCGGCCGGACAGGAGGGCTCGCCGACCGGCTTCTTCACCAACACCCGCTACCTCGTGCCCGGGCTGGTCCTGGCGATGGTGATGCTGCCGATCGCGCGGCCCCTACGGGCGCCGGACCGGCGGGCCTGGCTGACCCTGCTGTTCCTGACCGCGGTCTACGCGATCACGGTGGTGACGACGCCGCGATGGTTCACCAGCTACATCGTCGGCACGGTCTTCCTGACGCTGGCACTGGTCTGGGCGCCGGCGGGGCTGTCGCTGGGGCGGAGCCGCCTGGGAACGAGCCGGGCGATGGTGGCCGGGATCGCGGCCGCGGTGGTGCTGCTGGCGGTCGTGCTCGGGCGCGCGCAGCAGGTCCAGTACGCCGATCAGCACTACGTCAACCCGAGCCCCTTCCTCGCCGAAGGCGGTCCCTGGAAGGCCTACGAATACACCCAGAAGCTGAGCGACAAGAAGATCGGGATCCTCGGCTCCAGCCAGATCATCTTCGGCCAGTACGGCTTCTACGGCAACGACGCGACCAACAGCGTCGAATTCATCGGGGTGAAAGGCCCTCACGGGTCGAACCGCCTGCCGACCAGCTGCCCGCAGCTGCGCCGCCTGATCGACGAAGGCGGATACGAATACCTGGTGCTGAGCCAGTACACCCAGGACACCGGCCCCTACAACACCGGCACGCCGAACCCGTACCAGTTCCCGATCTACGCCTGGGTGAAGAACGACCCGGCCGTGAAGATGGTCGTCGACGACAGCGAAAAAGCCTCCCCGGAGCCCGACTACGTCTTCAAGGTGAACGGCAGGCTCGATCCGAGCGCCTGCAAGCCGGAAAATCGCCCTTCGGTGCCGGGCGAATTCGAAAACGCCGGCTAGGCGCTTTCCACCAGAGGTTCGGAAGGCGCCTAGGCGCAGCCGGCGGCGAGCGCGTGCTCGCGGATCAGCTCGGCCGAGCGGTCGGGCCGCTCCCACCAGAACATGTGCCCGACACCCTCGAGGGCCTCCAGGCGGGCCGCGGGCATCAGCGAGGCGATCAGCTCGGCGTTGGCGTAGGGGAGGACGCCGTCGTCGGTGCCGTGGACGATCAGCGTCGGCGTCGAGATCTCCCCGAGCCGGGCGCTGGTGTCGTGGCCGAAGATCGCCTGCACCTGCAGTTCGATCGTCTCTTTCGCCGCCGGCACCGAGGTCGCCATCTCGTGGAAGGCGGCGTAGCGGCCCTCGTCAGAGCGGAAGGTGGGGGAGAGGTTGACTTCATAGCCGGCGCGGATCGCCTTGTCCCGGTCGCCGGACGACATTCCGGCGGCAAGTATTTCCAGGTTCTCCTGGGGCATCAGTTGCGCGCCGGGCCCGCCGCAGTAGGTGCAGCCGAGGGTCAGCGACCGCAACCGTTCGGGGTGGGCGAGCGCCAGGTCCTGCGCGATCATCCCGCCCATCGAGATCCCGACCACGTGCGCGCTCTCGATTCCCAGCTCGTCCATCACCCCGGCCGCGTCCTCGGCCATTTCGAGGATCGTGAACGGCCCGTCGACCGGGGCCGAAAACCCGATCCCCCGGTTGTCGAAGGCGATGACGTCGAACGACTCCCGCAAGGGCGACAAGAACGGCTCGCCCCAGGAGACGTGCGTCCCGCTCATCCCCTGGATCATCAGCAACGGCTCGCCGGAACCGGCGCGCTCGTAGTGCAGCTCAGCGGAGGTAGTTCTGACGGTGGGCAAGGGAAAGAGCTTACGGGGCGGAGGACAGCTCGCCGGCGCGGATCCGCTCAGCCATCTGCGCGGACTCCTCCCGGTAGACCCGTCCGTCCTCGAACTCGATCACCGGGTACTTGCGCTGCCCCGACAGCTCCTCCACCCGGCTGCGGTCCCGCAGCGGTTCCTTCACGACTTCGTAGTCGACCCCCTGCTCCTCGAGCGCCTTCTGCACCTTCCAGCAGGGATGCGCGCCGACCTTCACCCACTCCAGCCGGCACCGATGCAGCTTGACCGCCATGCCCCGATCCTAACCCGACCTCGCCGCATCCTGCAACGCTACCCTCGACCCAAGCCCCCGTAGCTCAGCTGGATAGAGCATCGGACTTCTAATCCGACGGTCGCTGGTTCGAATCCAGCCGGGGGCGCTGATCCTGACGTTGGTCGAGCCCCGGCGGCTCGATTACATCTTCGACGAGACACGCTAAGGCGAGGTCATCCGTTCCGCCAAAGCGGCCAGTTTTCTCTTGACCTCGTGCCTCATCCGGCGGCTCGCTCGTGCGAGAGCGAGTCCCGGAAGCTCCTGCGACGCTGCCCCTTCATGGTCGTGGTCAGCTTGTGCGGCTTGCACAGGAGACAGCCGCTTCGGCGGTGCTTCGGTCGCTTGCGCTT
>DASTAR010000175.1:0-6496 GCA_035712505.1 Solirubrobacterales bacterium
GGCACCTCGATGTCGGCTCGTCGCATCCTGGGGCTGGAGTAGGTCCCAAGGGTTGGGCTGTTCGCCCATTAAAGCGGTACGCGAGCTGGGTTCAGAACGTCGTGAGACAGTTCGGTCCCTATCTGCTGTGGGCGTTGGAGAATTGAGAGGAGTCATCCCTAGTACGAGAGGACCGGGATGAACATGCCTCTGGTGTATCTGTTGTCCTGCCAAGGGCACCGCAGGTTAGCTACGCATGGAACGGATAACCGCTGAAAGCATCTAAGCGGGAAGCCGTCCTCGAGATAAGTTCTCCCATCCCCTCGAGGGAGTAAGACCCCTGGTAGACCACCAGGTTGATAGGCCGGCGGTGGAAGTACAGCAATGTACGTAGCCGACCGGTACTAATGGGTCGAGGGCTTGACGGGTATTAATTATTTACCTCTGGTCTTGTGCGGTTTTCAAGCTCCACCGGGCGCAGCGTCTCGCAAGATTTCCGGTGGCGCATAGCGAAAGGGAAACACCTCTTCCCATTCCGAACAGAGCAGTTAAGCCTTTCAGCGCCGATGGTACTTGGGGGGAAACCTCCTGGGAGAGTAGGTCGCCGCCGGTTCTTTCTTTAGCGGTCCGCGCCAACGACTGGCGCGGGCTGCGGCGCCCCAGAAGCGGCGCGCTACGGCCCCGTCGAGCGGCTTGCGTAGCGCTGCTACGCGGCGCCACTCGCCGTGACCGGATCGCTTGCTTCTGGAACGCCTCGCTATCGCGCCAGTCGTTGGCGCGGACCGCGGAAGCCGGCTTCCTGGAGCAGGTTGCACTGAGCGCTTCGGCGGGCTGCGGTGCGCCCGCTTGCTCGGGGAGGTGCCGGGGCGGGATCCGCGCAACCCTGGCGAGTTCTCCCAACGGGCTCTAGGCCGTACTCGCCGAGGGTTGCGAAGTCGATCAGTAGGTCTACGGCGTCGGTCAGCCGTCGTCTTGTCGTTGAATCGAACATGTGTTCTACAAGGTAGAAGGGCCTTCGGACGGCAATGGGGTTTTGCAAGCTCATTTGCATGCCTACCCGAAAAGACCTGGAAATAAGCTCTTTCCAGGCATGCCGCGGAGCTACTGTTCAGCAGTAGCTCCGCAAACCCCAGAAGCGCGATTCGGGCGACATCCCTCAAAAGCCTTGCTGTGACCGGTGGCCACGCTCCGTGACGTCGCGCATAAAAGATCGTACGCGATATTGGGGTAGCCGTGCAACCTGGCCTAAGGGCGCCTCGGAACGCCCAGGCTGCTCGTTACCCTTGCCCGGTGAGCGTGGAGGAAGCAGGCTGATGGAGAAATTCGTGATCCAGGGCGGCGTGCCCCTCTCGGGGGAGGTCACCGTCGCCGGAAACAAGAACGCGGCGCTGCCGATCCTCGCTGCCTGCCTGCTGACGGAGGAGGCGGTGCTTCTGCACCGGGTTCCGCGGATTCGCGACACCGAAGCCCAGATCGCCCTGCTGGAACAGCTTGGGGTCGAGGTGGAGTGGGTGGCTGACAACAGCGTCAGGCTCTGTGCGCGCGATGTTGCCGGCGAGGTCGCCGAGGAGCTCTCCGGGAAGATCCGGGCTTCGTTCCTGCTCGCGGGGCCTTTGCTCGCCCGCTTCGGCGAGGCGAGGATGCCGCCGCCCGGTGGCGACTTCATCGGCCGCCGGCGCCTCGACGCGCATCTCGACGCCTTCAGGGACCTCGGCGCCAGGATCGACGGCAGCCGCTGGATCGAGCTCAGCGCCCCGAACGGCCTCGAGGCCTGCGAGATCTTCATGGACGAGCCCTCGGTGATGGGAACCGAGAACGCGCTGATGGCGGCGGCGCTGACGCCGGGAGCGACCCAGATCGCCAACGCCGCCTCCGAGCCGCACGTCCAGGACCTGGCGCACCTGCTGAGCGCGATGGGCGCTCGCGTGGACGGGATCGGCTCAAACGTGATGGTGGTCAACGGGGCCGAACGCCTCGGCGGCGCCGAGTACACGATCTCCTGCGACCACATCGAGGTCGGCAGCTTCATGGCCCTGGCAGCGGCGACCGGCGGCGAACTGCGGATCCGCGACGTCAACCCGAGGGACCTGACCAACGTCCGCCGCCAGTTCAAGCGGCTCGGGCTGCGCTCGGAGATCCAGGGCGATGACGTCCTCGTCCCCGCCGGGCAGGAGCTCGAGGTCGAAACCGACCTCGGCGGTGCGATCCCGAAGATCGAGGACGGCCCCTGGCCCGCCTTCCCGGCGGACATGACCTCGATCGCCCTTGCCCTGGCGACCCAAGCCAATGGCGAGGTGCTGATCTTCGAGAAGATGTTCGAGAACCGGCTGTTCTTCGTCGACAAGCTGGTGGCGATGGGCGCTCGGATCACGCTGTGCGATCCCCATAGGGCGATCGTCAGCGGTCCGAGCCGGCTTCACGGTGAGCGCGTCTCCAGCCCCGACATCCGCGCCGGGATGGCGATGCTCATCGCCGCCTGTGCGGCAGAGGGAACGTCGGAGATCGGCGAGATCCGGCAGATCGACCGCGGCTACGAGCGGATCGACGAGCGCCTGCGCGGCCTCGGCGCGCAGATCGAACGCGTCTCTGCGGAGGTCCCTGCTTAGCAGGGATTTCCGGTCTTCTCACGTAAGGTCAGGCCGATGATCCACCCGATTCCGCCAGGAACGCGCGATGTCCTGCCCGAGGAGATGCGCGAGCTGCGCCGGCTGCAGGCGGCCCTGCTCGAGGTTTTCGAAGGCCGCGGCTACGGCGAGGTGGCGACGCCGGCGCTCGAATACGACGAGGTGTTGCGGCGCGGCGGCGGCCGCGCCCACGACGCCGCCTACCGTTTTTTCGACGAGGGCGGGGAGCTGCTGGCGCTGCGCTCGGAAATGACGGTTCCGATCGCCCGCCTGGTGGCGACCCGCTACGCGCGGGTCCAGCCACCGCACCGCTTCTGCTATCTCGCCGGCGCCTACCGGGCGGTCAGCCCGCAGCGGGGCGAGATGCGTGAGTTCACCCAGGCGGGGGTGGAGCTGATCGGCGCTCCGGCGGCCGACGGGACCGGAGAGGTGATCGAGGTGCTGCAGGAGGCGCTCGACGCGGCCGGGCTGGGCAGCGCCGTCATCGGGCTCGGCGACGCCGACCTCTACCGGGACCTGGTCGAGGAGTACGGCCTCGGCGAGACGGCGGCCGAGGCTGTCCTCGAGCGGCTCGGCGCCCATGATCTCGTCGGGCTCGAGGCCGAGCTGAACGACGCCGGGGCGAACGCGGATCAGATCGCGACCTGCCTGGCGATCTCGCAGCTGCGCGGCGGCGCCGAGGTGCTGGATCTGGCGCGGGGCTACGAGGCGCCGGCGGTGATCCGGGCCGCGGATCGGCTCGATGCCATCTACCGCGGCCTCGCAGGGCGTCCCGGCGGCTACCGGGTCCAGTTCGACTTCGGCCTGATGCGCGACCTGTCCTATTACAACGGCGCCATTCTCGAGGTCTACGACCCGGCGGTCGGCCACGTCCTCGGCGGCGGCGGCCGCTACGACGGGCTGATGAAGCGCTTCGGCCTCGACCTCTCGGCGGCCGGGTTCGCCCTCAACGTGGAGCGTGTCCACGTCGCCCAGCTCGAGGAGCGGCGGCGGGGGGCGGACCGATGAGCGCCGGGCGACAGCAGCCGCTGAAGCTCGCGGTCCCGCGCGGCGCGCTGCTCGGGGAAACCCTCGACGTGCTCGACGCCGCCGGGATCGACACCGCCGAGCTGCGCGGCGACTCGCGCTCGCTGATCTTCGAGACGGGCGGGATGACGCTGGTGACGATGCGGCCCTCCGACGTGCCGACGTATGTCGAGGCGGGCGCCGCCGACGTCGGCATCACCGGCAAGGACGTGCTGCTGGAGCAGAGCGACCGGCCGGTCTACGAGCTGCTCGACCTCGGCTACGGCCGCTGCCGGATGGTGCTCGCGGGCCGCGTCGGCTCGGACCGGCTGAGCGAGTCGGAGCATTCGCTGGGGATGATGCGGATCGCGACCAAGTACCCCCGGATCGCCGAGCGCTACTTCGAGTCGACCGGCCGCCAGATCGAATTGATCGAGGTCAAGGGCTCGGTCGAGCTGGCGCCGCTGGTCGGCCTCGGCGACGGGATCGTCGACCTCGTCGCGACCGGGCGGACGCTGGAAGAGAACGAGCTCGAGGTGCGCGAGGAGATCGTCGAGTGCACCGCCCGCCTCGTCGCCAACCGCGTGGCCCACAAGCTGCGGGCAGCCGAGATCGATGAGCTGACCGAGAAGCTGCGCGAGGCGAGCGGAGAATGAGGTGCCGGAGCTTCGCGTGGGACGGGGCGGCGGAGACCGCGGCCGCCCTGCGTTCCTGGGCCGCAGAGGCCGCTCCGTCGGTCGACGTCGCGCCGATCGCGCGCGAAGTGCAGGGTGAAGGCGACGTGGCGGTGCTGCGCCTGACCGCCAAGTTCGACGCGCCGGGGGTGAGGCCGGAGTCGCTGCGGGTCGACCCCGCCGACGCCGAGGCGGCGCTGGCGGTGCTCTACCCGGGGATGCGGGAGGCGCTGGAATCCGCGGCCGCGAACGTCCGACAGGTCGCCGAGGCGCAGCTCGGCCAGGAGCGGACCGTCCGGTTGCCCGCCGGGCAGGAGGTGACCCTGCGCGAAGTCCCGGTCGCCGCCGCCGGAATCTACGCCCCCGGCGGCCGTGCCGCCTACCCCTCCAGCGTCCTCATGTGCGCGATCCCCGCCCGGGTGGCCGGGGTGGAGCGGGTCGCGCTCGCCTCGCCGCCCGGGCCCGACGGGCGCCTGAACGAGCTCGTGCTCGCCACGGCCGCGCTCTGCGGAGTCGAGGAGATCTACGCGATGGGCGGTGCCCAGGCGATCTTCGCCCTCGCCTACGGAACGGAGACGATCCCGCCCGTCGACGTGATCGCCGGTCCCGGCAACGCCTGGGTCCGGGAAGCGAAGCGGGTCGTCTACGGGACCGTCGGCATCGACTCGCTCGCCGGTCCCTCGGAGCTGATGGTGATCGCCGGCCACGACAGCGACGCCGAGTGGGCGGCCCTCGACCTCTGCGCGCAGGCCGAGCACGGACCCGAAAGCCCCCTGGTGCTGGCGGCCGTCGAGGAGCACGTCCTGGAGACGATCGCCGAGGCGACCGAACGGGCGGCCGCCTCCCGCCCCAGCGTCGCCGAGGCCACCTTGGCGCTGGTGCAGGTGCGCGACGTCGAGGCGGCGATCGACCTCGCCAACGCCTATGCGCCCGAGCACCTGGAGCTGCTCGAGACCGACGCCGCGCTCCTCGCCGACCGCGTCACGACCGCGGGTTGCGTCTTCGTCGGCCGCCACGGCGCCACCGCCTTCGGCGACTACCTCGCGGGCTCCAACCACGTGCTCCCGACCGGTGGCGCGGGGCGCTACGCGGGACCGCTCGGCCCGGGAACCTTCCGCCGCCGCCTCTCCAACGTGCAGATCGGCGAGGAGGCGGCGCGACGGCTGGCTCCGCACGTCGACGCCCTCGCCCGCGCCGAGGGCTTCCCCGTCCACGGCGAGTCGGCGATGATTAGGCGATGAGCAGAACCGCAGACAGAGAACGGCAGACCGCCGAGACCCAGATCAAGCTCTCGCTCGACCTCGACGGGGGGGAGGCCAACGCCGAGACCGGGGTCGGCTTCCTCGACCACATGCTCGACCTGCTGGCCCGTCACGGGCGGCTCGGGCTGACGGTGGAGGCCAAGGGCGACCTCGAGACGGGGGCCCACCACACCGTCGAGGACGTCGGCATCGTCTTCGGGCAGGCGCTCGACGAGGCGCTCGGGGACCGCGCGGGAATCCGCCGCTACGGCTCGGCGCTCGTGCCGATGGACGAGTCGCTGGCCGAGTGCGCGATCGACATCTCCGGCCGCCCCTACTGCGACTTTGCGGCCGGCCTTCCGGTGGTCTCGATCGCCGGCTTCGACAGCGAGCTCGCCGAGGAGTTCTTCCGTGCCGTCGCCAACAGCGCCAGGCTGACCCTGCACATCTGGGTCCGCTCGGGGACCAACGCGCACCACATGATCGAGGCATCGTTCAAGGCGTTCGCGCGGGCGCTGCGGGTGGCGGTCTCGATCGATCCCGAGGAGACGGGCGTGCCCTCGACCAAGGGGACCCTGAGCTCGTGAGCGCGCGGATCGCGATCCTCGACTACGGGATGGGCAACCTGCGCTCGGTCGAGAAGGCCTTGGAGCACGTCGGCGTCACGGCCTCGATCACCAGGGAGGCGAGTGAGGTCCGGGCGGCCGACGGCGTGATCCTGCCGGGTGTCGGCGCCTTCCCACGCGCGATGCAGCGCATCCGCGAGTTCGGGCTCGACGAGCTGATCGCCGAGCGGCGGAACGCGGGCGTCCCGATCCTCGGCATCTGCCTCGGCCTGCAGCTGCTCTTCGAGTCGAGCTCGGAGCTCGGCGGAGCCGGCGGTCTCGCGCTGCTCGCGGGGACCGTCGGTGAGCTCGAGGCCGAGCATCTGAAGGTTCCGCACATCGGCTGGGAGCCGGTGCGCTGGGAGCGC
>DASTAR010000176.1:0-19203 GCA_035712505.1 Solirubrobacterales bacterium
AGCGAGCCCGAGTTGACGCCGATCCGCATCGGGACCCCTGCCGCCGTGGCCCGCTCCGCGACCTCGGCGACCTTCTCGCGGCCGCCGATGTTGCCCGGGTTGAGCCGGATGCAGTGCGCGCCGGCGTCGATGGCCTTCAGCGCCAGCGTGTGGTTGAAGTGGATGTCCGCGATGACGGGGATCGGCGACTCGCGCACGATCGTCCGCAGCGCGTCGACGTCTTTGTGCCTCGGCACGGCGACCCGGACGAGGTCCGCGCCGGCGTCGGCGACCCTGCCTCACCGCCCGGCATCGGTGCGACGCTAGCCTGTGTGCATGGCTTCGAAGCGGCAGATATTCGTCGGCGGCGTGCCGATCGGGGGCGGCGCCCCGGTCGCCGTGCAGACGATGACCAAGACCGAGACCGCCAACTTGGCGGCGACCATGGAGCAGATCCGCAAGGTCGCCGACGCGGGCGCCGACCTGGTCCGCTGCGCGGTGCCGCGCGAGCAGGACGCCGAGGCACTGAAGACGATCGTGCGCGAATCGCCGATCCCGGTCATCGCCGACATCCACTTCAACCACACCCTGGCGCTGAAGGCGATCGACGCCGGCGCCCACTGCATCAGGCTCAACCCCGGCAACATCGGCGGCCGCGACAAAGTCGCCGAGGTGGCCGAGCGGGCGACCGCAGCCGGGGTGCCGATGCGGATCGGGGTCAACTCCGGCTCGCTGCCGAAACACCTGCACGCGCTGGAGCGCGAAGCGCCGGTCGAGGCCCTGGTCGCCGCGGCGGTCGAGTTCGTCGAGCTGATGGAGGGCCTGGATTTCGAGAACTTCAAGGTCTCGATCAAGTCGACCAACGTGCCGAACACGATCGCCGCCAACCGCCTGCTCTCGGAGAAGATCCCCTACCCGCTGCACCTCGGCGTCACCGAGGCGGGGACGAAGTGGGGCGGCTCGCTGAAATCCGCCGTCGGCCTGGGCACCCTGCTCGCCGACGGGATCGGCGACACGATCCGGATCAGCCTCTCGACCTTCCACGCCGAGGAGGAGGTCAAAGTCGGCTGGGAGATCCTCAAGGCGCTGCAGCTGCGCGAGCGCGGCCCGGTCCTGATCGCCTGCCCGACCTGCGGCCGCCTCCAGTTCGACATGGACTCGGTGGTGGCCGAGATCGAGCAGCGGCTCGAAAGCTACGAGGAGCCGGTCGAGGTCGCCGTCCTCGGCTGCGCCGTCAACGGCATCGGCGAGGCGAGTCACGCCGACTTCGGCATCGCCGGGGCGAAGAACGAGGGCCTGATCTTCGCCGGCGGCAAGCCGCTGCGGAAGGTCCCGCAAGCGAAGCTCGTCGATACCCTCTTCGAGGAGATCGACAAATCGCTCGACCGCGGCGGTCAGGTCGAGTTCGACGAGGCCGAGTCCCGCGAGGGCGCCGAGTGGGTAGCCAACATCGAGCGCGAAAACGCCGGCGACCTGACCCCCGAGAAGATCGCCGCGATGGAGGCCGAAGCCGTCGAGCGAGGCGAGTCCGACAAGGTCCTCCTCGACGAGGAGTCTTCACCCACCGCAGGTCGTAGATTCACTCGGGCCTAGATGGAGCCTGTCGCTTTATGCGTCCATATGGGCGCATAACTCGACACGCCCCGTAGAGGGGATAGGTTTCGCCGCGTGACTCGCCTCTCTCAGACCTTTCTGCCGACCCTGAAGGATCCGCCCGCCGATGCGGAGGCGATCTCGCACAAGCTGATGGTGCGGGCGGGGTTGATCCGGCAGCTGGGGGCGGGGTTGTGGAGCTATCTGCCGGCCGGGTGGCGGGTGGAGCGGAAGGTGGAGCAGATCATCCGCGAGGAGATGGAGCGGATCGGCTGCCAGGAGATGCTGATGCCGCTGCTGATGCCCGCCGAGCCCTGGGAGAAGACCGGGCGGTACGGGATCGGGGAGCTGTTCAAGCTCGAGGACCGCAAGGGCTCGCCGCTGGTGCTGGCGATGACCCACGAGGAGGCGGTCACGACCCATGTGGCGCGGGACGTGCGCTCCTACCGCGACCTGCCGCTGATGCTCTTCCACATTCAGACGAAGGAGCGCGACGAGCCGCGGCCCCGGGCCGGCGTCCTGCGCACGCGCGAGTTCACGATGAAGGACGCCTACTCCTTCGACCGCGACGAGGAGGGCCTGGCCCGCTCCTACGAGCTGCAGGCCGAGGCCTACGGGCGGATCCTCGACCGCTGCGGGGTGCGCTGGTACCGGGTGGAGTCCGACGTCGGGATGATGGGCGGCTCCGACGCCGACGAGTACATGGCGCCCTGCCCGGCCGGCGAGGACGAGGTCGCGCTGGCGCCCGGCTACGCGGCCAACGTCGAGATCGCCTCGGCCGAGCCGCAGCCGGTCGAGCTGCCGGCGCCGCTGGACGCGCCGGAGGAGGTCGAGACCCCGGGCATGACCAAGGTCGAGGCGGTCGCCGAACACCTCGGGCTGCCGCATGGCGCCTTCATCAAGACCCTGCCGATCGTCGTCGAGGGCCGCGGGATGGTCCTCGTCCTGCTGCGCGGCGACCATCGCCTCAACGAGACGAAGCTGCGCAACGGGATGAAGACCGACTTCCGCCAGGCGACCGCCGAGGAGATCGAGGAGCAGCTCGGCCCGGTCGGGTACCTCGGGCCGGTGCGCAGCGGCCTGCCGATCATCAAGGACGCGGCGCTGACCGGAGACTCCTACGTCACCGGTGCCAACCAGCCCGACACGCACCTGCGCGGCGTCGACCCGGCCCGCGACTTCGAGGCCTACGAGATGGACGTGCGCAAGGTCGAGGCCGGCGACACCGCTCCGGGCGGCGGCGCGATCGAGATCGAGACGGCGATCGAGGTCGGCAACATCTTCAAGCTCGGCACCCGCTACTCGGAGCCGCTCGGCGCCACCTTCCTCGACGAGAGCGGCGCCGAACACCCGGTCGTGATGGGCTGCTACGGGATCGGTCCGGCGCGGATCGTCGCCGCGGCGATCGAGCAGGGTGCCGACGATCGGGGGATCGTCTGGCCGCAGGCGATCGCGCCCTGGCAGGTCCACCTGGTCTCCCTGGCCAAGGCGGGTGAGCCAGAGCGCGAAGCCGCCGACAAGCTCTACGAGCAGCTGCTCGAGGCCGGCGCCGAGGTCCTCTACGACGACCGTGACGCGGGGCCGGGGGAGAAGCTGACCGACGCCGAGCTGCTCGGCTGCCCGCTGCGGATCGTCGCCGGCCGCCGCGGCCTCGCCGAAGGCGTCGTCGAGGCGACCGAGCGCGCCACCGGCGCCGAGCACGAGCTGCCGCTGGAGGACGCCGCCGCGCAGGCGCTGTCGCTCCTCGATGACTGACGCTGCACCCAAGAACCCCTTCGGCCGCGGCCGCACGCGCCGCCTCTTCGGATTAGACCGCAGCGCGCCGCCGCCGCCGTCCACCCGCAAGGGCGAACCGCTGCACCCATGGACGATCCCCAACGCGGTCGGCTACGTCCGCCTCGCGGCCCTGCCGGTCTTCCTCGTCCTCGCTTACGGCACCGACGACGGCACCTCGGCCGCCTCGGCGATGGTCTTCTGGGCGATCGCCGCCGGCGACTACCTGGACGGCATCCTCGCCCGCATCACCGGCCAGTACAGCCGCATGGGCGCGCTGCTGGACCCGCTGGTCGACCGGCTGACGATCCTCTCCGGCGCGGTCGTCTGCTGGAGCTTCGAGCTACTGCCGCGCTGGGCGCTTGCGCTGCTGGCGCTGCGCGAGCTCTCGATGCTGGTCCTCGCCGAGTACGGCCTGCGCCACGGCGTCGACATCGAGGTCAACTGGCCGGGACGGATCTCGGTCTTCCCCCTGATGGGCGGAATCTGGCTGGCGCTGCTCTCGCCCGGCTGGGTCGCGACCGGGCTCGTCCTCTGGGGCCTGGCGATGGCGATCGTCGCCACTCTCCTCTACGCCCGCACGGGGATGCGCGCGGTCCGTGCCCGCCGCCCTGCAAGCTGAGCTCCAGATGTACCCAAACCCTTAACCTGGGGTTGAACCTTCGGCGGGCGGGGGTTTATCATCCGCCTTCCGCGAAACGGAGGCCCGGCCTCCTCGAGTTAGGAGCACGATGGAGGACACCTTTCCCGATCTCGGTTCCCTCAGCGACAAGGAGCTGAAGGACATGATCGACAACCTGACGGCCGAGGAGAACGAGATCTCCTACAAGCGGCGCGTACTGCACGGGAAAATCGACATCCTGCGGGCCGAGCTGGTCAACCGCCTGCGCCACAAACGCGAGGCGGGGGAGTCGGTCATCTCCGGCGACGACGTCGAGCAGCTGACCCAGATCCTCGCTGGCAAGACGCAGCCGCTGACGGAGGACGATCCCGCCGCCTGAGCGCGGGAGCTGCCATGGCGCTTCACTGTCCCGAGTGCGGTTTCGCGAACCCGGAGGGGGCCAACTACTGCCAGAAGTGCGGCGCCTACCTCGGCGGCCCCAAAGAGGCAGGTGAGGAACCGACGACGATGACCTACCGGGTCGACGAGACCGGCGAGATGAAGCCGGTCGACATCGACGAGGTCGTCGAGGAAAGCGGCGCGGCGCTGGTCATCCGCAGCGGCGGCGGCCGCGCGGGGGAGAGCTTCAGCATCGCCGAGGAGCGGGTCTCGATCGGCCGCAGCCCCGACGCCGGCGTGTTCCTCGACGACGTCACCGTATCCCGCAACCACGCGCTGCTGGTCAAGCGCCGCGACGGCCTCTACATCGACGACCTCGGCTCGCTCAACGGCACCTACGTGAACCGCCGCCGGATCGAGTCCCACCGGCTCGCCGACGGCGACGAGATCCAGGTCGGCAAGTACAAGCTCAGTTATCTGGAGAGGTAGGGGCCGATGACCGTCTCCGGACAGACCGGGCTCGGCGCCGAGGCGCCCAGCCGGCCGCGCAAGGCGCTGACGATCGGCGCCGTCTGCAAAATCCTGCAGAGCGAATTCGACGACGTCTCGATCTCGAAGATCCGCTATCTGGAGGACCAGAAGCTGCTGAACCCGCGGCGTACCTCGGGGGGCTATCGCCTTTACAGCCAGGCCGACGTGGAACGGCTGCGGACGATCCTGCGGCTGCAGCGCGACGAGTTCCTGCCGCTGCGGGTGATCCGCCAGGAGCTTGCCTCCGGAGGCGAGCTGGCCTTCGGCGACGGCGGCGAGCGCAAAGCGACCGGGAGCACGGTGCGGCGGGCGATCCTCGTCGACACTTCACGCGCTTACCTGAGCCTGGAGGAGGTCGTCGAGGAGACCGGCGCCCGCGAGGAGCTGGTCCGCGAGCTCGAGAACTTCGGGATCGTGCAACCGGAGAAGCGCGAGGGCAAGGCCGTCTACGACGAGACCGACCGCGAGATCGTCCGCGCCGCCAACGAGCTCTCGCGGGTGGGCGTGGGGGCGCGCAACCTGCGCGTCTTCCGCTCGAGCGCCGACCGCGAGGCGAACCTGCTGGAAGCGCTGCTGGGCCCGTCGCTGCGCTCGCGCAACCCCGAGCGCCGCAAAGAGGCGCTGCAGAGCCTGGAGAGCCTCGCGGCGACCGTGTCGCACCTCAAGCACCTGCTGCTGGTGCGGGACCTGCGCCGCCTGGCGGGCGAGTAGGCGCGGCGCCGAGGGCGCCCGGAATGGCCCGCGTCACCCGCACGCGTGAGATCGAGGCGCCGGTCGCCGAGGTCTGGAGGCTCGTCTCCGATCCCTACAGCCTGCCGCGCTGGTGGCCGCGGACGGGGAGGGTCGAGAACGTCGACGCCAAGCCCGGCGGCAAGCGGTCGGCCTGGACGAAGGTGCTGCAGACCTCCGAGGGGCGGGGAGTGCGTGCCGACTTCCGCTGCGTCAGCTCGGCCGAGAACGAGCGCTACGTCTGGGAGCAGGAACTGGAGGGCACGCCTTTCGAGCGGCACCTGAAGGCGCTGCGGGTGGAGATCGGCCTGCGCGAGCGAGGCGGGCTCACCAGGGTCAGCCTCACCGAGGAGCAGACTCTGAAGGGCATGTCCAAGTTCGGCTCCCCGCTGATGCGCCGTGCCCGCGGCGCAATCCTCGACGAAGCGCTCGACAGCCTCGAAGAGGCGCTGACGTGACGAGCCGCCCACGCCCCCGGAACTGCATCAAATTTCCTACCTGCCAGGGGGGAAATCTGATGCAGTTCCCGAGGAGGGACGCGAAGTGGTGGGGGTGGGGAGACCCGGCCGTCGAGACGCAATTGGACGATGAGGCGCTGGGGGTGCTGCGGGAGCGGATCGGGGACCTGGAGCCTTGGCCGCTGGCGCGCTCGCTGGAGGAGTTCGAGCTGCCGGCCGCAGAGCCCTTGCCACGGGCACTCGTCGATGCGGTGGGCGAGGAGAACGTCTTCACGGACCACCAGGACCGGCTCCGGCGCGCGACTGGATGCGGCTATGTCGACCTGGCGCGGTTACGGAGCGGGGCGCTGGAGGAGGCCCCCGACGCGGTGCTGGTCCCGCGCAGTTCGTCGGCCCTGCAGCGCGTTCTGGAGGTCTGCTCCGCGGAGGGGGTCGCCGTCGTGCCTTTCGGCGGCGGCACCAGCGTGGTCGGCGGGGTCGAGCCGGTTCGGGGTGCCCATGCCCGCCTGATCAGCGTCGACCTCGGCGCCCTGCGCGACGTCGACGTCGACGAGCGCTCGCTGACGGCGCGGCTCGGCGCCGGCCTGCGCGGCCCGGAGGCGGAGGCGGCGCTTGCCCGCCTCGGTCTCACCCTCGGGCATTTCCCGCAGTCGTTCGAGTACGCGACCGTCGGCGGTTTCGCCGCGACCCGCAGCGCCGGGCAGGCCTCGAGCGGCTACGGTCGCTTCGATGCGCTTGTCAGCTCCGTCCGCTTGCTGGCGCCCGCCGGGGAGCTGGCGACCCTGGAGACCCCGCACACCGCCGCCGGTCCGGCCCTGCGGGAGCTGGTGATCGGCTCGGAGGGCGTGCTCGGGGTGATCCCGGACGTCACCGTGCGGGTGCGCCCGGCCCCCGCCGTCAAGCGCTACGAGGCGTGGATGGCGGAGTCGTTCGAGGCGGGCTCTGAGATCGTGCGGGCCCTCGCGCAGGGGCCGGGGCTGCCGGAGGTCATCCGCGTCTCCGACGAGGAGGAGACGGAAGGGACGCTGGCCCTCTCCGGCCCGCGCGGGCTGGGCGGGCGGCTCTTCGGCGGCTACCTCGACCTCAGGAAGCGCCGCGGGGGGGCGCTGATGATCGTCGGCTTCGAGGGCGACGAGGAGCACGTCGCGCGCCGGCGCGCCCTCGCCGTCCGCGCCCTCCGCGACGGCGGCGCCGCCTACCTCGGCCAGGCCGCCGGCAGCGCCTGGGAGCACGGCCGCTACCAAGGCCCGTACCTGCGCGACGCCCTGATGGAGATGGGTGCGATGGTGGAGACGCTCGAGACCTCCCACACCTGGAGCCGCTTCGAGGAGCTGCACACGGCCGTCGGCGACGCGATCCGCAGAGCCCTCGCCGAGCAGGGAACGCCCGGCCTCGTCTTCTGCCACCTCTCCCACGCCTACGCCGACGGCGCCTCGCTCTACTTCACCTTCTTCTCCCGCGCCCGCCGCGGCGCCGAGCTCGAGCAGTGGCGCGCGGTCAAGCAGGCCGCCTCGGAGGCGATCGTCGCCCATCGCGGCACGATCACCCATCACCACGCGGTCGGCCGCGACCACCGGCCCTACATGGAGGCCGAGGTCGGGCGGAGCGGCATCGAGCTGCTGCGCGCCGTCAAGGACCAGCTCGATCCGGCGGGCATCATGAACCCGGGCAAGCTCCTGCCCGACGCCTAGCGCCTACTTTTCCTTGGCTTCTTTCAGCCGCTTGGCGACGCCGACAATCGGGCCGCTGACGGTGCCGCGGAGGACTTCGGTGCCGGTGTAGGACGGCGCCTGTTTGGCTTTGGTCGCTTCCTTCAGCGACGCTTTCAACTGCGATTCGTCAGTGGCGGTGATCGCAATCTGGTCGAAGGTTTCGCTCGCCAGGTAGGCGAGGACTTCGACTGGCACTTCCACCTGCGCCCTGATCTGGCCGTTCACCCCGACTTCAATAGATGCAAGGGGCAGCATTTTCTGCGGGGATGCGGCGAGCCAAACCGTGTAGCGGCCGCAGGGGGGGAGGGGGGCGAGGCCTTCGGCGGCGACCTGGAGAGCGAGGCTGTTCTTCACCCGCCCGAAGACGACGAGCCCACGGGCTTCGCTTCCGTCGACCGGGTTCAGCACCGCCCGGGTCGGTTCTTTGGAGCTCTTGACCGCCGAGGCCGCCAGGACCGCGATCGCCTTGCCGGTCGGCTTGGGCGCCGCCCCAGTCGGTTCCTCGCAGTGGCTCGTGGTCGAAGAGGCGGTGGTGGTCGACGAGTCGGACCCACCTCCGCCGCTGCTGACAAGCAGGATCACGAGGAACACCACCACGATCGCAATCCCAGCCGAGATCGCCCACAACCCCCGGTTCTCCAGCAGCCTGGCCTCACGAGCGATCTCTTGAGGCCCATGTCCATGCTCGTGATGCGGAATCGGCTTGACGGCCTCGGGGGCAGCTTTCCTCTCCTCAGCCGGCACCTTCGGCTCCGAAGCTTTGGGCGGGGTGGCCTCGTCCGCCGGAGGCTCCCAAAATCGGTCTCCGCCGGACGAGGCCACCCCGCCCGCCGGCTCTGGGATCGTCGGTGCCGGGATCCCTTCAGCTTCGAGGTCGGCCGCCGCCTCCTTCGCTCGCGCGTGGACCTCGTCGGCCGAGATGCCCATCAGCGCCGCAAGATCGTCGTAGCCCGCCGCACCCCGCTGCGCGAGCAGCCGCAGGATCGCCTTCTGGTCGTCACTCAGGGCCACGAGGGGGCAAGCCTATTAGGGTGCCGGGCTGTGAATGAGGACGCTCAGGTTAAGCCGCAGCACTTCGACGAGCTGATCGGGACGGAGTGGCTCAACCACGACCCCGACGATGCCCGGGCCCGCATCCGGTTCCGGGACGACCTGCGCCAGCCGTTCGGGCTGATGCACGGCGGGGTGATGTCGACCGTGGTGGAGAGCGTCTGCTCGTGGGCGACCGCCGGCGCCGTCTACGACGACGGGATGACCGCGATGGGGCAGTCGATCGACGTCAGCTTCATCCGGCCGGTGACTTCGGGGGCGGTGGAAGTACGGGCGAAGGCCCGCCATCGGGGCCGCACCACCTGGCTCTGGGAGTGCGAGGTCTTGAACGACGAGGGCAAGCTCTGCGCTCTCGCGCGGATGACGATGGCGGTCCGTCCGCGACCCAACGCTGATTAGCCGCCGAAGCGATTCGTGATCGGCAGCCGGCGGTCCTTGCCGAAGCCTTTCGGCGTGATCCGGATCCCCGGCGCCGCCTGGCGGCGCTTGTACTCGGCGCGGTCGACCAGCCGGACCACCTCGTCGACGGTCTCGGCCGGCATTCCCGCGGCGATCATCTCTTCGCGGCCCTCGTCGTGCTCGACGTAGCTCTCGAGGATGCGGTCGAGCAGGTCGTAGGGCGGCAGCGAGTCCTCGTCGCGCTGGTCGGGGCGCAGCTCGGCCGAGGGCGGTCGCTCGATCACGCTGGCGGGAACCAGCTCCCGTCCCGCGCGCTGGTTGCGCCGTTCGACCAGTTCGTAGACGAGCCCCTTCGGCACGTCCTTGATCACCGCGAAGCCGCCCGCCATGTCGCCGTAGAGGGTCGCGTAGCCGACCCACATCTCGCTCTTGTTGCCGGTCGTCAGGACCAGCCAGCCGTGGCGGTTGGAGAGCGCCATCATCAGGTTGCCGCGGATCCGCGCCTGGATGTTCTCGGCGGCGAGGTCGGGCTCGGAGGGCCGCGCCGGATCGCGCGGCGGCTCGTCCTCCCCCGCCGATGGCCCTTCGCCGGGCCGCATCAGGCCGTCGAGCGCCTGCTCGTAGCCCTGCATCATCGGCTCGATCGCGATCTCGATCAGCTCGCAGCCGAGGTTGGCCGCGATGTCGCGGGCGTCCTGCTGGGTGTCACCGCTGGAGTGGGGCGAGGGCATGACGACGCAGGAGAGCCGCTCCGGCCCGACCGCGTCGGCGGCGAGCATCGCCACCAGGGCGGAGTCGATCCCCCCGGAGAGGGCGACGCCGACGTGCCTGAAGCCGTTCTTGCCGACGTAGTCGCGGAGGCCGAGGGTGAGCGCGCCGTAGACCTCGTCGAGGTCGGAGAGCGGTTCGGCGAGGGGGCCGCTGCCGACATGCGGTACCTCGCAGACCAGCAGCTCCTCCTCGAACTGGGCGGCGCGGGCGATCACCGTCCCGTCGGGGGCGGTGACCAGGCTCTGGCCGTCGAAGACGAGCTCGTCCTGGCCGCCGACCAGGTTGCAGAAGGCGAAGTAGGCGCCGTAGGCGCGGGAGCGCTCGCAGAACATCCGCTCGCGCTCGCGGCCCTTGCCCCGGTGGTAGGGGGAGCCGGAGGGGTTGGCGATCAGCCGCGCGCCAGCCTCGGCCTCGGCCTGGGCGGGACCGCCGGGGAGCCAGACGTCCTCGCAGATCGTCAGCCCGGTGAGGAGGCCGTTGACGTCGATCGAGGTGGGCTCCTCGCCCGGGACGAAGTAGCGCTGCTCGTCGAAGACCGCGTAGTTGGGGAGCCGGTTCTTGCGGTAGACCGCCTGCACGGCGCCGCCAGCCAGCACGGCGGTCGAGTTGTGGGCGTGGCGGGCGTCGCTGCGGTCGGCGACCGGCTCGGCGAACCCGACCAGCGCCGTGATCCCGCTCGCCTCCCGCGCCAGCTCCTCGACCGCGTGCCGGTTGGCGGCGAGGAAGTGGCGCTTCAGGTAGAGGTCCTCGGCCGGGTAGCCGGGGATGCAGAGCTCGGGGAAGATCACGAGCTCGGCGCCCTCGCCGCGCGCGCGGCCGATCCACTCGGCCACTTTCGCCGCGTTGGCGTCGATCGCCCCGACGGTGGGGTTTATCTGGGCGAGGGCTACGCGCATCGGCTGCGGAGGCTAATGCCTTCATCAACAAGACCACCGCAGCTTCATCGTGATCAACAGGGCTACTTTTCGCCCGCAGTAGGGTTTCCGAGGCATGCGGAACCGCCGGCGCTACCTGGTCGGTACCTCGGCGGCGCTGCTATTGGCCCTCGCCGCAGCCCCCGCTGCCCACGCCGCAGGCAAGCCGTTCATCATGCCGCGAGCGCGGCCGACCGAAGGGCGGTCGCGGCCAACGGACAACCCCGACCCCAACCGCAACGCCTATTCGGTGCCGGAGGCGAAGAACTCGCCGGCCTGCACGCGGCACTTCTGCGTGCACTGGGTCGACCAGGGCCTCGACGCCCCCAACCTCACCGACCGCGACGGCAACGGCATCCCCGACTTCGTCGAGCAGGTGCTGCGGGTCGCCGAACACGTCCACGACGTCGAGAACGTGAAGCTCGGCTGGCGGGAGCCGCGCAGCGACGGGCGCCGGGGCGGCCGCAACGGCAAGACCGACGTCTACCTCGCCCAGATCGGCGGGGAACTGTTCGGCTACGCGGCGCCGGATCGGGGCCAGGCCACCAAGGGCCACCGGATCCCGCGGCGGCTGCACGGCTACCTCGTCCTCGACAACGACTACAGCGCCTTCGAGTTCCCGCACACGAAGCCGCAGAACGACCTCGAGGTGACCTTCGCCCACGAGTACAACCACATCCTCCAGTTCGGCTACGACGCCTACCAGGACCCCTGGTTCGCCGAGTCGAGCGCGACCTGGATGGAGGACCAGGTCTACGACGGCATCGACGACTACCTGCGCTACGTCCGTCGCTGGGTGAAGCTATGGGAAACGCCGCTGACGGCGAACTCGATCAAGGAGTACGGCAGCGCCGTCTGGAACCAGTGGCTGGCGCGGCGCTACGGCGAGTCGATCGTCCGCAAGGCCTGGGCCGGCGCGATCGACGCCAAGCCGGGCGGGTTCTCGGTCGCCAGCTACGAACGGGCGATCCGCGCTGCCGGGCCGTCCGACTTCAGCCACGACTTCACCCGCTTCGCCGCCGCCGTGCCCGAGTGGCGGACGGGCAAGGGGTTCCGCGAGAGCTACCTCTTCCCCGACGCGCCGCGACAGGGACACCTGCCGCTAAGCGGTGCCCGTCTGACGCGCTATCTCAACCACACGACCTTCCAGCTGCTGCGGGTTCCGGCGGGGCGCGGGCGCGCGGTGGTCGTGCATCTGACGGCGCCGCTCGGAACCGCGGCGGGGCTGGCGCTGGTCGGCCGGATCGGCAGCGAGCGCCACGGCCGCACGGTCTCGCGGATCGGGTTCAAGCGCGGGGGAGGGCAGCTGACGGTGCGGCTGCCGCGGCCGGGCCGCTTCTCCCGCGTCACCGCGGTCGTCGTCAACGCCGACGCCCGGGCGCACGGCTTCAGCGCCCGGCGCCTCGACTGGCTCTACCTCACCGACGGGCTGCCGTTCGAAGTCAGCGGCGAACTGGTCCGCTAAGGGCGCGGCTCGGCGGCGACCGGGGCGGCGCCGTTGCTCGAAGCCGCCGCCTTGACCTTCGCCGGCGGTTTCTTCGGCTTCTTCTTGACGCTCGTCGGCGCCGTCGCGATCGCCTCGGCGGTGGCCGCCTCGAGGTCGAGGGCGAAGCTGTCGAGGTCGGCCATCGCGTCGTAGTCGCCGACGAGGCCGAGGTTGACCTGTCCGTTGTAGGACATGATCCCGACGCAGAGGGCCTGGCGCCGCGCCAGCGGCACCATCGGGAAGAAGGACTCCATCCTGCGGCCGAGGACGTAGAGCGGGAACTGCGGTCCCGGCACGTTGGTGACGACGAGGTTGAAGAAGCGCTGCGCGGGCTGCAGGCGCGCCGCCTGGGAGGCGATCGTCCCCGGCGCGAAGTCGGTCAGCTTGGTGAGGATCTCGGCCCCGACCGCCTGGCCCGAGGACTTCAGATCGCCCATCTCCCGCGTCATCACGTGCAGGCGCTCGACCGGGTCCTCGCACCACACCGGCAGCGGCGCGAACATCGCCGAGATCCGGTTGCCCAGCGCCCCGTGCTCCTCGACGGCGCGGACGCTGACCGGGACCATCGCCCGCAGCTCCAGGCCGTCGGTGTCGTGGCCGCGGGCCCGCAGGTACTTGCCGATGCCGCCGGCGACGATCGAGAGGATGACGTCGTTGACGGTGCCGCCGTGGGCGTCCTTGACGCGCTTGAGGTCGCCGAGGTCGGCCTGGACCATCTGGAAGCGGCGGTGGGGGCCGATCTCGACGTTGAAGACCGTGTGGGGGGCGGACATCCCGGCGGTGACCATCTTCGAGGTGGCGCCGAGGCCTTCGAGAACCTGGCGCGGGCCGCGGAAGGCGGCGCGGACGCCGCGGTAGATCTCCCTCGGGCTCGTCAGCCGCTCCCTGATCGCTTCGGTCAGGAGCTGGGTGTCGGTCGGTTCCGGCGCGGCCAGCCACGGCGGCGCCTTGTCAGGCGTCCCCTGCGGCTCGGGGTCGAGGTCGAAGAGGACGGTGGTGATGTCGACGCCGGAGACGCCGTCGACCAGCGCGTGGTGGCTCTTGCCGATGATCGCGAAGCGCTCGTCGCTGAGCCCCTCCACCAGCCAGAGCTCCCAGAGGGGCTTGGAGCGGTCGAGCTGCTGGGAGAAGATCCGCGCCGCGAGGTTGCGCAGCTGCTCGTCGGAGCCGGGCGCCGGCAGCGCGGTCTGGCGCACGTGGTAGTCGAGGTTGAGGTGCGGGTCGTCGACCCAGACCGGCCGGCTCTGGCCGAAGGGGACGAAGCGCAGCTTCTGGCGGAAGCGGGGGACCAGGTGCAGGCGGGAGGCGATGTGGTCGCGGAACTCCCGGTGGGTCGGCGCCTCGCCTTCGAAGATCGAGACCGAGGCGACGTGCATGTGGGCGCCCGAGCGCTCCAGGTGCAGGAAGGAGGTGTCGAGGCCGCTGAGTCGTTCTGGCTTCGCCATAAGCGACATGGTCGCATGTTTGTCCAGCCCTCATGTGAACGGCTCAAACCGCGCTCCCGCCGAATCCTCGGGCGCATTTGCAGTTTTGAATTCATGAGGCTTCTATGTGCGTCCGCTCACATTTGCGCTCTGGGGGAGCCCGTAGCGTGTTCTGCCGAGAGAACGAGCTAAACGACCTGCCGAGTCCTGCGCGTCCAGCGCGGGGGAGCGGGGGACCCACTGCCGCACCCGAACGTGCGGCCGGGGCGAATCGGGTGGCGAGCCGCCCGTAGCGGGAGCCGGAGGTGCCGGCGACCGCGAGCCCGTCAGCTAACCCCGTAGGCAGCACGAAAGCGAGCTGACCAGATGCGAAAACTCCTGCCCGCAGCGGCGGCTGCCGCTGCGCTTTCGACGGGCCTGGCGCCCGCGGCCGCGCAGCCGGCGAGCGGTCACCACCACGAGAGGTCGCGCGCTCACGTCTCCCTGCACCTCACCGCGCATTCGGTGTTGAAGGGGAACGGCCTGGCGGTGCGCGGCAAGGTGCGGCCGAGCGGCCGCCACCGGGTCAAGATCGTCTTCCGCGGCCCCGACGGCGGCGTCCGCGGCGTGACGACGAAGGCGAACGGGGCCTTCGCGCTGCGCTGGCTGCCGGCCCGGACCGGCAGCTACGCAGTCCGCGCCTACGGCGTCCACGACCGCGAGACGACCGGCTCCAAGAGCCCGGCCCGCAAGCTGACGACCTACCGCCTGGCCGGCGCCTCCTACTACGGGCCCGGCCTCTACGGCAACGGCGTCGCCTGCGGCGGGACCCTGGAACCGGGGACGATGGGCGTCGCAAACAAGACGCTCCCGTGCGGGACGCAGGTGAAGCTGCGCTACCACAGCCGCACCGTGACGGTCCCGGTGATCGACCGCGGCCCCTACGTCGCCGGACGCGACTACGACCTGACGACGGCAGTCAAGGAAAAGCTCGGCTTCCCGGGTGTCGGGACCGTAATGGCAAGCCGATAGTCCATCCCGTGGTTCCTTTGTCCGGCATAGCCGGACAAAGGAACCACGACTTCAGCTTGCGAGGCCGAGTCGGAGCTGGCCGTCCGTCGGCTCCGGCTCGGATGCTTCACCCGAGTCGAATCCGGCGACGCGGACGCCGAGCAGGCGGACGGGGCGCTGCGGGTCGTAGCTGCGCAGGAGGTCGAGCGCAACCGGTCCGACGATCCCCGGGTCGTTGGTCGGGTCCTCGATCGTGTGGGAGCGGGTGACGTTGGTCCAGTCGTCGAGCCGGATCTTGATCCCGATCGTGCGCCCCTCGAGCTCCCGTTTGCCGAGGCGACGGCAGAGCTCCTCGGAAAGCTCGTGGAGATGGCGCTCCAGCTCGGAGCGCCGGGTGACGTCGACGTCGAAGGTGATCTCCGTGGACTGGGATTTCGTCTCGTGTTCGGGCGTGATCGGAGTGTCGTCGAGCAGGTTGCCCCGAGCGTGAAGCCAGGCGCCAGAGCGGGGTCCGAAGCTCGATTCAAGCTCCTCCCGGCCGCGCTGCCGCAGGTCCGTGAGGGTGCGGATGCCCATCGACTCGAGGCGTGAGACGGTTTTCGGTCCGATCCCGGGAATGAGGCCGGGCGAGGTGTCGGCGAACCGCTCCAGCGCCCGCTCTCGCGAGAGCACGACAAGGCCCCGCGGCTTCCCCAGCTCGCTGGTGATCTTCGCCAGCATCCGCGACTCCGAGATCCCGACCGAGCAGGTCAGCTGCGTCTCAACCCGGATCTCATTGGCGATCCGCCGCATGATCGCCTTCGGCGAGAACAACCCGGTCAGGTCCAGATAGGCCTCATCCAACCCGACCACCTCGACCACCTCGACGTTGCCCCGGAGTATGTCCATCACCTGCCCCGAAGCCTCTCGGTAGGCAGGAAAGTCCGGCCGCAGGTACACCGCGTCGGGCAACCGCCGCCGAGCCACGGCCGCGGGCATGGCCGAATGGATCCCGGCCAGCTTCCTCGCCTCGTAACTCGCCGTGGTGACGACCGCCCGCGGCCCCGACCCGCAGACCACCACCGGCTTCCCCTGCAGCTCAGGCCGCCGCCGCAGCTCGACGGACGCATAGAACGCGTCCATGTCGAGATGGGCGATGGTCCGCTCCTCGAAGCTCACCCGCTGATCGTAGGACGGAAGCGGGACGGGAGACCCTCGAGTGGGGACCTTGTGCAGGTCGCCTCAACCCGCTCGCGCGACGTCTTGAGCGCTGGCCGCCGGACTCGCGTAGAAGGCGGCTACTCCAGCGCAGATCCCGAGGGTCAGATAGGGGCTGATTGGGGCTACGGCCGTGGCTATCGCGTAGGGAAGGAGACCGGCGACGCCGCGTTTGAGAGTGAGGCGGCGCATGTCCTCGTCAAGGCCCTCTTCGAGGTAGTCGACGCGCCCGAAGAGGATGTGCCTGTTCATACCGGCGAAGGCGATGCTCATAACGAGGAAGCTGCCGCTGTAGACCGCGGCCGCCAGGGACTCGCCGTTGCTCTCCTTCAGGTAGGTGGCCATCAGGGCGGTAGTGAAGGGGAGGGCGGAGACGGTCATCAGGAGGACGAGGTTCCAGACGAGGATCGAGTGGTCGGCGCGTCGCAACCGGCGGACCATCGCGTGGTGGTTGATCCAGATGATCCCGATGGTGAGGAAGGAGACGACGAAGGCCGCGTAGCTGGGCCACTGCGCCAGCAGTTCGTGGCCGAGGTTCTCCTCGCCGCCGGGCTGCGGCACGTGGATCTCCAGGACCAGGAGGGTGATCGCGATCGCGAAGACGCCGTCGGAGAAGGCCTCGAGGCGGTTGGTGCTCATGGACCGAAGTTCGGCAGTCGCGCGATTGGTCCTGCGGGACGACGGGTAGCATCGCGCCCGATGGGCGACGTCACCCCAATCGAGATCGGTGAGATCGAGGCGATCAGCGGCGTGCTGGAAGGGGTCACCTTCCACAAAGCCGCCGGAGCGCTGGGCGTCACCGCGTTCGGGATCTCGATCGTCGACCTGGAGCCGGGCGCCGAGACCTACCCCGAGCACGATCACGCCGAGGAGGGGATCGGCGGGCAGATGTTCGCCAAGCGTCCGCAACAGCTGGGTCAGGAGGAGGTCTACCTGGCGCTGCGCGGCTCGGGGGTCGTGGAGGCCGAAGGAGAAAGCTTCCCGCTTGACGCGGACCACGCGGTCCGGGTCGGGCCGGAGGTCGTCCGCAAGGTCCTGCCCGGCCCCGAGGGATTGAGGCTGCTCGCGATCGGCGGCACGCCTGGCGAGCCCTACGAGACCGGCGGCACGCTCTAGCGGCCGCCTACACTTGCTGCGTGGCTTCTCCGGAGGCGAAGAACCTCGAGGCGATCTCGAAGGCGATCGACCAGCACAACATGAACTGCCCGTTCCCCGCGGCGGAGGTGCGGATGAACCCCTTCGAGATCGAGCGGCTCGGCTGGGACACGATCCGTGGGCTGCCGCTGGTCCCGGATGCGGAGATCGGGACCGGACGGTTCCGCATCGTCTGCTCACGCGACCTCGAGGACGACGGGCTGGAGATCGTCGAGGCGGTCGGCAAAGAGCTCGAGCGAGAGACCGTTTAGGCGGCGCCTCTCTCAGAGATTGAAGAAGTGGATTCCGGAGCTTTCCAGCCAGTTCTGGGCTTCGATGTTGAGGCGTGACATTTCGCCGCTGAGGATCAGGAAGCCCATCGCGATCAGGATCACGCCGCCGGCGGCGACGATCGCCTGGTAATGGCGCTTGACCACGGCGAAGGCGGTGGTCATCCGGGAGAAGGCGAGGGCGGTGAGGATGAACGGGATCGCCAGGCCGGCGCTGTAGACGGCCAGGAGGAAGGCGCCGCGGCCGACCGAGCCCGCCAGCGCGGCGGCGCCGAGGATGGCCCCCAGCGTCGGGCCGATGCAGGGGGTCCAGGCGATCGCGAAGGCGGCGCCGGCGACGATCGGCCCCCCTTTGCCGGCCCGCGCCAGCAGCGCCTCGACGTGCCACTCGCGGTTGAGGCGGGTGATGAACAGCGAGGCCACGAAGAGCACGCCCATCGTGACGATCAGCACCCCGGAAGCCTTCGTCAGAAGCTGCTTGTGGTCCTGGAGGGTCGAGCCGAGGCCCGTCGCGCCGAGGCCGAGCAGGATGAAGATCGCCGAGAAGCTGGCGACGAAGAGGAGGCTCGGGCCGAGCACGCGCCGCCAGCCCGCCTCGTCGAGCTCGTTCGCCGAGACGCCCGTCACCGCCGAGAGGTAGCCGGGCACCAGCGGCAGCACGCAGGGGGAGAGGAAGGAGACGATCCCGGCGGCGAGGGCGGCGAAGATCCCGACGCCGGATGCGGGATCGGGAGTGCTGACGACGGCATGTACCACGACCCCCCAGATTACCCGCAGGCCCATCCCCGACCCGGAGTCGTCGGCTCGGCCTTTCAACGCCTCCGGGAGGGCGCGCCCTGGCCAAATCGCCGCGGCGCGGTAGATTTGGCTGGTCAGCCAAACGTGGGAGGAGCGAAGAGTTGAGCAACAGGACGTTCGTGATCGGTGTCGGGATGACCAAGTTCGAGAAGCCCGGCAGCAAGGAGGGCGACTATCCGGACTGGGCCAACGAGGCGGGGGAGAAGGCGCTTGCGGACGCCGGCATCCCGTATGAGGACGTCGAGCAGGCCTACGCCGGCTACTGCTACGGCGACTCCACCTACGGCCAGCGGGCGCTTTACCAGCTCGGCCTGACCGGGATCCCGGTCGTCAACGTCAACAACAACTGCTCGACCGGCTCCTCGGCGCTGTTCCTGGCTCGACAGGCGGTCAAGGGCGGCCTCGTCGAGTGCGCGCTGGCGCTCGGCTTCGAGAAGATGGAGCCGGGCTCGCTGGGGGTCAAGTACACCGACCGCACCAACGCGCTCGACAAGCACGCGATGAGGATGTTCGAGCTGCGCCAGCCGGAGGCCTCGCCGCCGGCGCCGCAGATGTTCGGCAACGCCGGCCGCGACCACATGCAGAAGTACGGGTCCGAGCCCGACCACTTCGCCTGGATCGGCTGGAAGAACCACAAGCACTCGGTCAACAACCCCTACGCCCAGTTCCAGGACGAGTACTCGCTCGAGGACATCAAGGCGGCGAAGATGATCCACGACCCGCTGACCAAGCTGCAGTGCTCGCCGACCTCCGACGGCTCGGCCTGCGCGATCGTCGCCTCCGAGCGCTACGTCGAGGAGCACGGCCTCTGGGAGCAGGCGATCGAGATCGCCGGCCAGTCGATGGTCACCGACCTCTCCTCGACCTTCGCCGAGGACGCCGACTGCATGACGATCGTCGGCTCCGACAAGTCGAAGACCGCCGCCGACCGGGCCTACGAGGAGGCGGGCGTCTCCGCCGAGGAGGTCGACGTCT
>DASTAR010000177.1:0-6758 GCA_035712505.1 Solirubrobacterales bacterium
GAGACGTACGGCAACCGTCGCCCGACGCGATCGGAGATCCGCCCGGCCAGCGGGGCGAGGGTGGCCTCCATCGCTGCGCCGACGATGAACCCGGCGGCGATCACGGCCTGGCTGCCGCCGAGGGCGTCGATCCGCAGCGGCACCAGTACCTCGATCGCGCCGAACATCACCGAGGGCACGGCGACGAAGGCGGCGGCCTCCAGGACTGGTCGGCTGACCAGCGTCGCCAGCACCTCGTGCAGTGTCTGCTGCTCGGGCGCCCTGGTCTCCGGCAGCCTCGAGGCGGCGATCGCGAGCAGGATCGTGATCGCGAGGACCGAGCTGAAGACCGGCTCGGTGCCGATCGAGCCGGCGATCGCTCCGAGCGCCGGCCCCAGCAGCGCCCCGGCGACGGCGGTCCCGAGGGCGGTGCCGATGATCGAGCCCCGTTTCTCCTCCGGCGCGGTCGTGATCAGCCAGGTGAGGGCACCCGACCAGATCAGGGCGCCGGCGACCCCCTGGATGAACCGGGCGGCGTCGAGCAGGATGATCTGATTTCCGAAGCCGAAGACGAGGCTCGCTCCCCCCAGCAGGATCAGGCCGTTGATCACGGTCTTCCGCGGACCCATCCGACTGGCGACGAAGCCCGCCGGCAGCGAGCCGAGCAGGGTCCCGGCGGCGTAGGCCGCCGAGAGGATTCCCGCTTCCGCCTTGGTCAGGCCGAGGTCGTGGACGTACCCCGGCAACAGCGGGGCGATTGCAGCGAAGAAGGCGACGTCTATGAAGATCATCGCCGACGCGAGGATCAGCAGACGGCGCACCCCTGCATACAATCAGTGCGAGCAGTTTTGGCGCTCTGGGAGGGGTGGCAGAGCGGTTGAATGCGGCGGTCTTGAAAACCGTTGGGCGTCGAAAGGCGTCTCGTGGGTTCGAATCCCACCCCCTCCGCTGCCGGCAGGAATACGTGGCCGGCGGCCGAACGATGCTGGGATGGATCCCGCCAGGCGCGAGCGCCGCCGCGAGTCTTGGGTAGAGCGCGCCGAGCGCGTCCGCGACGCCTTCGGCCTCGTGCTGGCCTCGGTCCTGCTCACCTACGTGCTCGCTTCGCTGCTGACGAACAGGGGCTGGGCCGCGGTCCTCCTCTGCATTGCGACCAGCGCCACCTCGCTGATCGCCCTGACCAGCGCGCATGCGCGGCCGCGGCTGTTCCGGACTGCTCTCTATCTATCGGGAGCGACGATCCTGCTGGCGGCGATCGGCGCGGCCAGCGGCGAGAAGCTCTGGCTCAACGTCGCCACCGTGGTCCAGGTCTCCCTGTTGACCGTGGCGATGGGCGCCGTCCTCCAGCGCGTGGTCACCGCGGACCGGGTCGGCTCGCGGACGATCCTCGGCGCGCTCAGCGTCTACGCCGTCCTCGGCATCCTCTTCACCTTCGTCTACGGCTTCGTCGAGCGGGTGCAGAGCGGGCCGTTCTTCGAAGGCCACCCACACCCGGCCGGCGGCGACTTCCTCTTCTTCAGCTACACGACCCTGACGACCACCGGCTACGGGAACCTCGTGCCGGGCGGTCAGCCCGGCCGGATGATCTCCGGCCTGGAGATGATGATCGGCCAGATCTTCCTGGTCACCCTGGTCGCCGGCCTGGTCAGCCTCTGGCGGCCGGGCGAAGGGATCAAGCGGCGCCAGGAGGCGCGCCGCGAACGGCGGGCCGGCGGCGGCGAGGCGCCCTCCGCAGGCGACGCCCCGGCTTCGGGCTAGCCCTCGTCGAGCTCGACGCGTTCGATCGTCTGCGCCTCGAGCGGCTTGTCGCCGGCGTCGGTCGGTACCGACTCGATCGAGTCGACCACGTCCATCCCGTCGATCACCTCGCCGAAGACGGTGTGCTTGCCGTCGAGCCACGGGGCCGCGCCGGTGGTGACGATGAAGAACTGCGAGCCGTTGGTGTCCGGCCCCGCGTTGGCCATCGCCAGAGCGCCGCGGACCACCTTGTGGTCGTTGATCTCGTCCTCGAAGGTGTAGCCGGGGCCGCCGCGTCCGGTCCCTTCCGGGCAACCGCCCTGGATCATGAAGTCCGGGATCACCCGGTGGAAGACGAGCTGGTCGTAGAAGCCTTCGGCGGAGAGCTTGCGGAAGTTCTCGACGGTTTTCGGCGCGTCCTCGTCGTGTAGCTCGAGCACGATCGCCCCGGCGCTGGTGTGAAGGGTCGCTTGCGACATGGCGCGCAGCCTAGCGCCTCTCCCTGGGCGATCTCCACGGCCCCTCACCCCCGCACCTTGACCGTGACCGGGGGTGAGAAGCCGGGGGCGTAGGGCCAGTGCTCCTCCGCCAGCGCCGTCGCCCGCAGCCGGATCGCAGCGCTGCCGCTGACGTAGCGGAAGCGGTAGTGGGCGCGGTAGCGGCCATGGTGGTCGGTGCGGGTGACGAGGACCGGCCGCCAGCGGTGCGTCGCCTCCTCCAGGTACTGGATCGCGACCAGCTTGCCGCGGCGCGGGATCGGCGCCCCGGCGCTCTTCACCCTGCCGCTGAGGCGGACCGCCTGCCCGGTGCGCAGGCTCACCGGGACGGCCCGCAGCGAGAGCCCGGAGCGCACCCGCAGCTCCAGCGCCGGGCGCCGCGCCGGCGCGAGATCTTCGTCGCCGGGGAAGATGACGGTGACGCGGCGCGAGGGACCCGCCGGTAGCGGGCTTTCGAAGCCACCCTGCTCGCCGGTCCGCACCGTCTGCACAGCGATCGGCGCCAGCGCTCCGTGCGACGGGTGCGACACCACCCGCAGCTCGCGATCGGCCAGCGGAGCGCCGTCTGCTCTGGTGAGGCGGCCGCTGAGCAGGGCCGGGGCGCCGAAGGGAACGGTGAGCGAGTCGCCGCGACCGTGACCGCCGCGCAGCCGGGCGAACAGCCTCGCCTTCCCCTTCGGCTGGGGCTGGGGCTGGGACTGGGGCTTCGGCTTCGTCAGCGGGACGGCCTTCGCCACCGGGGGCGGCGGCTCCTTGCGGATCGCCATCTGGGTGCCGTCGGCGCGCAGGCTGGTCGAGGCGGCGTTGCCTGCCCCGTCGATCGCTTCGGCGCGGAAGACGTAGGTGCCGTAGCCGAGCTCCGGCATCGGCGCGACGAGGTGGGCCTTGTTCGGCGCGTCGGCGGGCACCAGCCTGGTCGGCAGCTCGGTCCAGTTCGCGGCGTCGACGCGGCGGTAGAAGAGCTCGCCGGAGGCCGGGCCCGAATGTTCGTCAGCCACGTCTGCCATCAGGTAGCTATCTGACTCCTCGGTCGAGAATGCGACCTGGGGTTTGACGTCGTCGAACCGCAGCGGCACCGTCACCGCCGAGCTCGCCGCTTCGTTCCCGGCTTCGTCGCGCAGCCACAGCTGCAGGGAGAAGCTGCCCGCCCCCGGTACCTCGACATCGGAGAGGGAGTGGCGGTCGGTCCCCGCGGCCAACCGGATGCCGGTGTCGTAGCCGTTGGCACCGAGGATCCGCCAGAGGGCGCCGGCGATCGGGCTGGCGCGGCCCTGGTCGGGGTTTTCCCAGGCGAGGTCGAAATCGTTCGTCCGGCGCCAGCCGTCGCCACCGGCAAGCGCCGGCGCCTTCGGGTGCGCCGGCGGGTTGTTGTCGATCCGGATCGTGTAGATGGCGCTGCAGAGACCGTTGCCGGCGAAGTCCATGGCGCAGTGCTTCAGCAGGTGGGGGCCGTCGCTGAAGGCGGCCGTGTCGATCCAGTGAGTGGTCGAGACGTTCGTCGCGCAGGGCTGCATCGTCGTCGCCCGCCACTCGCCGCCTACTTCGACCTTGTTGCAGTTGTACTCGTTGAAGGCGGCGCGGTTGTCGTCGACGAAGGTCTCACCGAAGCGGACCCCGGCGCCGCCGTCCACCCCGCCGACCTCCACCCACTGCCTCCCCCGCTGCCACCCTCCCTCGATCAGGGGACTGCGGTTGATTAGCGCCGCTGGCTGCTTGTCGTCCTCGACCGTCAGGGTCAGCGCCCGCAGCCCCGACCACGAGGTCTGATCGAGCGAGCACGACTTGTCCTCGCCGCGGGCGCAGAGGAGGCGGTCTTCGAAGGCCGGCACCGGCGAGCCGAACCCGATCGTGAAGTCGCGGAGCGTCGTGTCGGTCGTGCTCGCGGTCAAGGAGGGCGTGAATGCGCCTTGCCAGTTGACCCCGCCCATCCGCTGCTCCATCCCGTCATGGAGGGCGTGCCACCAGGTACCGCGTACGGCGGTGATCCCGGCGGCGTCAGACGGGACGGTCCAGCGCCAGCGGGCGAAGCGGGTGCCGGAGACGGTGCTCTGACCGTCGCGGGTGAAGCTCTTCATGTGGACGCCGTCGAACGGGTCGGAGCCCGGCGGCGTGACGCAGTAGGCGTCGGGGCGGAACTTGGCGCCGCCGGTGGTGTCGGCCCAGCTGGCGTCGGCGCCTACGTACCAGCCGCACTGCGCCACCTGGTACTTCGCCGCGCTCGCTTTCGCCGCCGCCAGCAGCAACACGCTCATCGCCAGCAGCACCCCCAGGGCGATGACCCTTCCAACAACGATCCTCCCGGACATCGGTCCTCCATTCGCTCGACTGCGTACGGAGGCCTTAAGGGCGCGGGCGTCCCAAACTCTCCCCCCTCCGGGGCCTGTCTGCGTACGAACGCGCGCCGGCGGGCGGCGGAAGTGGCGGCTTTGCGAGAATCGAGTCGATGCCACTTCCCACTGAAGATCAGATCACCGAGAAGCTTCGCGCCGTCATCGACCCCGAGCTGCGGCGCTCGATCGTCGAGCTGGGCATGGTCCGCTCGATCGACGTCAAAGAGGGCGGCCGGGTCGAGGTCGTCGTCTCGCTGACCACCGCGGGCTGCCCGATCCGCTCGCACTTCGAACAGGCCGTCGCGGCACAGGTCTCCCAGCTCGAAGGCGTGACCGAGGTCGCGGTCGGCTTCGACGTCCTCTCCGACGAGGAGAAGGGACAGCTGCAGCAGACGCTCGGCCGAGGCAAGCTCCCGCAGGGCGCGCTGGCCAAGGTCAAGAACGTGATCTGCGTCTCCTCCGGCAAGGGCGGGGTCGGCAAGTCGACGATGACCGCCAACCTGGCCGCGGCGCTTACCGCCGAAGGGCACCCGGCGGGCGCGCTCGACTGCGACGTCTACGGCTACTCGATCCCGCGCATGCTCGGGGTCAACCGCAAACCGGAAGTCAACGGCGAGCGGAAGATCCTGCCGCTGGACTCGGCGAGCGGGGTGAAGGTGATGTCGATCGGCTTCTTCGTCGAGGAGAACTCGGCGGTCGTCTGGCGCGGGCCGATGCTGCACAAGGCGATCCAGCAGTTCCTCGAGGACGTCGCCTGGGACGAGCTCGAGTACCTGCTGCTGGACCTGCCGCCCGGGACCGGCGACGTCTCGATGACGCTGGCGCAACTGTTGCCGCAGGCGAAGTTCGTCGTCGTCACGACGCCCCAGCCGGCGGCCCAGTCGGTGGCCCGGCGCGGCGCCGAGATGGCGCGGAAGTTCGACCTCGAGATCCTCGGCGTGATCGAGAACATGTCCGGGTTCACGACCCCGACGGGCGAGCGCTTCACGATCTTCGGCGAGGGCGGCGGTCAGCTGCTCGCCGACGAACTCGACGTGCCGCTGCTGGGCAAGGTGCCGCTCTCCGAGCCGCTGCGCGAGCACGCCGACGGCGGCTCGCCGCTGGTGAACGACGACCCCGACTCCCCGGCCTCCCAGGCGATCCGCCAGGCGGCCCGGGGGATCATCGCCGCGACCCCGCAGGAGCTGCCGGTGCTGCAGTCGACGCCGGCCGCCGCGGAAGCGCCGCCGGTCAGCGGCACCCCGCTCCCGGTCGTCCAGTAGGCCAAGGCCTCGAAGGCTGTCGGACCACAAGTGGAGAGTCAATCTGCCTATAGCGAGGTCAACTCTCCACTTGCAGAGTTCCAGGCGAGCCTTCCTGCAGGTCAAGGCGTCCGCCTGACCTAAGCGTGACGAACGCCACACAGCCTCCGGCAACTTCCCGCCCGCCCGTGGGTTAAGGTCTGCACACAAACGCCTAATCCCCGGCTAAGAGATGCCCGGGGAGCGGGGGAACCAAGTTCCTGGGGCGAGCCCACCTAACAGGTGGGGGCGCAGGCTCCTTCAGCGCCAGCCCGTCAGCTAACCCCGCCGGCCGACGAAGGAGGAGTGACTAGATGCAGATGGCCCTTGGGGCGGCCCGAAAAACGCCCGCCCTTCGCATTTTCCTCGCGGTGCTGGCCCTGGCAGGGGTGTCGCTGGTCGGGGCGGAAGCCGCGAACGCGATCCCTCCCGGCGGTCTTGCCTCGACCACCCCGGAACCGGGAGCAGCAACCGAAACCGGGCCGCCCGGCAGGGCGATGCTCGTGAACGGGCGGGCGATCCCGCCGGTCAACGCGCCGCCCGCGGTGAAGCAGGTGATCGCCGCTGCGAACGAGATCCGCACCAAGCCCTACATCTGGGGCGGCGGCCACGCCCGCTGGTGGGACAGCGGCTACGACTGCTCGGGCTCGGTCAGCTTCGCCCTTCACGGCGGCGGCTTCCTCACCAGCCCCCTCCCCTCCGGTCCGATGGAGAGCTGGGGGAGCGCCGGCAGAGGCCGCTGGATCACCGTCTACGCCAACGCCGGCCACGCCTACGCCGTAATAGCGGGCCTCCGCTGGGACACCGCCGGCAACACGTCCGGCACCGGTCCCCGCTGGCATAAATCTCTAAGCGCAGCAGCGAGTGGGCCCTTCATAGCCCGCCATCCCGCTGGCTACTGAGAACTCACCCAGCTGTAACAAGGGGGGCGGGTG
>DASTAR010000178.1:0-11900 GCA_035712505.1 Solirubrobacterales bacterium
GGTGTGCGCTGGGGCGAAGGCGAGGAAGAACCAGGCGTCGAAGCGGGTGGCGATGATCTCGGGCGTGATCCAGCGGGTGAACGGGACCAGCTCCTCCGCCGCGGACAGCTCGATCCCCGCCTCCTCGGCGAGCTCGCGCACCGCGCAGGCGCGCAGACCGGCTTCGTCGGCGCCGTCGCACTCGTCCAGCGATCCGCCGGGGAAGACCCAGACGCCGGGCATGAACTTCGCCTCCTCGCTGCGCTTCAGCATCAGCACCTCGAGCGCCCGCTGCGAGTGCTTGCCGCCGCGTCGCAGCAGCACGATCGATGCCGCCGGCCGCGGCGTCGACGGCGGCCCGAAGTTGGGCATCTCCGCGGGTCCGCGCCGTCGCTCCTCCATCGGTTGGAGCCTAACCCTCAGCTGAGGACGCGCCGGCGCTCGTGGCGGACCCAGGTGCGCCGGGTGGGCCAAGAACGATTGGCGAGTTGACCTCGCTATAGGACGACTAATTCGCCAATCGTCAGGCGGCCTGCGGAAGATCCACGGGCGCCGAGGCGACGGCTGCCCGGATCGACGCGCTTGCGATCGCGACGAGTTCCCGCAGCTCGTCTTCGGAGATCGACAGCGCGGGCATGAGGACGATCGTGTTGCCGAGGGGGCGGATGAAGGCGCCGCGCTTGCGCGCCTCCCTCGTCACCCGGTGGCCCATCTGCAGCGATGCGTCGTGGTCGCCGAGGTCGACCCCGACCATCACGCCCTTCTGGCGCACCTCGGCCACCTCGGGCATCGCCGCGACCCCGTCCAGCAGCTCTGCGAAGAGCGCGATCTTCGGCTGCAGGCGCTCCAGGGTCCGCTCCTGCTCGAAGACGTCGAGGTTGGCCAGCGCCGCTGCGCAGGCGAGCGGGTTGCCGGTGTAGGTGTGGCCGTGGAAGAAGGTCTTGAACTCCTCGTAGCTGCCGAGGAAGCCCTCGTAGATCTCCTCGCTGGTCAGCGTCGCCGCCAGCGGCAGGTAGCCGCCGGTGATCCCCTTCGCCAGGCACATCAGGTCGGGCGAGACGCCTTCCTGCTCACAGGCGAACATCGTCCCGGTGCGGCCGAACCCGGTCGCCACCTCGTCGCAGATCAGCAGCACGCCGAAGCGGTCGCAGAGCTCGCGGGCGGCGCGCAGGTAGCCGGGCGGCTGGACGAGGATCCCGGCCGCGCCCTGGACCAGCGGCTCGACGATGAGACCGGCGATCTCCCCTCCGTGTGCCTCGAGCAACCGCTCCAGGCCGTCCGCGTCGCCCGGCTCGGCGACGTGGGTCTCGAACAGCAGCGGCCGGTAGGTCGAGTGGAAGAGGTCGATGCCGCCGACCGAGACCGAGCCGATAGTGTCGCCGTGGTAGGCCTCGCGCAGGCGCACGAAGCTGGTCCGCCGCGAGTGCTCCCCGCCGCGTTGCTGGTGGTACTGGAAGGCGATCTTCAGCGCGATCTCGGCCGCGGTCGATCCCGAGTCCGAGTAGAAGACGCGCGAGAGGCCATCCGGCGCGATCTCGACCAGGCGCGCCGCCAGTTCGGTCGCCCCGGGGTGGGTGAGGCCGAGCATCGTCGTGTGCGCGACGCGGTCGAGCTGCTCGCGCACCGCCGCGTCGATCGCCGGGTGACGGTGGCCATGGACGTTGCACCAAAGAGCCGCCGTCCCGTCCAGGTAGCGCCTTCCCTCGGTGTCGAACAGGTAGGAGCCCTCGCCGCGCTCGACCACCAGCGGCTCCTCCTCGATCCATCCCTGCTGCTGGGTGAAGGGGTGCCAGACGTGGTCGCGGTCGAGCTGGGCATAGTCCGGCGGCATCGGCTCGCACGTTAGCCCCGGGCTCGGCGGCAGCCGTCCCCTCGAAAGGCGCTGTTTGCGCTGCTAGCCACTACGAGGTGGGGGAGGAGGAGTGGCTGCTGGTGCTGGAGGGGAATCCGACCCTGCGCCATCCCGAGGGTTCCGACCGCCTAGAGCCCTGGGACATCGTCTTCTTCGAGAAGGGGGCGGTCGGCGCTCACGGCATCGGCAACGAGACCGAGGCGACGGCCCGCGTCCTCATGTTCTCCACCGTGGTCATCCCCACCGCGACCGTCTATCCCGACAGCGACAAGGTCGGGATCTGGACCGGCGACTCCGAGACCGACGTCCTCGTCCGGCGCGAGAGCCGCGTCGACTACTTCGACGGCGAGGCCTAAGCAGCTCCATCCCACACGCCGCTGCGGAGCAGCTTCTACATAAAAGGGATAGGCGTGATCTTGCTCACACGAGCAACCTTTGCTCTTCCGAAAAGGTTGCGCTCGTGCAACCATTGTCCTCATGCATGCGACGAACTTGAAAGCGATTGACGAGGCCTCCCGCAAGGAGACCAGTCCGGCTGAGAAGGACACCGCGGCGCGGATGACCGCGCTGATGCACCACATGTTCCTCTACGACCGCGGCAACCAGCTGCGGGTGATCGAGGAGACGGGGCTCTCGATGACCCAGTGCAAGGTCCTGCTCGAGCTGGGTGGGCTGGGGCACGCGGCGGAGGCCTGGCAGGTCAGCGACCTCGCCGAGCTCTTCGGCGTCTCGGTCCCATCGATGAGCCGCGCCGTCGACGCGCTGGTCAAGGCGAAGCTGGCGAGCCGGGTCGAGGACCCGAGCGACCGCCGGGTGCGCCGGGTGAAGATAACGGCCAAGGGCAAGGGCCTGGTCGCCACCCTGGTCACCGTCCGCCTGACCGGAATCGAATCCTTCGTCGCGACCCTCAGCACCGCGCAGCGTCGCAAGCTGGACGCCGCCGTCGAGTCGCTGCTGGACCGCGAAGACCTCGCCCAGACCTACGAGCACCTGAAGGGAAGTGGTCGCTCTTGACGACGCGATACAGCCACCTGATCACCGACGACAACCGCAAGTGGTGGACGCTCGGCGCGATGTGCTTCGCGCTGTTCATGATCATGCTCGACAACACGATCGTGAACGTCGCCCTGCCCTCGATCCAGAAGGACCTGGGGGCCTCGATCAGCGGCCTGGAGTGGACGATCAACGGCTACACGCTCTCCTTCGCGGTGCTGCTGGCGACCGGGGGGCGGCTCGGCGACATCTTCGGCCGCCGCCTGATGTTCATGAGCGGCGTCGTCATCTTCGCGCTCTCCTCGGCGACCGCCGGGTTCGCGCCCGACGAGCTCTCGCTGGTGATCAGCCGCGTGGTCCAGGGCGTCGGCGCGGCGCTGATGATGCCCGGCACGCTCTCGATCATCACCGATGCCTTCCCCGCGCACGAGCGCGGCAAGGCGATGGGAACCTGGGCCGGCGTCTCGGCCCTGGCGCTCGCGGTCGGGCCGGTGCTCGGCGGCTTCCTCACCGAGCACGTCAGCTGGCGGGCGATCTTCTACGTCAACATCCCCGTCGCCATCGGCGCGGTGCTGGCGACCCTGTTCGCGGTGCGCGAGTCCCGCGACACCTCGGTCGGGCGCGACGTCGACTACGCGGGCGTCGGCGTCCTCACCGTCGGCCTGACCGCGCTGGTCCTCGCCCTGGTCGAGGGCAACGGCTGGGGATGGGGCTCGACCGAGATCATCGGCCTGCTGGCCGTGGCGGCACTGGCGCTGCCGGCCTTCGTCTTCGTCGAGAACCGGGTGAAGGCGCCGATGGTCCAGTTCGACCTGCTCAGCGACCGCAACTTCCTCGCCGCGGTCTGCGTGGCGATGATCATCAGCTTCGGGATGCTGGGCGTGTTCTTCTTCCTCGCCCTCTACATGCAGGACATCCTCGGCTATACCCCGCTGGAGGCGGGCATCCGGTTCCTCCCCTCGACCCTGATGATCGTCGGCATCGCGCCGGTCGCCGGGCGGCTGTCCGACCGCTTCGGCCCGCGCTGGCTGATCGCGATCGGGCTGACGATCGTCGCCGGCTCCCTGTTCAGCTTCAGCCGGATCGCGGTCGACTCGACCTACCTCGAGCTGCTGCCGGGGTTCATGCTGCTCGGCATCGGGATCGCGATGACGATGTCGCCGATGACGAGCGCGGCGATGAACGCGGTGCCGGTGCAGAAAGCCGGAATCGCGTCGGGCGTGCTCTCGATGTTCCGGATGGTCGGCGGCAGCCTCGGCGTCGCCGTCACCGGCGCGATCTTCCAGGGTCTCGTGACCTCGAAGCTCGACTCGCTGCTGAGCGGCAGCGGCGTCACCGCGGCCCAGCGCGAAGCGGTCTCCGAACAGCTCGGCGGCGGCTCGGTGGCGAAGGTGCCGGGCCTGAGCGCAGCGCAGGCGAAAGAGGTTGCGAGCGCGGGCGGCGAAGCCTTCGTCTATGCGCTCGGCCACGCGATGACGGTCTCCGGGTTCGTCGCCCTGCTTGGCGCGGCGATCGGCGCCGTCGCGATCCGGGCCAAGGCGAAAGGGCACACGAGCGTCGAGGCGGCGACCGCCGAGGCCAATCCCGGCGGCGAGGCGATCGCCGCCGAGGAGGCTGCGGCGGCTTAGTAGTTCTCAGGCTTCCCGACGGGACGAAAACCGACCTACGTATCCGGTTCTCGTCCCGTCGGCGCTGGACCCATAGGCTGCCGCCCGATGCTCGTCCTGCTGCCGCCCTCGGAAGGGAAGACCACGCCCGAGGCGGGGGAGCCGGTCGATCTCGGATCGCTCGCTTTCGCGGCAGAGCTGCGGAAGCAGCGGGAGCAGGTGCTGGAGGCGCTCGACCCGGAACTGCGGACGGCACCGGCCGCGCGCGCTGCCGAGGTCTACACCGGCGTCCTCTTCAAACGGCTGGAGCTGCCGGAGCTGCCGGTGAAGGCGCGGCGGCAGCTGCTGATCGCCAGCGCCCTCTGGGGCGTGGTCCGGCCGGACGATCGAATCCCGTACTACAGGCTGCCGCCGAAGGAGAAGCTCGGCGGGATCGGACCGCTGGCGAAGTTCTGGCGCCAGGCTCTGGCCGGGGCGCTGCCGGACGAAGCGGGCGAGCTGATCGTCGACATGCGCTCGGCCGCCTACTCGGCGATGTGGAGGCCGAAGCAGGCGACGCTGCTTCCGGTCCGCGCCTTCAGCGAGCGCGACGGCGAGCGCAAGGCCGTCTCCCACATGGCGAAGGCGGTGCGAGGCGACGTGGCACGAGCGCTGCTAGAGGCGAAGAAAGCGCCATCAGACCCCAAGGCGGCCGCCGCGGTCGCCGGAGCGGCCGGCTTCACCGTCGAGTTGAGCGACGACAACCTCGACGTGATCGTCTGAGCTCCTGGGACGGGACGAAACGGGCCTATATAGACGGTCTTCGTCCCGTCGGCAGCTGAAGTGGCGGCCAGGTCTCGGGGTCGGCGAGGTTTAGCCGTGGCAGCGTGTGGACGGGGACGTTTCCGAGGTTGGCGATCGTCTCGCGGTTGTCGCGCTCGATCTCGGTTGGCTGCTCGGGCCACGGGTTGAGGACCACGGCTGCCACCTCCAGCCCGGCGGCGCGGGCGGATTCGAGGGTCAGGAGGGTGTGGTTGATCGTGCCCAGGCCCGGCCCGGCGACGATCACCAGGGGGTAGGCGAGGTCGGCGGCCAGGTCGCGGACCAGGTAGGTGGGGGAGAGGGGGACGAGGAGGCCGCCGACGCCCTCGCAGACGATCGCGTCCGCCTCTGCGGCGGCCGCGCGGGCGATCTGGCGGAGCCGCCCGGGCTCGACCTCCTCGCCCGCCAGCGCCGCCGCGAGGTGGGGGGAGGCCGGCGGCTGGTAGCGGTAGGGCGCGACCTCCTCGTCGCTCTGCTGCGACCCCGAGGCGCGGCGAAGCAGCGCGTGGTCGCTCTCACCCTCCTCTTCGAGCCCGGTCACCGCCGGCTTGAAGACGGCCACCCGCTTCCCTTCCGCGGCCAGCGCGCGGGCGAGGACCGCGGCGACGACGGTCTTGCCGACCTCGGTGCTGGTGCCGGTGACGAATATGCCCTGGGGGCCTCCGGGAGCCGCGGCCACGGCTAAGCGACCCTGGCGGTCAGGGCCTGGGAGGTGGGGGCGAGGCCGACGTCGCGGGCGGCGGCGCCGATCTGGTGCGCGGCCCGGCGCAGGTCCTCGGATGAGTGGGTTGCCATCACCGTGCAGCGCAGGCGGCAGGCGCCCTCGGGCACGGTCGGCGGCCGGATGCCCTGTGCGAAGACGCCTCGCTGCAGCGCCGCCTCGCAGAAAGCCATCGTCGCCTCCGCCTCGCCGACGTGGACCGGGACGACCTGGGTCCTTGCCGCGCCGACGCCGAGCCCCTCGGCCGCCAGCGCGGTCCGCAGCTGCCGGGCGTTTGCCTGCAGCCGGTCGACCAGCTCCGGTTCGGCCTCCAGCAGCCCCAGCGCCGCCAGCGCTGCGCCCACCGCCGGCGGCGGCGGCGAAGTGGAGAAGATGAAGGAGCGGGCGGTGTTGAGGAGGTAGTCGATCGTCTCGGCGTCGGCGCAGGCGTAGGCGCCATAGGAGCCGAGCGCCTTCCCGAGCGTGCCGACGACGACGTCGACCTCGCCGCTGAGGCCCGCGGCGGCGACCGAGCCCCGGCCACCGGGGCCGAAGGCACCGGTGGCGTGGGCCTCGTCGACCATCAGCCTCGCCCCGTGCCGCCGCGCCAGTTCCAGCAGCTCCGGCAGCGGCGCCACGTCGCCGTCCATCGAGAAGACGCCGTCGGTGACGATCAGCGCCGGCCTGCCCCGCTGGTGGTAGAGCGCCCAGGCGAGGTGTTCGAGGTCGCAGTGGCGGTAGACGAAGGTCTCGGCACGGGAGAGGCGGCAGCCGTCGACGATGCTGGCGTGGTTGAGCTCGTCGGAGAAGACCACCTCGTTGCCCCCGGCGAGAGCCGCGATCAGGCCGGTGTTGGCGAGGTAGCCGGAGCCGAAAAGGAGCGCAGCCCCGTATCCCTTGAACTCCGCCAGCCGCTCCTCGAGCCGGCGGTGCGGCTCCATGTTCCCGGAGATCAGCCGCGAGGCGCCGGCGCCGGCGCCCCAGCGCAACGCCGCCTCCGCCGCCGCCTCGCGCACCTCGGCACGATCGGCGAGGCCGAGGTAGTTGTTAGAGCAGAGCAGGAGGACCTGTCGTCTGTCGAGCGTGACGCTAGCGCCCTGAGGTCCCTCGATCAGCCGCAGTCGCCGGTGGAGCCCGCGCTCGCGGAGCTCCTCGAGCCGCTCGGCGACGTCGGTCACGCCACCTTGGGATAGGAGGGCGTGCTGCCCTTCTTCTTGACGACCCGCAGCTGGGTCGAGGGGTCCCAGAAGTTCGCCTCGGCCTGGCTGTCGATCAGCTCGTCGATCGGGGTCGCCGGCGCCTCGCCCTCGAGCCAGCCGGAGCGGTTGTCGGGCCGCGGGTTGGCGCCGTTGTCGGGCTGGCGGGCGACGTTGAGGCCGAGCTCTTCGAACATCGCCCGGTCTTCGGCCGGCTCGGCGCCGAGCGTGGTGAGGAAGTTGCCCATCATCACCCCGTTGAGGCCGGCCTTGACCGCCAGCTTGTGCATGCTGCCGAGGTTCTCGACCCGGCCGCCGCAGAGGCGGAAGAGGGCGCCGGGGATGATCAGGCGGAAGATCGCGATCCACTTCACGACCTCCCACGGGTCCATCACCGCGCGGTCGCCGAATTTCGTCCCCTGCTTCGGGATCAAGAGGTTGATCGGGACCGAGGTCGGGTTGATCTCGGAGAGCTCGAAGGCCATTTCGACGCGCTGCTCCTCGCTCTCACCGAGGTTGAGGATGCCGCCGACGCAGGTCTCGAGCCCCGCCTCCTTGACCGCCTGGATCGTCCGCAGCCGGCCCTCGTAGCGGACCGTGGTCGAGACCTCCGGGTAGTAGGAGCGGGCCGACTCGACGTTGTGGTGGACGCGCTGGACCCCGGCCTCCTTCAGCGCCTTCGCCCGCTCGCCCGACATGTGGCCGATCGAGGCGCAGCGCTTGAGGTTGGTCTGCTCGGCGACCAGGCGGGCACCGGCGAGGATCTTCTCGAAGTCCCGTTTGGAGAGCCCCTGGCCCTGGGTGACCATGCAGAAGCGGTGGGCGCCGGCGGCCTCGGCCGCTTTCGCGTGCTCGAGGATCTGCTCCGGCTCCATCATCGCGTGCATCGGCGTGTCGGCCTCCGCGTAGCGGGACTGGGCGCAGAAGCCGCAGTCCTCGGCGCAGCCGCCGGACTTGGCGTTGACCAGCGAGCACATGTCGGTCGAGTCGCCGAAGTTCTCCTGACGGACCTCCCAGGCGCGTTCGACCAGGGCTTCGATCTCGGCGTGGTCGGTGAGGCGGCCGTAGGCGCGGGCCTCCTCGGCGGTGATCAAGGGGGGCATGCGCCGCAGCCTAGGAAGCGGCCCGGACGCATACCATCGGTCCGATGGACCGAATCGAGTCGAGGCGTCGAAGGGGGGCGGCGGTGATCTTGGCCTGCATGGCCCTGGCGGCGCTGGTCCTCGGAGCGACGCTTGGCGACCGCAGCGGTGAAGCCAGGGATGAGCCCGGCCTGGCCATGACTCTGCCGCCGCGGCTGCTCGCCGGCGAGCGGATGGTCGTCGGCGTCGACGGGACCTCGGTGGACCCGGGTCTGCGAGGCGCGATCCACCGTGGATGGGTCGCCGGCGTGGTCCTCTTCGCCGGGAGCTTTCCAACCCGCGCCGCCGGCACCCGCCTGATCGCGCGGCTGCAGGCGATCCCGCGGCCGCCGAAGCTGCGGGACCCGCTGCTGGTCATGGTCGATCAGGAGGGTGGTGAGGTGAAGCGGCTGAGCGGCGCCCCGACGGCCTCCGCGGCGGAGATGGGCGCGCGGGGCGCCGCCTTCAGCGCCCGCGAGGGGCGCCGCACCGCCGCCAACCTGCGCGACGTCGGCGTCAACGTCGACCTGGCGCCGGTCCTCGACGTCGGCCGGCCGGGCGGCGTGATCGCCGAAACCGACAGGAGCTTCGGCTCGAGCGCGGACCGGGTCGCGGCCAGCGCGGTCCCGTTCGCCGGGGCGCTGCAGGCCGGTGGCACCGTCGCCACCGGCAAGCACTTCCCCGGCTTCGGCGACGCCCGCGAAAACACCGACTTCTCGTCCGAACGGATCGAGCTCTCCAAGAGCGAGCTGCGGGCGGTCGACGAGAGGCCCTACGAATCGTTCGTCGCCGCAGGGGGGAAGATGGTGATGCTCAGCACCGCGATCTACCCGGCCTTCTCCGACGCGCCCGCCGCTTTCACCCGTTCGATCGCGACGGGAGAGCTGCGCGACCGTCTCGGATTCCGGGGCGTGACGATCACCGATGCGCTGGAAACGCCCGCCGTCGAACGCTTCGGCAGCACCAGCAGGGCAGCGGTCGCCGGCGTCCGCGCAGGCGACGACCTGCTGCTCTTCACGCAGCTTGGATCGGCTCGGACCGCCTGGAAGGCCCTCGTGATGGAGCTCCGCTCCGGCGCTCTCGAGCGCCGGCAGTTCGCGCAGGCGGCCGAACGGGTTCTGGCCCTGCGGGCCTCGCTCGCTCCCCAGTCAATTCCGCCTGGCTAGGAGCGCCCGGAAGCGTCTTCGACGCGCGGGATCGGCTCGAAGACGCGGACACGGTCGCGGCCGTCGTCCTTGGCGGCGTACATCGCCGCGTCGGCATCGGAGACCACGGTCGCCACGCTGGCCTTGGCATCTCCGCCGAACAGCGCGACGCCGATGCTGACCGTGAGCGGACCGCGGTCATCCGCGGAGTGGTGCTGGCGAATTTCGGCGGCGATCCCTTCGGCGGCGATCAGCGCCTCTTGGGCGCTGCAGCGCGGCAGGATCACCGCGAACTCGTCGCCGCCGAGCCGGGCCAGCGAATCGCTCGCCCGGGTGCGCTCGCGCAGGCTCTCGGCCACCGCCTTGATGACGCGGTCGCCCTCGGGGTGTCCGTGGGAGTCGTTGACCTGCTTGAAGCGGTCGAGGTCGAGCATCAGCAGGGCTCCGGTGGTGCCGTCGCGGCGGCTGCGCGACATCGCCGCCGCGAGGTCTTCCTCGAACCGGCGCCGGTTGCCCAGGCCGGTCAGGGAGTCCTGGCTCGCCTGTCGTTCCAGCTCGCGCATCCGTTCGCCGCGGCTCCAGCTGACGATCAGCGAGGCGAGCAGGGCGGCGAGCGCGATGCCGAGGATCCCGATGGCGACCGGCAGGCCGACCGACGGCCCGCCGGGGTCCTCGAGGACCAGCAACCAGGTGCGGTCGGCGATGTGGATCGGGGCCCGGGCCCCGCCTTCCAGCGCCCCGTCCGGGCCGAAGGCGGCCCGGTGGTTGACGACCAGCTGCATCTTCGCGTCGCCGGGGAGGACGGCAAGGGCGGCCGCGGCGACGTCGTGGACGCGGAAGCTCCCGGCGATGAACCCTTTCAGCGCCCGGCGTCGCTCAGCCGGGGTTTTGACCGGCGCGCCGTCCTCGTAGATCGGCCGGAAGACGTTGATCCCGGTCCCCCCGATCAGCAGCCGCACCAGCGGAGTCGCGACGGCCATGCCGGTGTCGCCGGCCCGCTGCAGCACCCGGGCCCGCAGGGGGTCCGAGCCCAGGTCGAAGCCGCGAACCCTCTGCGGCTGGTCGAGTTCGCTGGTCCCGAAGGTGACCGGGTAGTAGGCCGGCCGCGGCGCTGCCCGTCTGAGGAGCGGGCCGATGCTGCGTTCGCTGATCTCGATGCCGACGGCGCGTTCGAACGCGCCCCGGTGCGAGGCGGTGACCCGGGGAACGTAAGCGGCGCCCTCGAGCGCCCCGTTCTCCAGTAGGGAGCGACCGATCACGCGGAACTCGTGCCGGCTCATCCTCCCCTGCGTCTGGACGATCGCCGCCGCGGTCGAGAGCTTGCCGATCGACAGCGCCGCCACCGCTTCGGCCTGGTGGGCCGCCCGCCCCGCGTCGTCGCTTTGCACACGGTTGAAATCGCCCTTGTCGTTGTCGTAGGTGGCGATCGCCGCGATCACCGAGCCGACCGCGATGGCGGCGACGGCGGCGATGCTGATCCAGAACCTTGTTCTCATGACGGGACGGCGGCTAAAGACTCCCAGAGATAGAGGCTGGCAAGGCTGCGGTGGGGGCGCCAGGGCTCGCCGATCTCCAGTACCCGGGTCGGCGTCGGCATCCCCTCGAGGCCGTACTCGACCTGGATCGCCTTGCGGATCCCGAGGTCGCCTCCGGAGAGGACGTCGGGACGCTGCAGGTGGAAGAGCAGGAACATCTCGGCGGTCCAGCGGCCAAGGCCGCGCACGGCGACGATCTCCTCGATCACCTCCTCGTCCTCCAGCTCCCCGAGGCGGTCGAGCTCGAGCTCGCCGCCGAGGACGTGGCGGGCGAGGTCGCGGACGTATTCGGTCTTGCGGCCGGAGAGCCCGCAGCCGCGCAGGTCCGCCTCACTCGCCTCCAGCAGCTGCTCGGGGGCGGGGGTGGCGCCGCCGAAGAGGCCGAGCACCCGCAGGTAGATCGTCCGCGCGGCTTTCGTGGAGAGCTGCTGCCCGACGATCGCCCGCAACAGGGCGCCGTAGGCGTCGGCGGGCCGCTCCTCCTGGCGCCGCCGCAGCCGGGTGGCGACGTCGAGTTTCCCGAGGCGGTCGATAAGCGCCGCCATCGTCGGGTCGGCGGCGGCGAGGGCTTTGCGCGCCTTCGCGCTCACCGACCCTGCCACTGCGGGCGGCGCTTCTCGCCGAAGGCTCGGATCCCCTCGCGGAAGTCCGCGGATTCGAAGCAGGACTCGCGCAGCGCGACCAAACCCGCCTCCTGCTGCGGGGTCAGTTCGGCGACGTCGCCCAGCAGGTTGATCGCGTGCTTGTTGCCCCGCATCGAGAGCGGCGCGTTTTCGGCGATCGCCGCGGACAGGGCGACCGACTCGCGCTCGAGCTCCTCGTCGGCGACGACTTCGTTGACCAGGCCGATCGCCTCGGCGCGGGCGGCGTCGAAGTTGCGCCCGGTGAGGAAGAGCTCCTTCGTTCGCGGCAGGCCGACGACGTCGAGGAACTTGCGCAGCCCGGTGTGGCCGTAGATCAGCCCGAGCTTG
>DASTAR010000179.1:0-7757 GCA_035712505.1 Solirubrobacterales bacterium
AGCGCTCCAGCACCTCTCGCTCTTCCTCGCTGAGCGTCACATCCACACGAACGGGCATCAGGCCTCCCATCGTCGCTTGCGATGGCGACGACTTCGACGGCCGGAAGCCTATGCCTGCGGACTATCGACTCAGGTCACTAGCTAGGGGGACGCGCGTCTCCTTGCGACCCTGCTCATCCGCCTCCCGGTTAGGGGGTATCTTGACCGGATGGGTCAGCCCCCGGAGGAGGCGATCGTGCCGATCGGTGGACAGGCGCCGGACGTCGCAGCAGCGCACCGGCGCGAGCGGCTGTTCACTGCGACGGTCGACCTCGTCGCCAAGCGGGGCTACCGAAACACCTCGATCGACCAGATCGTCAAGTCGGCCGGGGTGGGTCACGCCGCCTTCCGCGATCTCTTCGAAGGCAAGGAAGACTGCTTCCTCGCCGCCTTCGACCGGATCGTCGCCGAGACCGCCGGGGCCCTTGCCGGCGCGGTCGCGGACGAGACCGACTGGCCGCGGCAGATCGCCGCCGCGCTCGCCTGCGTGCTCGACCTGATCGTCGCCGACCCCCGCCGCGCCCGCATCGCCCTCGTCGAGGTCCAGGCGGCGGGCCCCGTCGCCTACGCCCGCTACGAGGAAGCGGTCGACCGCACGATGCCGAAGCTGCGAGAGGGGCGCGCCCTCAACCCGGACACCGCCGAGCTTTCGTCGACGCTCGAGGAGGCCGTCCTCGGCGGCATCCTCTGGGTCGTCCAGCAGCGCTTGGTCAAGGGGGAGCTGAAGCAGGTCGAGCCGCTGCTGGAGGAGACGATCCAGATCGGCCTCGCTCCGTACCTGGGCGATGCGGAGGCGAGAGACGTCGCGAAGGGCACCCTCGAAGAGCGCAATTCCGCGACCTGAGCGGTGGGGCGAGCCGTCAGCCGCGCCGACTACACGGAAGCGATGCTCGACCTCGTCTTCGAGCACGGCTACGACCGCGTCACCGTCGAGGAGGTCGCCGCTCGGGCGGGCGGTGACCGCGCGGACTTCGAGCGGCATTTCCCCGGCAAGCAGGACTGCGCGGTGGCGGTCCTCGAAGAGCTCGCCGAGAACAACCTGCGCGCGGTCCGCGGCGCCTTCGACCGGGAGCCGCGCTGGCCGGACTCTCTGCGGGCCGCCGCCCACGCCCATGCCCGCTGGATCCTCGACAACCCGAAGAAGATGCGCTTCGGCCTGCTCGAGACCCTCTGGGCGGGGGAGATGACCAGCGCCCTGCGCGACAGCCTCTTCCGCGCCTACGTCGAGATGGTCGACGCCGGCCGCGAGGCCGCCCCCGACCCCGATGCGATCCCGGCCTCCACCGCCGAGGGGGTCGTCGGCGCGATCACCCAGGTCATCGTCAGGAACATGGGCAAGCCGGGCGGCGGCGACCTGCTCTCCCGGGTGCCGGAGATGATGTACCTGGCGGTGCGTCCCTACCTCGGCGAGGAGGTCGCGCGCCGGGAGCTGACCTTGCCTCCCCCCCGGGCCGAGCTGCGAGGAGGCGCCCCGGGAGCCGGGATCAGGCCCTGAGAATCCAGTAGGCGAAGACGATCACCGTCAACAGGACCACGGCCATCGTCGTCGCCGCGTCCTGGTTGAAGCGGCCGAGTTTGGCGAGTAGCTCGACGGCCGCGGTCATGATGAAGAAGGTAGAGCGCCGCAAGGACCGGCGCCCGTGATTCGACGTACGTACGACGGGCAGGCCCGGCGGCAAGGCGTCGGCCCGATGAGAGAGGTCGCCCGCCGAGCAGGGCCCGGGTTTGACAAAACTGGCCAGCTGGCCAGTACTATGCCGAGCGTGGCCGACCAAGCTGAGATCGCTGCTGGAGGGGGGAATGTCGAGGACGCCTTCGTCCTCGACCGCGAGCACTGGGAGGCAGGCCCGCCGCTGAAGCTCTTCAAGCGGATGCGCGCCGAATGCCCCGTGCACTGGACCTCGCAGGTCACCGAGCTTCCCCAGGCCAAGGGCTTCTGGTCGGTGACCAGGGCCGACGAAGTCCACACCGTCAGCCGGGACTGGCAGACCTACTCCTCCGAACTCGGCGGCGTCGTCGCCATCGACGAGGTCTTCCCGATCGAGCTGGCGCGGGCGATGTTCATCGGCATGGACCCGCCCAAGCACGATCGCCTCAAGGCGCTCTTCCAGGCCGGCTTCACGCCGAAGCGGATCGCGGCGCACGAGGAGGAGATCCGCAGGATCGTCGTCGGCGTGCTCGACCGGCTCGAGGGGCGCGACGGCTGCGACCTCGTCACCGAGGTCGCCCAGCCCGCGGTCTCGCGGGTGATCGGTAGCTTCATGGGCATCCCCGAGGAGGACGACGCGGCCTGGGCGGACCTGATGAACATGGCGCTGGGGGCCAGCGACCCCGACTACAGCCCCTCGGTCGACGACGTCGAAGCGACGATCCAGAAAGCGATCGAACTCGTCTTCGCCCGCTGCAGCGCGCTGATCGCCGAGCGCCGCGAGAACCCTACGGACGACCTCACCAGCGTCCTCGTCCACGCCGAGGTCGAAGGGCAGAAGCTGGAGGAGCACGAGATCGTGATGGGCTTCTTCCTCCTCGTCGCAGCGGGCAACGACAGCACCAAGGCGACCTACAGCAGCGCGATGCGGGCGCTGATGGAGAACCCCGACCAGCGGCGGCTGCTCCTCGACGATCCCGCGCTGATCCCCGGTGCGGTCGAGGAGGCGCTGCGGATGTTCCCCGCCTTCGCCCACTTCCGCCGCACCGCCACCAAGGACGCCGAGCTCGGCGGCCGGCAGATCAAGGAGGGCGACAAGGTGGTCATGTGGTACGCCTCCTCCAACCGCGACGAGAGCCGCTACGAGGACGCAGACCGCTTCGACGTCCTCCGCAATCCCGAGCACCAGGCCTTCGGCGCCGGGGGCCGGCACTTCTGCCTCGGCACCGCTCTGGCGCGCTTGGAGCTGAAGATCCTGCTCGAGGAGACCCTCGCGCGCTACCCGAACATGGAGATCGCCGGGGCCCCGGTCTACATCGAGTCCGGCTTCCTCAACCAGCTGAAAACGCTGCCGGTGCGGCTCGGCCCCTGACGGCTCCGCGCTTGACCTCGCTATCGCGGGGTCTATCGCGGAGAGGGCGCGCCGTCAGGGCAGCGTCACCGGCGTCGCCGGAGGCGCCCCGGCCTTCAGCAGCGTCGACAGGTAGATGACGACCGGCGTGCTCCCCCGGTTCGCCGCTTCATGGATGTCGGAAGGCTGCTCGACCAGCCACTGGCCGGGATGGATGCGTGCGGTCTGGCCGGCCATGATGTTGCGCACGAAGCGCGGTTCCTTTTCCGCATCGCCTTCCTGGAGCAGAGCCGACTCCTGCCGCACCGTGTAGGTGAGGGTGCCGGAGGCGACGCGGGAGATCTGCGTCCCGAGGTGATGGTGAGGCGCCAGCCTGGCCCCCGGTTCGACTACCACCCTGCTCAGCACCATCCTCCGTCCGTGCGCGCCCTGCACCTTGCTCGTCTGCGCCAGCGCACTGCGTACGGCGGTCGGTTCCGAGCCTCCCTGCGCGAGGGCACCGGGCAGCAGGGTGCCGAGCGCAAGAGCTGCAAGCAGGGCGACGACCAGTGCGATGCGAGGGCGAGCAATGGCGGGCACGGCGAGCACCCTAGGCGCCCCCGCCGGATGAAGAGTCCGACCCGCGGACCACACTTCCCGACATGATCTGCCAGCTCACCGGCAAGTCCCATCGCCTCTTCTGGATGCGTTCCGCCTGGTGGTGCGCCGACTGCCGCCAGAAGATCGAGTCCTGCTGCGAGGGCGGCGGCTGCCCCTCGGTTGCCGACGTTCAGACGCTGATCGACAACGGAAGCACAGCGGAACGCGCCTGACAGGATTCGAACCTGTGACCTTCAGTTTCGTAGCCCGAAGCAGTGGATCGGCTGGGCTATGTGGAGCTAGGTTTCAAGCCGATTCCGCGAGATCGGGATCGGCTGAGATCGGCTGGAATCTGTGCGGCATGTTGCCCCATTTGTTGCCCCAGACTGAGCTCCGGACGCCAGCCGAATTGCCCTCCCGGGTGGTGAAAGGTTCGCCAAGCGCCGCGGATCAGAAGTACCATCCGATGCATGACTTCGCGCCAGTTCCGCATCGGGGGGCTCGTGCTTACCGCCGCCTATGTCGCCCTCGGCATCTGGGCACTCGCTGAGGCCAAATACGGCACCGGCGGGTTCTGGCTCGTCATGGGCGTTGCGTGGCTGCTGCTTGCCTTCTTTCGGGACAAGATGGTCGCCACCTGGGAGCGACAGCGTGCGTGCTTCCGGTCCTAAGTCACATGGATAAGCGATTTCGGCACCGACTGAAGAGGGCGCCTCGCCCGCGCAACAACTCCTGGGCGTCTTGACCGCCTACTGCTCGCCGCCGGTCAGTTGCTCGATGTGCTTGAGCGCGTCGCGATCCAGACCGTCGGGACGACGCAGCCGCTTGGCCAACAGGCGCAGCCGCTCGATCCGCTGCGCCTCACTCAGCGCGGGCTTCTCCGCGGTCGGAGTCGTGCTAGTGAGCCGATGAGTCACGCGAGCAGGATAGTGCGCGTCTCATGTTTCGATACATGAGACAAGCGGCCGCAGTGGCGATCAGAAACGCTCCCGCCCCTCCCGAACCTCCTCGGGAGTCCCATCGATGTCGCGGCGCACATCGAGCGATGCGTGACGGGGCGCGCACGCAACGCTCGGCTCGTTCAGCCGCGCGATCTGGATCGACTCATCGTCCCAACCCCAAACCGAAAAACCGGCCTCCGCGAGTTCGTCAAGGACCGCTTCGAGCTCGCTTTCGCCTCTGACAGGTCCATGTGCTCATCCTCCTCCGTCGGTCGCACAGACAATATGTACCGTAGAAGCCGTGGGCTACAAGCGAGTCAAGACTGAGCACGCTGGAGCCAAGGACGGTGGCGGAGCGTGGATGACGCGCGCAGAGGCGAAGGAGAGCGCCCGGCGCAAGCGCCGCCAAGCTGACCAGGAGGTTGCCGAGGGCGGGCGATCTCTTGACGACTGGGGCGACTTGGACCAGTTCAGCGCCCACGGCTCACGCGGCGTTCTCCGCCACATGGCCGAAGGACGAGGAGGCAGCCGGCCTCTCCTGGGACGAGTTCCGCCCGAACTGAGGCACCGCGGTCTGTTGCCCCAGGAGGGTCAGGCGAGCAGCTCTTCAATGCGATCTCGGACGAGTCGGGCGCGCTCGGCACCGATCGCGCCGTAGGAGGCGGTCGCGCCCTCGACGGCGTAGTCGAAGTAGGGCTCTGCTCTGAGGTCTAGAAGCTCATTTCGAATGTAGGTGCGGAGATTGGGCGAGACCCCCCGGAACTCATCGATGAGCTCCGGGCGGCCGTCGACCAGCGTCAGCACGTCGTGGACGTCGAGGCTTCGCAGGAGGTCTCCTCGGCCGCGCCCCTTCCAGGCGCAGAGCTTGGTGGCCACCAGCAGCACCGGGGTCGCGGCTCGGATCTCGGTGCCGGAGTCGAGAGCGATCGTCGCCGCGGTCGCAATCGTCTCCTCGTACCAAGGGTTGGAGAAGCCGAGTATGTCGGCGTCAATCGGCATGACGTCCAGGATCAGGCGTGGCTCAGCGGATTGCCACCGACACAGGACAGGTGCGCCAGCCGCCTCCTGCAGACCACGCTCGCGGAGCTTCTCCCCGAGCCGGTAGTACTCGGCGCGGCTGGCCACCTCGCAGATGACATCGACGTCCTCGGTGGCCCGAGCCGGCGGCGCACCAGGCTCAGTGAGCCAGAGGTGAACCGTCGCGCCGCCGACGAAGACGACCTCGTCCAGGAGCGGGCCGAGCAACTCGGCAGCGATCTCGAGCTGCTGCGCGCTCAACTCTTCCTCTCCCCCGCCCCCACGCGGAGCAGGCGCGTGAGAAGGTCCTCGGCTACATGCCGAATACGTGGGTCGCCGGCGCGCAGGCTGTCGAGCAGCGCCAGGATCTCGCCGAGCTCCGGCCAGTCCTCCGCCGCCTCCGGCGCCGCGGGATGAAGCGGCTCGATCGCCTGGCCTCGCACCCTGCCTCTCGCATAGGGCCACACCGGCGGCGGCTCCTCGCCGGAGGAGCGGATCGCGCCGGCCATCGGCTTGGCCGCCCACGCGGCGGGAACCCCCGGCACCAGCGCGCCTAGCTGGGCAGGGGCAACAAACCGCAGCGCGTGCACCGCGAACTCCTCGAGGTGCGGAACATGGACCTCCCGCCGCTCAGGCGAATAAAGATCCGCGTCCTGTGCTCGGGCAAGCGCCCGCTGGACCACTGGATGCGGCACATGCAGACGATCGGCAAGAGACCTGTAGCTCCAGTCACCGTCCTGAGCCAGCAGACCGCTGAGGACGTAAATGTCGGACTTCCTGACCATGCGCCGCGTATCGTATCAAGTATCGATACGAGATACGCAGCCAGGGGCAGGCGATTCCCCACTGCCACTTGCCACTGCTCGGATCACTTCATAAAGTCAAGGGATGCTCTTCCGGGTCGAACAAGACGCGGTCCTTGAGGTCCAGCAGACGACCACCACCGAGGAGGCGGTCTACGAGAGCCAGGTAGAGACTTGGGTCGGCCGGCGGCCGGACATGCTCGGCGAGAAGCTGCTGATCATCGGCCGACAGGTGGGCCTCGATGGGGGGAAAGACCAGATCGACCTCCTCGCGCTTGACGAGGAGGGTGCCCTCGTCGTGATCGAGCTGAAGCGAGATCTGATCGGTGGCGATGCGGATCTGCAGGGGCTCCGGTACGCCGCCTTGATCGGCGACTGGGAAGAGTCGGATATCCGAAAGCAGGCCGAGGGCTACTGGGAGTCACTGGGCGAGGAGCGTGACTTCTTGGAGGAGACGCAAGCGCTGTGCGGCGACGAGGTGACGTTCAACACCGCGCAGCGGCTGATTCTCGTCGGGCGCGACATCAAGCCACGTCTCGGGACCATGGCACTTTGGCTGATCAAGCAAGGGGTCGACCTACGGGTCGTCGCCATCGGCCTGCTCAAGGACGACAACCGCGTCTACCTGCAGCCCCAGGTGGTGATCCCACCGCCGGCGGAACCCAAAGTTGTCCTCGGTCCCACCTCTTCGAAAAAGCCCTGGCTTATGGATGGCGAAAGCTGGCACCTCGAGGAAAGGTGCGGCCCCGAGGGTCGCGAGATCCTGGAGCGGGTGATCGACCTGATCGCCACCGAGATCCCGGCGGCCGAAGGGCCAAGCTGGTCCCAGAAGCTGTACATCAGCTGGGCTTGGAACGGCAAAGGCTGGGCGTTCCTCCACTCCGGAGCGAAGCGCGCGGTGCTCGACCTGAAGAAGATCAACCTCTCGCCCGAGGATGCCGCCGAGCGGCTCGGGTACAGCCTCTTCGATGAGGATGCCGATCTCAAAGACAAGTTCGCCCTGGGATCAAGCGTGGCGAGCCATAACGACGGCCTTCGCATCACCTTGAAGTCAAAGGACGACGTGAGTGGAGAGAAGGGCTCTTCCCTTGCCGCTCTCCTGAAAGACGGCTGGGAACAGATGACGGGCGAACCTCCAAACCCGCCTACGGCTCACCCCGACATTGGCACCAACGGAGCGGGTGCTTCTTCGGCCTCCATCGCTGCCCCCGCCGAGCCATAGAGAGTTCAGGGTCCGACTAGATGAGTAGTTCCACGAATCACTCTCGCCAGGAGGTCGGGCAGGGGTAGCGAGCAACGCGGTCGAAGTCGGCGGTGTCTGTCGCACCCCGACCCAAGGAGGGCCACGATGCTCGCCGACCTCGACCTGCTGCTCACTG
>DASTAR010000180.1:0-7957 GCA_035712505.1 Solirubrobacterales bacterium
GTCAAGTGCAGCGGCGCGGCCGCGCTCTCGGCGGAGCCGTACCCGTTCGCCGACCTCTGGCCTCACCTGCACGCGCTGCTCGAGGCCTTCGGCCTGGAGCGGGTGATGTGGGGCTCCGACGCGACCAGGACGGCGCCGCTGCACACCTACCGCGATGCCCTCAACCACTTCACCGAGACCGCGGAGCTCACCGCTGCCGAGAAGGAGCAGCTGCTGGGAGGGACGGCTCGAAAGCTCCACTCGATCGGTTACGATGGCGCGAGACTTAAGTGAAATATGATTTTAGATAGGATTTGGAAATGAGCAGGAGAGTTCTCGTCGTCGGCCGCGGCAACGCGGCCCTGTGTGCCGCGATCGCCGCTTGCGAGGAGGGGGCCGAGGTGACGGTCCTGGAGCGGGCTCCGGAGCGGCTCGCCGGCGGCAACTCGGTCCTCACCGACGGCTCGCTGCGCGTCGCCTACGAGAGCAGCGAGCAGCTGCTCGAGCTGATGCCCGACCTCTCCGAGCAGGAGCGGGAGACGATCGAGTTCGAGCCCTACGACGGGGTCCGCTACTGGGAGGAGCTGACCTCGGCGAGCGCCTACCGGACAGACCCCGACCTCGCCGCGATGGTGATCGACCAGAGCTTCGACGCGGTGCGCTGGCTGCAGGACAAGGGGATCCGCTTCGTCCCGCAGTACGGGGCCTCCTCCGTGCGCGACGGCGAGAAGATCCGCTTCGTCGGCGGCCTCAGCATCGAGACCGTGGGCGGCGGCGAGGGCCTGGTCGCCGATCTGGTCGCGCGCGCGACCCGCGGCGGGGCCGAGATCCGCTACGGGCACCGGGCGCTCTCGCTGCTCCACGACGACGACGGAGTGCACGGCGTCGCCGCCGCTTCGGAGGGGCGAACGGTGGAGATCGAGGCCGACGCGGTGGTGCTGGCCGCAGGCGGCTTCGAGGCCAACACCCAGTGGCGCAGCCAGTACCTGGGCCCCGGGTGGGACCTCGCCCGCGTGCGCGGCAGCAGGTTCAACACCGGCGACGGGATCAGCATGGCGCTGGCGGCCGGCGCGGCGAGCACCGGCCACTGGAGCGGCTGCCACGCGGTCCCGTGGGACCTCAACGCGCCGGACTTCAGCGGCTCGCCGAACTTCTACCGCTACAGCTATCCGATCGGGATCATGGTCAACGTCGAGGGGGACCGCTTTCTCGACGAGGGCGCGGATTTCTGGGCCTACACCTACGCCGCCTACGGTCACAAGATCCTCGCCCAGCCGGCGCAGACCGCCTGGCAGCTCTTCGACGGCAAGTCGGTTCCGCTCTTGCGGCAGGAGTACAACGGCCGCGAGGTGACGAAGTTCACCGCTGAGAGTCTCGAGGAGCTGGTCGAGAAGATCCCCGACGTCAACGCGGACCGCATCCTGCGCACGGTCGCGGCCTACAACGACGCGGTCGACGAGGAGGTCCCCTTCGACCTCGCCAAGAAGGACGGCAAGCGAACCGTCGGCCTGGCGATCGACAAGTCGAACTGGGCGAGGAAGCTCGACACCCCGCCGTTCCACGCCTACGGCGTGACCTGCGGCATCTCCTTCACCTACGGCGGCCTGCGGGTCAACACCGAGGCCAAGGTGCTGGGCGAGGCCGACCGGCCGATCGGGGGGCTGTACGCCGCCGGGGAGCTGGTCGGCGGCCTGTACTACTTCAACCTGCCCGGGGGGGTCGGGTTGGTCAGCGGAACCGTGCTCGGGCGCACGGCGGGACGCAACGCGGCGGCACCGGTTGCCGCATAGCTGATGGATCATCTCCGCATACATCCACAGACGGGCTAGGAAGGGGATACGGAGACGATGAGCAAAGACGGGCGACGCTCACCGCGCCAGCGGGTGAGGATCCAGGTGGTGGAGAGGCTCGGCGAGGTGCTCCAGGCATTCACGCCGGAGCGGCCGGTTTGGCAGCTGCACGAGCTCGAGCGACACCTCGACTGGGACAAAGCGACGACGTACAGGTTCCTCCGCGCGCTCGAGGACATCGAGATCCTGGAGCGCTACGAGGACGGGTCCTACGGAGTCGGCGTCCTCGCGCTGCAGCTGGCGGGCACCTACGCGAAGCACAATCCCGCCCTCGGGGTGCTTACCCAGAAGATCGAGGAGATCGCCGACGAGACGGGCCTCACGGTTCAGGTCGGGATGCTCGTCGGCAAGGAAGTGGTCGTCACCAGCAGCTTCGAAGGCGGCTCCTCGCTGCGGGTCGTGGCGATCATCGGCCAGCGCCTGCCGCTGCACGCGACCGCCCTCGGCAAGGCGGTGCTGGCGGAGGTCTCCGACGAGGAACGCAAGCAGCTGCTGCCGAGCCGTCTTCCCGCGCTCACGCCGCACACCGTGACGACCCAGGCCGAGCTGGCCAAGGTCGTGCGGGCCGTGCGCGAGGAGGAGGTCGCGGAGGCCCACTCCGAGCACATGGAAGGAGTCTGGGCGATCGCCGTCGGGCTGCCGGCGGGAATCGTCGGGCACAGCCCCGCCGCGGTGGCCTGCGTGGGCCCGCCGCCGGCCGGCGAGATGTCGCAATGGGAGCTGGCCGAGGAGCGGCTGCGAGAGCTGCGCGCCGGCCTGCTGCAGCAGGCGAAGCTGCTGCGCGGCCTGGCGGAGTCGCCGGATGCCGCCGGCGCTCCCTTGGAGGTGTCATGACCCCCGCCGTCGACCGGTGAAACAGAGAGGAAGGAATGGCTGACTACAGGGCTGCAATCGACATCGGCGGGACGTTCACGGACATCTGCGTCGTCGCCGAGGAGACCGGGAAGCTCGAGGTCTTCAAGGTGCCGACCGCGGTCGACCCGATCGACGGGCTGATCGACGGCCTGGCCGAGTCTGGGGTCGAGCCGGAGCAGATGGCGCTGCTCACCCACGGCACGACCGTCGCGACCAACGCCCTGATCACCCGCGGGCTGCCACCGGCGGTGATGGTCACCACCCGCGGCTTCCGCGACGTGATCGAGATCCGCAAAGGCACGCGCGAGTTCATCTGGGACGTCTACCGCGATCCGGCGCCGCCCTACATCCGCCGCCGCGACCGGCTCGAGGTCAGCGAGGCGACCGACGCCCGCGGCAACGTCGTCGAGCCGCTCGACGAGGAGGAGGCTCGGTCGCTCGCTGGCGTGATCGCCAAGCGCGGCGCGGCCGCGGTCGCCGTCTGCTTCGTCAACTCCTACGCGAACCCCGCCAACGAGACGCGGATGAAGGAGATCCTCGAGGAGGAGCTCGACGGCGTTTTCGTCTGCACCTCAAGCGAGGTGCTGCCCGAGCTCTTCGAGCACGACCGCTTCTCGACCGCGGTCGTCAACGCGGTGCTCGCGCCGCTGGTCGGCGACTACGCACGGCGGCTGCGCAGCCGGCTGAGCTCGGCCGGGTACCGCAGCGACGTGCTGCTGCTGCACTCGGGCGGCGGCGTGATGACGACCGCGATGGCCGAGCAGCTGCCGGTGCGGCTCGCCGCCTCCGGGCTGGCGGCCGGGGCGATCGCCACCCAGCACCTGGCCGGCGCCTGCGGGCTGCCCCACGCGATCGGCCTCGACATGGGCGGCACCAGCACCGACGTCTCGGTGGTCGCCGAGGGCGAGGTGCAGACGACCAAGCGCTGGTTCGTCGAGTGGGGGCACCCGATCTGCTTCCCGAGCGTCGACATCCGCACGATCGGCGCCGGCGGTGGCTCGGTGATCTGGATCGACGAGGCGGGGGCGCTGCGCAACGGGCCGCAGTCCGCCGGCTCCAACCCCGGCCCCGCCTGCTACGAGCGCGGCGGCGAGCTGCCGACCAACACCGACGCCAACCTGGTGCTGGGCAGGCTCGGCGACGAGCTGATCGGCGGCGCGATGACGCTCAGCCGCGAGGCGGCGCGGTCGGCGATCGAGGGGCACGTGGCAAAGCCCCTGGGGATGTCGGTGGAGGAGGCCGCGACCGCCGCTCTGCGGGTGGCGAACGCGCACATGGCCGATGCCGTGAGGCTGCTCTCGATCCGCCGCGGCTACGACCCGCGGGACTTCGCGCTCGTCCCCTTCGGCGGCGCCGGCCCGCTGCACGCCGCGACCCTGGCCCGCGAGCTCGGCGTGCCGCTGACCGTGGTCCCCCCCAACCCCGGGATCACCTCCGCCTTCGGCGCCCTGCTGGTCGACATCAGGCACGACCTCTCGCAGATGCTGCTCGGGTTGGCGGGCGAGCTGACCGACGCCGAGCTCGAAGCGGTGTTCGGCGAGCTCGAATCCGAGGCCCGCGAGCTGCTCGACGACGAGGGCGTCCCCGAGGACCGCATGCGCCTTACCCGCACGATCGACATGCGCTACACGGGCCAGTGGCGCTCGCTGACGATCCCGATCGGGCCGGGCGCGGTCTCGCTCGCCGAGGTCGTCAAGCACTTCCACGACGAGCACGAGCGCGAGTACCACTACCGCCGGGACGAGGCCCCCGTCGAGGTCTACCGCCTCAACATCGTCGCCCGCGGCATCGTCCCCAAGCCGGAGCTCGAGCCGGCGCCGAGCGGCGCCGAGCCGCAGCCGCGCTCCGAGCGCCAGGTCGTCTTCGACGAGGCGATCGAGTGGGTGCAGACACCCGTCTTCGCCCGCCCGGACCTGCCGCGGGGCGCCGTCGTGCAGGGACCGGCGGTGATCGAGCAGCTGGATTCGACGGTGATCGTCCCGCCCTGGGCCAAGGCGGAGGTCGACGAGTGGAGCAATCTCAGGGTTTCCGAGAAGGAGGAGCAGCGATGACCCAGACCGCCGTTCGCCAGGATGCCGATCCGGTGACGATGGAGGTGCTGAGGAACGCCTTCATCTCCACGGTCGACCAGATGGCCGAGCAGATCCTGCAGACCTGCCACTCGTTCTCGATCTACGCCCGCGATTTCTCCTGCGCGCTCGCCGACCGCCACGGCAACACCGTCGCCCAGGGGAACTCCGACAGCGCCGCCCACGTCGGCACCCTGCACTTCACCGCGCGGGCGATCGTCGAGACCTTCGGCGAGGACATCAAGCCCGGCGACGTCTTCGTCACCAACGACCCCTACATCGGCGCCACCCACTTCTCCGACGTCAGGGTGATCCGCCCGATCTTCGCCGGCGGCAGGCTGCTGGCCCTGGCGCAGTCCAACGGCCACTGGGGCGACATCGGCGGCAGCGTCCCCGGCTCCTTCGACGTCACCGCGCGCGAGCACTTCGGCGAGGGCCTGCGGATCAAGCCGGTGCGGGTCTGGCGCGAGGGCGAGTACCTGGAGGACGTGGCCGGCGTCATCCTCGGCAACGTGCGGGCGCCCGAGGACTCCGCGGGCGACCTCCACGCCCAGGCGGAGGCGACCAGGGTGGCCGAGCGCGAGGTGCTGCGGCTGGTCGAGAAGTACGGCCTGGAGACGGTCGAAACCGCCTTCGACCACGTCCAGGACTACGTCGAGCGCTACGTTCGCACGATCGTCGCCGAGCTGCCCGACGGCGAATGGGAGGGGGAGGACTACCTCGACTACGACCCCGGCGCGGGCGAGGGGCTGATCCCCATCCACGTGCGGATGAAGATCGAGGGCGACCGGATCCACTACGACCTCAGCCGTTCCCATCCGGCCGTCGCCTCGCTCTACAACTCGGCCTTCGGCGGCAGCCACTCGGCGCTCTACGCCGGGACCAAGTTCTTCTTCCCCGACCTGCCGCTGAACTCCGGCTTCTACCGGCCGATCGAGGTCGACCTCGGGCCGGAGGGAAGCGTCGTCAACGCGGTCTGGCCGACCGCCGTGACGGGCTTCATCATGCCCTACGAGAAGATCGTCAACATCCTCATCGAGATGTGGTCGGAGCTCTTCCCCGACCGCATGATGGCCTGCTCGTACAACACCGAGTACCTGCAGGTCGGCGGTCGCGACGAGCGCCTCGAGGGCGCCCCCTTCTACATGTGGCACGACTGGCTCAGCGGCGGCTGGGGCGGGCGCGCGGACCGCGACGGGGCGGGCGGCACCACCGGCGTCTTCTCGGCCCAGATGGAGGCCCAGTCGATCGAGGGCCAGGAGCGGCTGAGCCCGGGCCGGCACCTGGAATGGCAGCTGTACCGCGATTCGGGCGGCCCCGGCAAGCACCGCGGCGGGCTCGGCGTACGCAAGCGCGCGATCCTCTCCGACGGCGCCCGCGACAGCGTTCTCTCCTACTTCTGCGACCGGGCGCGGGCGATCGTCTGGGGCATCCAGGGGGGGCTTCCCTCCTGTCCGCACGGCCTCTGGGTGCGGCGGGCGGGCGAGCCCGAGCCCGAATTCCTCGGCGTCTACGTCTCCAAAGTCGACGTCGGCCCGGGCGATGCCTTCGAGCGCTGCTCCGTCGGAGGCGGTGGCCTCGGCGACCCGCTCCTCCGCGATCCCGAAGAGGTCAGGGAGGACGTGACCGAAGGCTATGTGAGCGTCGAGCGGGCGGCCAAGGACTACGGCGTCGTGATCGAGGAGGTCGATGCCGACCTCTGCGAGTACGCGGTCGACGCCGAGGCAACCGAGCGGGCCCGCGAGGAGATCCGAGCCAACCGCCGCGGCTGGCTGGAAGAGGACCCGGAGGCCGTTGCGAAGCGCTACCGCGACGGCGAGCTAGACCCCCTCGACCTGATCCGGCGCTACGGGGTGATCGTCGACTGGGGCAGCGGCGAGGCCCTGCCGGAGACCACCAAGACCTTCCGCGCGATGGTCAACCGCCGGGCGGCGTCGCAGTGGGAGTGAGCGCGGGCGAGCTCCCCGCGGAGTGAGCGCGCACACACCCCCGAAGGGGGTATGGCAGGGGCGCGAAACAGACACGGTGAAATTGAAACTGAAATGGAATTGCATTTACACTGGAGGACTAGATGGGCGAAGCAGGTAACGAACTCAAAGGGCGCGGCGTACTGGTCACCGGTGCCGCCCGCGGGATCGGCCTGGCGGCCGCGGCGCGTCTAGCGGAGGACGGCTTCAAGGTCGTCGGCTGCGACCTGCTGGAGCCCGAGGCGGACGTCGGCTTCGAGGAGTTCATCAACGTCGACCTGCGCGAGGAGGCGGCGATCGCCGCCGCGGTGAAGCAGGCCAGCGAGGCGACCGGCGGCCTTGCCGGCGCGGTCAACAACGCCGTCGTCTCCCTGCTGGCGCCGACCCTGGAGGCCAGCGTCGAGGAACTCGACCTCGCGCTCTCGGTAAACGTGAGGGGCACCTTCCTGGTCTCGCGCGAAGTGGCTCGCGAGCTCGTCGACGCCGGCCGGGGCGGCTGCCTGGTCAACCTCGGCTCGGTCAACGGCGAGCGCGGCGTGGCGCGGACGGGGCTCTACTCCTCGACCAAGGCCGCGATCTCCTCGCTGACCCGGGTGATGGCCGTCGAGCTCGCTCCGCACGGCGTGCGCTGCAACTGCGTGGCTCCCTCGCCGACGGCGACGCAGCGCCAGATGGCGGCGCTCACCGACGCCCAGGTCGACGAGCGCGTCGCGAAAATCCCGCTCGGCCGCTTCGCCGAACCCGAGGAGGTCGCCGGCGCGGTCAGCTTCCTCTTCAGCGAGAGCGCCCGCTTCGTCACCGGCATCCTGCTTCCCGTCGACGGGGGCTACCTCGCCTACGGCTCGGGCCTGGACTCGAATCCCTCCGGCGCCGGGGCGGCCGCCGGCACCGATGCCGCGGCGGTGGACGCGTGAGCACAACCCTGGAGATCCCCGCGACCTCGCGGGCGGCTGTCCTCGACTCCTTCGGCGAGCCGCTGAGCCTGCGCGAGGTGCAGGTGCCGAGCGAGCTCGAGCGAGGGGCGATGCTGGTCAAGATCGAGACCTCTTCGGTCTGCGGCTCCGACATCCACCTCTGCGCCGGTGCCATGGCGCCCAGCCTGAAGATCGAGCTGCCGGTGATCCCCGGGCACGAGATGGTGGGGCGGATCGTGCGCCTCGGGGAGGACGCCGACCGCGATTCGATCGGGCAGCCGCTCGACGTCGGCGACCGGCTGCTCTGGAGCCACGGCTCCTGC
>DASTAR010000181.1:0-4945 GCA_035712505.1 Solirubrobacterales bacterium
CCCCCCCCCCCCCCCCCCCGACTCCTTTACGCTCCGGGGCGTGTCCAGCTTCGAGGCGATCGTGGACCTGCCCTTGGCGGTGGAGGGTTGTGACTTCGAAGGGCTCGAAATTGTCATGGGGTCGTTTGAACGGCTGACGACGATCGTCAAGTTGCGCGGCGGGGGCGAGGAGGGGATCGGGGAGGACGTCGTCTATGACGCGGTCGATCACATCGGTCAGCAGAGTCATGGGCCGCCGGAAGGGCTCGCCGGCACGTTCACCTTCGCCGAGTTCTCCAAGCGCCTCGACGGCATCGACCTCTTCCCGGCCGGCCCGCCGGAGCGCGAAGACGTCTCGCGCGATTACCGCCGCTGGGCATTCGAGTCGGCGGCGCTCGACCTGGCGCTTCGCCAGGCCGGCACCAACCTCGCGGCGGCGCTCGGGCGCGAGCCGCGGCCGGTGAACTTCGTCAACTCGATGCGGCTGGCCGGCTTCGAAGAGGGTGCGCGCTCGTCGATCGAGCCGCTGCGGGCGCGGCTGGCGGCTTACCCGACGCTGCGCTTCAAGCTCGACGCGACCAACGACTGGGACGACGAGCTGATCGCGGCGCTGGTCGAGACCGGCGCGGTCGACTCGATCGACCTCAAGGGCTTCTACAAAGGCACGCCGGTCGACGTCGAGACCGACCCCGAGCTGTACGCGAAGCTGATCGAGGCCTTCCCCGACGCCTGGCTCGAGGATCCCGACGTCACCGAGGAGACGCGGCCGGTGCTGGAGCCGGTTTCCGAGCGGGTGACCTGGGACGCGCCGATCCACTCGATCGCCGACATCGAGGCGATGCCGTGGTCCCCCCCGAAGACGGTCAACGTCAAGCCCTCGCGCTTCGGCCCGATCCGCAACCTCTTCGCCGCCTACGACTACTGCGAGGAGCGCGGCATCGGCGCCTACGGCGGCGGCCAGACCGAGCTCGGGCAGGGGCGCGGCCAAATCCAGTACCTCGCCTCGATCTTCCATCCCGACACGCCGAACGACGTCGCTCCGGGCGGCTACAACGACCCCCAGCAGGCGACGAAGCCCGGGCTGCCGACGAGCCCGCTCGAGCCGGCGATCGAGGAGCTCGGTTTCCGCTGGAAGATGTGACCCGGTTCGTCCCCGTATGCGGGGTCGAATCGGTCGGCTGGCCGAATATGCGCTTCGGCCAGCCGAATTCGGGATTTCGGCTACGTTGGGCTCGCCTGTCCCGCCCACGACAAGGAGCCGAGATGCCTGACAAGTCCTTCGCCGACGCCCTCAACGAGCAGATCTCGAACGAGTTCGCCGCCTCGCAGCAGTACGTCGCCGCCGCCGTCTACTACGACGCCGAAACGCTGCCCCGTCTCGCCGCCTTCTTCTACCGCCAGGCGCTCGAGGAGCGCGAGCACGCGATGATGATGATCCGCTACCTGCTCGACGTCGGCGAGCAGGTCCGCATCCCGGACGTCAAGTCCCAGCAGACGACCTTCGCCGACGGCAGCGACCCGGTGCGGATGGCGCTGCAGCAGGAGCAGCGGGTCAGCGACGAGATCTTCGGCCTCTTCGAGCTCGCCCGCGAGCTCAAGGACTACCGGGCCGAGCAGTTCCTGCAGTGGTTCGTCAAGGAGCAGGTCGAGGAGGTCTCGTTGATGGGCGACCTCCTCAACGTCGTCGAGCGCTCCCGCGACAACCTCCTCCTCGCCGAGGACTACATCGCCCGGGAGAAACTCGGCGAAGAGGGCAGCGACCCGACCGCCCCGCCGGCGGCCGGGGAGTAGATAGCCCGGCCTCAGCTTTGGAGGAGAAAGCCCAGGACGGCGACGAAAAGCGATCCGACCATGCCAAAGCAAGCCGTGACCAAGATGAAGAGGAAAGGGTCGAACCGTTTGTCTACCTCGGCGAAGCCGTCTTTCATGCGCCCATTCAGTTCGTCGAGCCTGCGGTCGTTCCATTCGGTCATCGGCGTCTCCATGAACATCAGTGCCGACCGCGTACGGATCGGCGAAACTGGAACTTCAGCCGAGCCAGCCGGCGCGTTTGCGCATCGTGCGGATGCGGCGGAACTCGGCGATGTCTTCGCGCAGGGCGGCTGGGGCCGGCGCGGAGAGGAAGCGGGCGGGGAGCGGCGACTCGGTGACTTCGCCTCTGCGGGAGCTGACCCGGTAGGCGCGGGCGCCGCGACGGGCCGTCACCGCTGAGGGGGTTCCTTCGCCCTCCCAGAGCAGGCCGGCGTAGTCATCGAGGCCGTAGCCGCTCGGCATCCCGTCGGCGACGGCGTCGAGGTAGGCGGCGCGGCGCTCGGGTTCGTCGTTGTAGTGGACGCAGAGGCTGCCGGAAAGCATCGCCAGCCCCGCCGCGGCCTTCGGTCTGCCGGAGGACTTGGTGATCCCGGCCTCGAACCAGCACATCGCCCCGGCGCTCTGGCCGGCGAGGACGATCCCCTGGCGCCAGGCGAGGCTGAGGATCGAGGCGATGTCGTGCGCCTCCCAGACCGCCAGCAGGTTGATCATGCTGCCGCCGCCGACGTAGACGAGATCCTGAGAGAGGAGGTGGTCCCGCAGCGCCATCGGCCGGCGCCCGAGCCGGAACAGCGAGACTTCGGAGGGCTCGCAGGAACGCTCGCCGAAGGCGGCGTAGAAGCTGGCGATCTGCTCGGAGGTGTCGCCGCTTGCGGTCGGGAGGATGCAGATCCGCGGACGCTCGCCGCCGCGCTCGCCTGCCAGCCGCAGCAGCAGCTCGCAGACCGCCCGGTCGGGTGGACGCGAGCTGAACTCATGACCGCCGAGGGTGAGGATGCGTCGAACCGGCGTCGCAGCGGCGAGAAGGCGACCGCTGCCGCTCATCCGGCGCCAGGTGCGACAGTGGCGGTCGCAAGCGCCTCCGGCACCGGCGTGGCCGGGCGCGCACCGCCGGCGCCGATGTAAGCGGTCGCGATCTGCATCTCGACCACGCGGCGCTCCGCCAGGTCGAGTCGGTAGCCCCGCGCCTCCGGCCGCGAGGCGACCACGCGTCTCAGCTCCTCGCCGACGAAGTGGAGCGCGACGCCGTCCTCGGCCGCATACCCCCCGGCCATCCCTTCGCGCAGGAAGCGGATGTAGGCACTCTGCCGGTTGCCGCCCCGCTCGTAGTGCACGCAGTTGCTGAACGGCAGCAGGCCCAGGCCGCGAACCCGTTTCGCCTCGCCGTGGAAGTTGCTGACCGCCTCGGAGAACCAGCAGAGCGACCCCGCTGAAAGGCCGCAGAGGACAACCCCGGCTTCCCATGCCTCGCGCAGGATCGAGTCGATCCCGTGGGCGCGCCAAACCCCGAGCAGACTGACGACGCTGCCGCCGCCGACGTAGACGAGGTCCTGGGAGAGGAGATGGCGACGCAGATCGGTTGACTGCTGCCCGCGGCGGAATAGCGAGATGTGGCTCGGCTCGCAGCGGTCGGCCGAGAAAGCACGGTAGAAACGGACGATGTAGTGGTCGGCGTCGCCGCTGGCCGAAGGCACGAAGCAGACCCGCGGCCGCTCCGCCTCGCAGTGGCCGAGGACGTAGTCGTCGAGCAGCGAGTTGCCCGATTCCATCGAGAAGCCGCCGCCACCGAAGGCGACGATCTGTCGTGAGGCCCTCTTCATGACGAGATATTCGTCGTGAGGCCCGTCGGCGTCCTTGTACAGCAGTCCGAAGTTCAGGTCGCGACGCTCGCCCCTGCGTACAGCAGGCGCAGCTTGGCGCGGGCGCGGTGCAGCCGAACCTTCACCGTTCCCTCGGGGATCCCGAGCCGGCGGGCGATAGTCGCCTGGGTCAGGTCCTCCTCGTAGCGCATCTCCAGCAGCTGCCGGTCGGGTTGGCTCAGCGCCTCCATGGCCGCGTGGAGGTCGGCGAGCTCGACCGCCGCCAGTACCCGCTCGTCTTCCTCCCCCTCGCGGAGCTCGATCGTCGCGCAAAGGGCCGGCCGCACGCGCGCGTGCTGGCGGAAGGCCTCGTTGCGGACGATCGCCGCCAGCCACTGGTTTCGGCGCTCGGCGTCGCGCAGGGTCGAGCGCCGACGCCAGGCGCGGAGCAGGGCGTCCTGAGCTATGTCTTCGGCTTCGCTCGGATTGCTCGCGTAGCGATACGCCAGCCGAAGACAGACCCTGTGCGCCTCACCCCACTCCCAGCCGTCGTCGTTCCCGCGACGATGCGCATCCGGAGTGTTGATTAAACGAACCTACACCGAACTAGTGCCTTCAACCGCGGAATTTGTGCCGATCTTGGGAGTACGGCGGCGTGCCTAAGCGGAGGGTGCCACCGGGCGAAGGCCCAGTTGCGCCCTCCAGCCCATCACCGCGCAGCCGCTCGCCCGCCCAGGGCGGGCTTGAACTGCCGATGCTACTGGGGGCTCAGGCGGGCGAAATAACCGAAGGCCGGGCCAGAGGACTCGGTCAGCCCTAGGCCGGCCTCGGCCCCGAGCCGCTCGAGGCTCCCGCGGGAGGTGAAGTGCGGGTCGCCGAAGAGCTCACCGACTATCAGGCGGCCGTTCGGTTTGAGCACACGGCGGATCTCGCGGAGGGCAGCTGCTCGGTCCGGGATCTCGCCGAGGACGGCGGTGAGGATTACCCCGTCGATGGAGGCGTCTTCATAGGGGAGCTGGGTGGCGTCTCCCTGGGTCGGGGCGAGGTTGGTCAGACCGCGCTCGGCGGCGGCTCGCATGGTGTGGTCGAGGAACTCCCGCTGGAGGTCGAACAGCTCCAGGGTTCCCTCGGGTGCGATCCATTCCGCCAGCTCGCAGCTGTAGTAGCCGGTGCCGACGCCGATCTCCAGCAGGCGCTCGCCGGGCTGGGGCCGCAGCACCTCGCGCAGGCGGTCACGGGTGATGAAGGGGTGCGGTGCTTCGACCCAGAAGCGCTGGCCGTAGGGGCAGGCAGAGGGATTCTTCCGCCACCAGAGCGCTGCCGCCAGCGTCGCCGCGGCCGCCGCGCCAAGCAGG
>DASTAR010000182.1:0-33335 GCA_035712505.1 Solirubrobacterales bacterium
GGCATCGCAAGCACGGGGGCGACAGGCTTCGACGTGGTCGACTCGTGCGAACGGTTGCAGGTCGAGGTTGACGGAGGCCTCGTTAAACCCCGTCACAAACCAATACGTGCGGACCATGAGTTCGCCCTCGCCGCTTAGTTAGAAGCTAAGCGCTGTGAGAGTCGGTCCTCCCTCGCCCACGGGGAGGGGCACCGGCTTCAGAAGTGGGCTCACCCCGGCAGATCGCCCCGACTGCCAGGGGACAACGAAGGGGCTTTGCCTCCCGCAGTGCCCGCCGGCGCGGACCCCGGGAGACGAGAATCAAGCGCCGGCTAAGCCTGTAGACACCCTCGCACCGCGTCCGCGGATCCGAGTTCGAATCTCGGCGCCTCCATCGATTGCGGGTCAGCCCGGAAGGGGGATTGACCCGTTCTCTTAGGAGTACTTGAGCTTCCCTCTATAGCGCTCAAGGCTCTGAGCGCGTTAGCTGCCGGGGTGGCCAGTGGCAGGGAACCGCAGCGGGGCTTCTCCTGGGCGGTGCGCAAGATCCGCACCGACAAGGGGTTGACACAGAGCGCGCTGGCGCGGCGTGTCGGTCTGGACCCGAGCCAGGTCTCGCGCCTGGAGAAAGGCAAGGGCAATCCGCGCTGGGCGACGGCGAGGCGGATCGCCGTCGGGCTCGGGGTGACGCTGGCCGAGCTGGCGGCCGTCGCCGAGGACTTCGAGGAGCGCAGGCTCAGGTGACGCCGCAGGGTGCCGCCGGTCTGTACCCAGGAGGTGACCCCCTTCCCGCTGGCGTTCGCCGGACGCCTTTCCCCGGCCCTCTCACTTACCTTGAAGGCATGGCGATCGCGACCGCGACCAACCTCGACGTCTACGTCGGCGGCAAGCTGCTGTTCGAAGACGTCGGCTTCAAGCTCGAGCCGCGCGAACGGATGACGCTCTCGGGCCGCAACGGCGCCGGCAAGTCGACGCTGCTGCGGGTGCTGGCGGGCGAGCTGGCGCCCGACGCCGGCTCGCTGAGCCTGCAGCGCGGCGCCCGGGTCGCCCTCCATGACCAGCGGCCGCCGCGGGAATCGCAGGCGACCCTGGGCGAGTACGTCTTCTCCGGCCGCGCCGACATGCTCGAGACCGAGGCCGAGCTGGCGCGGCTGGAGGCGGCGATGGGCGACGGCGACGAGGAGACGATGCGCGCCTACGCCGCCGCCCAGCAGCGGCTCGAAGCCGGCGGCGGCTACCGCTGGCGCGACCAGGTGCTCTCGGTCCTCCGCGGCCTCGGCTTCGGCGACGAGCAGACCGGCCGCGCCCTCTCGACCTTCTCCGGCGGCGAGCTGACCCGCGCCTCGCTGGCCCGCGCCCTCGCCACCCGCCCCGACCTGCTGCTCCTCGACGAGCCGACGAACCATCTCGACATCCCCTCGCTGGAGTGGCTCGAGGGCTACCTGGTCGAGCTCGACGCCGCCGTCGTCCTCGTCGCCCATGACCGCTGGTTCCTCGAGGCGGTCGGCACCTCGGTGCTGGAGCTGGAGGCGCAGCGCGCCCGCTTCTTCGCCGGCCCCTGGCACGCCTGGCGCCAGGAGCAGGCGGCGCGGCAGATCGCCCTCGGCAAGGCGATCGAGCGCCAGCAGGCGGAGATCGCGCGGATGGAACGCTTCGTCGAGCGCTTCCGCTACAAGGCGACGAAGGCCCGCCAGGCGCAATCGCGGGTCAAGCAGATCGAGAAGAAGAAGCGCGACGGCCCGCGCGCCGAACGCCGCGACAACCGCAGCCTGCGCTTCCACTTCAAGCCGCCGGAGCGGCCGGGGCGGATCGTCCTGAAACTGGTCAACGGCACGCTCGAGGTGCCGGGGCGGACGCTGCTGGCCGCCGCCAACCTCGAAATCGAGCGCGGCGAACACGTCGTCCTCGTCGGCCCCAACGGGGCCGGCAAGACGACCCTGATCGAGACCCTGGCGGGGCGGCGCGAGCCGGCGAGCGGCAGCGTCCGCACGGGCCACAACGTCAAGATCGGCTACCTCTCCCAGCACGCCGAGACGGCGGCGGGCTCCGGGACGATCCTCGACGCCGCCAAGCGCGAGACCGGGCTGAACGAGAACCAGGCGCGCTCGCTCCTCGGCGGCTTCCTCTTCTCCGGGGCCGAGGTCGACAAGCAGCTCTCCGACATCTCCGGCGGCGAGCAGCGGCGGCTCTCGCTGGCGATCCTCGTCGCCTCGGGCGCCAACGTCCTCGTCCTCGACGAGCCGACGAACCATCTCGACATCGAGAGCCGCGAGGCGCTCGAGGACGCGCTGACCGAGTTCGAGGGAGCGGTCCTGCTCGTCTCCCACGACCGGGCGCTGCTCGAGGCGGTCGGCAGCCGCACCCTCGTCTGCGAGGACGGGACGCTGGAGAGCCATCCGAGCGGCTGGGCCGAGTACCAGCGGCGCCGCGACGCACGCGATTCGGAGGCGGTCGCGGCGACGAAGGCGTCCTCGGGCGGAGGCGGCGGGAGGTACAGCGCGACCAAGCCGGCGCAGAAAGCGGCGCGCAAGGCGGCGAAGCTGGAGCAGCGAATCGAGGGGGCCGAGGCGAAGCTGCGCGAGCTCGAGGACGAGCTCGCCGATCCGGCGGCGTGGTCGAGCCCCGGCCGCATCGAGCGCGCGACGAAACGCCACGAAGAGGCGAAAGCCGCGGTCGAAGCGCTGTACGAGGAGTGGGAGGAAGCCCAAGCCGCAGCAGAGGCCACCACCTGACCGAACTGCATCAAATTTCCTACCCAGCAGGGGGGAAATTTGATGCAGTTCGAGGCTCAGGCGAGTGGTCGCTGTAGCACGACCCGCGTACCGCGCGCGGGCGCCAGGGTGATGTTGCGGACCTTGACCCGTTCCGGTTTCGGATCCACTGCCCGCAGCTCGGCCCGCTCGACGAACTCGCGCAGGATCGTCCGCATCTCGTATTCGGCGAAGGCGGCGCCGATGCAGCGGCGGATGCCGCCGCCGAAGGGGATCCAGGCGTAGTTGTCGGCTTTGCCGCCGAGGAAGCGCTCGGGCCGGAACTCCTGCGGCTCGGGGAAGAGGTCCTCGCGGTAGTGGAGGGCGGCGATCGCCGGCAGGACGAACTGGCCGGCCGGCAGCCCGTAGCCGCCGATCGTCGCCGGCGCCTTCAGCTTGCGGGCGACGTCGACGATCACCGGCCGCGCCCTCAGCGTCTCCTTGACGACCGCGCCCAGGTACTCCTCGTCGCCGGCCGCCAGCGAGTCGCGCAGCTTCGACAGCACCGTGGGATGGCGGACCAGCCGCTCGATCGCCCATGCCAGCCCGGTCGCAGTCGTCTCGTGCCCGGCGCCGAGCACCGTCACCATCTCGTCGCGCAGTTCCCGGTCGTCCATCGGCTCGCCGTCCTCGTCGCGCGCTCCCATCAGCAGCGAGAGGACGTCGTCACGCTCCTCGTGCCCGGGTTCCGCACGCCGCAGCCGGATCTCCTCGTAGATGAACTCGTCGAGCGCCTCTCGCGAGCGCAGGAAGCGCGGCCAGGGGCTGCCGGGGCCGAGGTTGCGCCGCAGCATCGGGAAGGAGGTGATTACGCCGACCCGGCGGGCGAAGTCGTCGATCAGCCGCTCGAAGCGCTCCAGCCGCCCCTCGTCGTGGACGCCGAAGACGGCGCGCATGATCACCGCCAGGGTGATCCGCTGGGTGTGGGGCCGCAGCGCGAACGGCTCGCCGACCGGCCAGCTCCCCATCTCCCGGCGGGTCATCTCGACGATCAGCTCCTCGTAGCGGCGCACCCGTTCACCGTGGAACGGCGGCAGCAGCAGCTTGCGCTGGCGCATGTGCGGCTCGTCGTCGAGGGTCAGCACCGAGTTCGGCCCCAGCGCCGGCTCCAGCACCGTCGCGTTGGCCTCGCCGGCGTGGAAGTCGCCGGGTGGGCCCGTGAAGACCTCTTTGACGAGGTCGGGACGGGCGACGTAGACGACGCGCCCGAAGAACGGAAAGCGGACGGTGAAGATGTCGCCGAAGCGCCGCTGTTCGGCGGAGAGGAACCCGAGCGGGTTGCGCGCGTAGCGGACCGCCTGCAGAGCCGCCGGCGCCCTCGAACCCGGAGGGAGCGCCGGCTTCGACGCGACGCGCAGCTGCGAGAGGGTCGCCTGCTCCATCGCTGAGAGCGTACCGAGAAAACTGGCCACCCAGCCAGTCGCTCCGAGCCGAACTGCATCAGATTTCCTACCCAGCAGGGGGGAAATTTGATGCAGTTCGGAAGGCGCTAGAAGACGATCGTGCGATCGCCGTCTTGGAGGACGCGGTCGTCCAGGTGGGCCAGGACGGCGCGGGCGAGGACCAGGCGCTCGATGTCGCGGCCGATGCGGACCATGTCGGCGACCTCGTCGCGATGGTCGACCGGCTCGACGTCCTGGGCGATGATCGGGCCGGCGTCGAGCTCGGCGGTGACGTAGTGGGCGGTCGCCCCGATTAGCTTGACGCCGCGCTCGTAGGCGCGGTGGTAGGGGTCGGCGCCGACGAAGGCGGGGAGGAAGCTGTGGTGGATGTTGATCGCCGGCGCGGCGAGGCCGCGGAGGAAGTCCGCGGAGAGGATCTGCATGTAGCGGGCGAGGACGAGCAGGTCGACGCCGTCGATCAGCTCGAGGATCCGGCGCTCCGCCTCCGCCTTGATCGCCGGCTCGATCGGCACGTGGTGGAAGGGAAGGCCGACCGCCTCGACCTGCCCGCGGTGGTCGGAGTGGTTGGAGATGACGCCGGCGATCTCGCCGCCGAGGTCCCCGTTGCGCCAGCGCCAGAGCAGGTCGGAGAGGCAGTGGTCCTCGCGCGAGACCATCACCGCCACCCGCTTGGTCCGACTGGTCTCGTGGAACGCGTAGTCCATCGCGAACGGCTCGCCGATCTCCCTCGCGAAGCGCACCTCCAGCGCCTCGCGCTCGGCCTCGGGGACGTGGTCGAAGACCATCCGCATGAAGAACCGCCCCTCGGCGCTCGAATGCTGATCGACGTCGACGATGTTCAGCCCCGACTCGGCGAGGAAGCCGCTGACGCGGGCGATCAGCCCCGGCTGGTCCGCGCAGGCGAGCAGCAGTCGTGAGGTCGGCGCCTCTCCCATGCGCCGATGATCGCGGATAGGCTGCCCTCGATGCGGATAGCTGCCGTGCCCGACGGACCTGTCGAGCGCCTCGGGCTGCTCCTCAACAAGCTGCCGACGCCGATCGGCGAGGCGATGTTCGCGATGCCGATCGCGCGCTGCCTGCAGGTCGCGCAGCGGACCGGGATGCTGGCGGCGCTGGCCGAGGGACCGCGCGAGCCCGGCGAGCTGGCCGAGCACCTGGGCCTGCAGCAGGCCGGGACGGCGCGCGTGCTCGACGTGATCGCCTCGCTCGGGCACCTGCGCCAGAACCCGGACGGCCGCTACGAAATGACCAGGAGCGGGCGGCCCTGGCTCGACCCGCGCTCGGACACCTACCTCGGCGACTTCCTCGCCGACACCGCCGAATACTGGGACTGGTACGCGCGCCTCGAGGACCTGGTCCGCGACGGGACCCACGCCGAGCTGCACGCCAAAGACGCCGACCACCCCTACTGGCGCTCCTACATCCGCGGCCAGTACCAGCTGGCGCGCCTCTCCAGCGCCGAAGTGGCGAAGGCGATCCCGCTTGCCAAGGGCGCCCACTCGGTCCTCGACGTCGCCGGCGCCCACGGCGAGTACTCGATGGCGCTCTGCCGCCGCCACGAGGGGCTGCGGGCGACGATCGTCGACCTCCCCGGTAGCGCCAGGGTGGGGGAGAAGATCGTCGCCGAAGCGGGGATGGGCGACCGCGTCCGCCACCTCGTCGGCGACATGTTCGAGGTCGATTACGAGGGCCACTACGACGGGGCGATGTGCTTCAACATCATCCACCACCTCTCGCCCGAGCAGATCCAGGCGCTCTTCGCCCGCATCCGCGCGGTCCTGCGGCCGGGGTCGCCGCTTGCCGTCCTCGACCTCTACGACCGCCCGGCGGGCCAGCAGGCCAACACCGCCTCGATCCTCGGCCTCTTCTTCCACCTCACCTCCGGCGCCGACACCTACACGGTCGAGGAGGTCTCCCGGTGGATGGGTGAGAGCGGTTACGGGGGCGTCGAGGTGAAGTCGTTCCGAACGCTTCCGGACCTGAGATTGCTGGTTGCGAAGGCGATCTGAAGGGGCCGGGGAGGGGACGCCCTCTCCAGACACTGCTCGCCAATGGCTCGCAGTTGAGTGTCTGGTGAGGGCATCCCCTCCCCGGCCATGACACGCAAGATCGCTCCCAGTTCTAGGGGGCCTAGGAGGAATTTCACGCCTGGGCTAGTGCTAGATGTTGCTAGTGGTGCGGCATCTGTGATTTGGGGCACACACGAGATCGGCGTGAAGCCTCACGGTTTCGCGCTTGCTCACGAAACGCAAACAATTCACTTGGATCTTGCTCATCCTTCTCGCCTTTCCCGCGGCCGCGTTGGCGGCCAGCGGCGGCGAGTCGAACGGCGCTCCGAGCGTGGGAAAGGCTCGGGTCGTGCAGATCGCGGCTTTGCAGCCACCCGTGCGGCGCTTCCATCGCCTGGTCAGTTCGATCGCCGACGAGATCAGGGCCGAAGAACGCGCCGCGGCTCGCCAGCGGGAGCGCGAACGCGAAGAACGGTTCGCAGAGCTGCCGGGCGGCGTCTCGCTCTCGACCCTGGAAGCGATCGCCTCCTGCGAGTCGGGCGGCGACCCGTCCGCCGTCTCCTCCGACGGCACCTACCGGGGCCTGTACCAGTTCGACTACGGGACCTGGGAATCGATGGGCGGCAGCGGCGACCCGGCGGCGGCATCCGTCGCCGAGCAGAACTATCGCGCCGCCCTCCTCTACGCGAGCGCCGGCTCCAGCCCCTGGCCCGTCTGCGGCTGAACGATCCGCACCAAGCTGTGAACGCAGTTGTCCCCGGTATGCGGGGACAACTGCGTTTTCATTTCCGTCACGGTTTGCTCTGAGCTCCTGCGTACGATGCGCTCATGCCTGAAGAGCAAGTCCCGGTGACCGAGGAGAGGGTTCCGGCGCCGGATCCGGAGGGTCCCAAGCGCAAACCGCCCAAGGAGGCGGTCGCGGAGGCGCGGGTGCGAGCGCCGACCCGCGGTAACCGCAAGCTCGAGAGCTTCCTCGAGGCGGTGAACGGCGACGAGCAGGTGCGGGCCTGGTGGTACATGACCCAGGTCCACGCCGAGCGGCTCGGGATGTCGGACCACTCCTGGGTCCACATGCAGATCGTCCTCAACATCGCCCTGCGGCTGCTGCGCCTGCTGGTCCGGGCCGGGGTCGAGCCGGCGATGGTCGCCGACCACGGGATGCGCGACCGCGACGCCGAGGTGGTCGTCGCCGGCGGCGCCCTCCTCCACGACGTCGGGATGTCGATCCACCGCGCCGACCACGAGGCCTACTCGCTCTTCCTCGCCGACGGCGCCCTCGACCGCCTCCTCGCCGACGCCTACCGCCAGCCCGAGCGCACCGTCGTCGCCTCGGAGATCCTCCACGCGATCATCGGCCACCGCCGCCGCGGCGAGCCCTACACGCTCGAGGCCGGCGTCGTCCGCGTCGCCGACGCCCTCGACATGGCCCAGGGCCGCACCCGCATCCCCCTGGAGAAAGGCCACGAGGGCATTCACTCGATCTCCGCCGCCGCGATCGACGAGGTCCGCATCGAGTCCGGGGAGGACCGCCCGATCAAGATCGAGATCCAGCTCAACAACTCCGCCGGCATCTTCCAGGTCGACGACCTCCTCGCCACCAAGATCCGCGGCACCCCGCTGGAGGGCAAGGTCGAAGTGATCGCCAGGGTCGAAGGCGAAGCCGAGAAGCGCCTCCTCAGCGGCTTCCGGCTTTCCTGAGCGACAGCAGCCAGAGGAACAGGCCGCAGGCGGAGTAGGCGATCGCGATCCCGATCAGGGAGAACTTGGTCACCGCGCAGGCGGTGCCGACGGGCGCGAGGGCGCCGGCATGGCCGCCGAGGATCAACAGCCAGATGGCGTTTTCGCAGGCGTCGAAGACTGCGGCGGCGGCGGCGAAGAAGGGGACGACGACTCCGGCGGCGGCCAGGCGGCGCAGGCCGCGCTCGCGCGCGAGCGTGCGGGTGGCGAGACCGGCAAGCGTGAAGAAGGTCCCGTAACTGACCATGAAGGCGAAATCGATCCAGAGCTGGATCCGGGCGAGACGCAGTCCGTCCGCACCCCATTCAGACGCGATCTCGGCGACCCGGGCCTCGCTCCCCGAAAGCTCCAGGTCGAGGATCGAGGGTCTCCCGCCGGCGCCCAGCTTGCGCTCGATCAGGAGGACGACGGCGTCGAGGACGACGGTCGCCAGGCCGAAGACGAGAAGGAGGCGTCGATCTTTGCGGCGCGCTCCCCGGCGGGCGGGGGCGGCGACCTCCTCAGCGGCGGACTCCGCCAACCGCTTGCCTAGTTGAAGCGAGCCAGATCGGCGCGGCGCTGTTCCTTGCGCTTCTCCAGCTTGTTCTGGATCAGCGAGAGGACGATCACCAGAGCGGCGAAGAAGGCGATGACGCCGAAGCAGAAGAAGGTCACCGTTTTGTCAGTGGTGGGGCCGGCGAGGCCGACGCCCTCCTCTGCCATCGCGGCGGGGGCGAGAACCATCATCAGGGCCAGGAAGGCGCCAAGCAGTGCGGCGGTGCGCTTCACGGGGGGAAATCTAGCGGACCGGGGGGCGTCGGCGTTCCCGCGCAGGATGCACCGGCCTGCGGCCGGTGGCGTTCTGAGGCGAGACTGCGATCCTGCACCCCTGAGGTGCTCGATTGCAGTCTCGCGTGATCAAGCCTCCCCGCGTTCCCGCAAATTCGGGGTACGCCCTGCGCGCTTGTGAAAAGCCTGTGAACGCAGGCGGTTCGCGCCCCCCCGACCGCATACACTTCATCCATCCGCATCGCAGTGATCGACACCGACAGCGGTTTCGTCACGGTCCTCGCCAAGCGGGCCGAAGTCGCCGGCTGGAGCCTCAGCCGCAGTAGTGGCCCCGTGCCGCCCCGCGACCTCGTCGCGCTGAAGCTGAACGCCCTGCTGATCGACCCGGCTGTGCTGGGGGACGAAGCCTGGACCTACCTCGAGCGCGTCGCCGCGATGCTGCCCGAGATGGGCCTCGTCGTCGTCACCGGCCGCTCCACCGTCGCCCAGCGTGTCCGCGGCCTGCGACTCGGCGTCGACGACTGGATGACCAAGCCCTGCCACCCCGAGGAGGCGATGGCGCGGATCGAAGCCGTCTCCCGCCGCCACACCCGCGGCCGCCGCGAGGTCGAAAGCGCGCCGCTCACGGCCGGCGAGCTGGAGATCCGCCCCGACCGCTTCCAGGCCTTCGTCGGCAAGGAGCCCCTCGAGCTCACTCGCCGCGAGTTCGAGCTGCTCTACCTGCTCGCCGAGGAGCGCAGCCAGGTGCTGGAGCGGGAGAAGATCTACCAGCGGGTCTGGGGCTACGCGATGGCCCACGGCGATCGCTCGGTCGACGTCTTCGTCCGCAAGCTGCGCCAGAAGCTGGAGAAGCGCTCACCGAGCTGGTCCTACATCCATACCCACTTCGGGATCGGCTATCGCTTCGAGCCCGAACCGGCCCGGATCGTCGAGGAGGAGCTGCGCCCCGCCGCCGCCGGGCCGGCGCCGCTGGAGAGACAGGCCGAGTCGGAGACGGACGCTCCTTCACAGGTCGTTCACAAGAGCTTTACCGCGGGATAACCGCTCCCTCCACCCGCCCGGCCATGCTCGGCGGGCATGGGACGGCTGGAGATCAGGCCAGAGGAGCACGCCGCGCTGGTCGACGGGCGGCCGCTGAGCCTGACCGTCCGCGAGCTGCAGCTGCTCGTCAGCCTCTCCGAGCACCCGCAGCGGATCATGACCCGCGAGGAGCTCTTCGCCGAGGTCTGGGGCGGGCAGCCGCGCGGCGACGACCGCTCGGTCGACGTCTACATCAGCCGGCTGCGGGCGAAGCTGGGGGAGGCCCTGCCCGGCCGGAGCCTGATCCACACCCACAATGGGATCGGCTACCGCTTCTCACCGGACGGGTGAGAAAGCCCCGTTCCAAGGCCCTTTTACATCTTTTTTACATCTCCGCCACACGGCCGTAACAAGCTGGGACTCGACCGCTGGGAGCCTCCGGCTCAGCTATGTCGAACGAATCCAAGAGGGAGTCAGATGTCCAGCTCTAGATGGCTTGTGGTGATCGCCTTTGCCGTGGCCCTCGCCCTCGGCGTTGCCGCCTGTGGTTCCAGCAGCGGCAGCGAAACCGGCGGCGGCGGCGGTTCGGGGTCCGGCGGCGGCGAAGTCTCAGGTGAAATCGCCGGTGCCGGCTCAACCGCCCAGCAGGCGGCGCAGGAAGCATGGATCGCCGAATTCGAGAACGCCAACTCCGGCGCGACGATCTCCTACGACCCGGTCGGGTCCGGCGGCGGTCGCGAACAGTTCATCTCCGGCGGGGTCGCCTACGCGGGCTCAGACGCGGCGCTCTCGTCCGAAGAAGGCGAACTCGAAAAGGCCGAAAAGCAGTGCGCACCCGGCGAACTGATCGAGGTCCCGGACTACATCTCGCCGATTGCGATCGTCTACGACCTGCCGGGGGTCGAAGAACTGAAACTCGACCCGGAAACGCTGGCGAAGGTGTTCGCCCAGGAAATCACCAGCTGGAACGACCCGGCGATCGCCAAGGACAACCCCGGTGTCGAACTGCCGGGCACCCGGATCACCCCGGTCAACCGCTCCGACGAGTCGGGCACGACGCAGAACTTCACGGAATACCTCTCCGAGGTCGTTCCGAGCGTCTGGAAGTTCGAAGTCAGCGGCGACTGGCCGGTCAAGGGCGGCGAAGCCGCCTCGGGCACCTCGGGCGTCGTCGAAGCGGTCAGCACCGGCGAAGGCACGATCGGCTACGCCGACGCGAGCCAGGCCGGCGAACTCAGCGTCGCCAAGGTGAAGGTCGGCAGCGAATGGACGGAACCGACCCCGGAGGCCGCGGCGAAAATCGTCGAGGAGTCGCCTCTGGACAAGGAACTCAGCCCCGGTAGGTACACGATCGCCTACGAACTCGACCGCAAGACGGAATCGCAGGGGACCTACCCGATCGTGCTGGTGTCGTACTTCATCGCCTGCACGAAATACGGGTCGGCCTCCGAAGCCGAAGCGGTCAAGGCGTACGCCGAATACGTAGTCAGCCCAGCAGGGCAGGAACTGGCCGCCGAACAGGCCGGCTCGGCGCCGCTCTCCCCGGCGCTGACGAAGAAAGTGACCCCGGCTGTCGAAGCGATCGAAGCCGGCTAGGTAGGTAGTGGCCTCGGTCGACACCACGACCAACGCAGGCCAGTTGCTGGCGGCGGCGTCCGGAGGGCGCCGCCGCCTCGGCGACCGCGTCTTCTCCCGCACCGCGGTCCTCGCCGCGCTGACGATCCTGATCCTGCTGGCCGGGGTCGCGATCTTCCTCCTCTCCGAGGGCTTCCCCGCGCTCACCGCCAGCGCCTCCGAACTGCCGGAGGGCAAGACCTTCGTCGACTACGTCGCCCCGCTCGCCTTCGGCACCGTCCTGGCAGCGGGGCTGGCGGCGCTCGTCGCGGTCCCGCTCGCAGTCGCGGCGGCGCTCTTCATCACCCACGTCGCGCCGCCGCGGATCGCCCTGACGCTCGGCTACCTGGTCGATCTCCTGGCGGCGATCCCGAGCATCATCTACGGCCTCTGGGGAATCTTCGTCCTCGGCCCGGCGACGGTGCCGGTGATGAAGTGGCTGGAACAGAAGCTCGGTTTCATCCCGGTCTTCGCAGGCCCCGCCTCGGTCACCGGGCGGACGATGCTGGTCGCCGGCCTGGTCCTGGCGGTGATGATCCTGCCGATCGTCTCCGCCGTCGCCCGCGAGGCGTTCGCTCAGACCCCGCGCCGCCTGCAGGAAGGCGCGCAGGCACTCGGCGCCACCCGCTGGGAGATGATCCGGATGACGGTGCTGCCCTTCGGCCGCTCCTCGGTGATCAGCGGCGCCATGCTCGGCCTCGGCCGGGCGCTGGGGGAGACGATGGCGGTGACGATCATCCTCTCGGTCTCCGGAGCCGTCACCTTCAACCTGATCAGCCAGGCGAACCCCTCGACGATCGCCGCCAACATCGCCCTCAACTTCCCCGAGTCGAGCGGACTCGCGATCAACGCCCTGATCGCCACCGGCCTCGTCCTCTTCGCGATCACCCTGGTCACCAACATGGGCGCGCGGATGATCATCGCCCGGGCGAACCAGGAATAGGCGATGGAGAGCTCGGTCCAGACCGCGAACGCCCTCGGCGCGCAGCAGCCCTCGCGCCTGCTCGCCGGCGGCGTCGGCGGGCGCCGCCGCCTCGTCAACACGGTGATGATGGCGCTGATCGCCGGCGCCTTCGTCCTGGCGATGATCCCGCTCTTCTCGCTCGTCTTCGAGATCGTCAAGCGCGGCGCCCCCGGCCTCAGCGCCGAATTCTTCACCGAAGACGCGCGCGGGGCGATCGGCGGCGCCGGCGGCGCCTCGCACGCGATCGTGGGCACGCTGATCATCACCGCCGTCGCCACGGTGATCTCGGTCCCGATCGGGATCATGGCGGCGATCTACCTCAACGAGTACGGAGAGGGACGCCTGCGCCGGGCGCTGACCTTCTTCGTCGACGTGATGACCGGGATCCCCTCGATCGTCGCCGGCCTCTTCGCCTACGCGCTCTTCGAGCTCTTCCTCGGCCCGGGGATCCGCCTCGGGGTGATGGGCTCGGTTGCCCTCTCGCTGCTGATGATCCCGATCGTCATCCGCTCGGCCGAGGAGACCCTGAAGATCGTCCCCGACCACCTGCGCGAAGCCGCCTACGCACTGGGGACGCCGAAGTGGAAGACGATCACCAGGATCGTCCTGCCGACCGCCTTCGCCGGCCTCGTCACCGGGGTGATGATCGCGATCGCCCGGATCGTCGGCGAGACCGCGCCGCTGCTGGTCACGACCGGCGTCGTCGACTCGATGAACACCGACCCCTTCAACGGCCGCATGCAGAACCTGGCCGTCTACGCCTACAACGAGTACCGCTCGCCCGGGGTGATGAAACAGGCCTCCTACGACAAGGCCTGGGCGGCCGCGCTGACCCTGATCGCGATCGTGATGATCCTCAACGTCGCTGCCCGGTTGGTGTACCGGCGGTACAAGACCGAGATCCGCTGAACCAGTGGAGGCAAGGAGCAAGAAACCGATGTTCAAACCCTCTGACGACGTCGTGACCGAGCCAGTGCAACAGCAGCAGGCTCCGGGGCGCGGGGCGAAGACGATCGAGACGCGGGGAGTCGACCTCTTCTACGGCGACTTCCACGCGGTCGAGGACGTGACGATGACGATCGAACCGAACAAGGTGACGGCGCTGATCGGCTCCTCCGGCTGCGGCAAGACGACCTTCCTGCGCTCGCTCAACCGCATGCACGAGCTGACGCCGGGGGCGCGGGTCGAGGGGACGGTCACTCTCGACGGCGAGGACGTCTACGACCCGCGCGTCGACCCGGTCGCGGTGCGGCGGCTGATCGGGATGGTCTTCCAGCAGCCGAACCCGTTCCCGACGATGTCGATCTACGACAACGTCGCCGCCGGGCTGACCCTGAACGCGAAGCGGATCTCCAAGGCCCAGAAGGACGGCGTCGTCGAGCGCAGCCTGCGCGGCGCCCACCTCTGGGAGGAGGTCAAGGACCGGCTCGGCAAGCCGGGCGGCGGCCTCTCCGGCGGCCAGCAGCAGCGGCTCTGCATCGCCCGGGCGATCGCGGTCGAGCCCGAGGTCCTGCTGATGGACGAGCCCTGCTCGGCGCTCGACCCGGTGGGGACGCTGGCGATCGAGGACCTGATCGGCGAGCTGAAGGGCCGCTACACGATCGTCATCGTCACTCACAACATGCAGCAGGCGGCACGGGCCAGCGACGTCACCGCCTTCTTCAACCTGGACGCCACCGGCCAGCCGGGGCACCTGGTCGAGATGGGGCCGACCCAGGCCATCTTCACCAACCCGAACGAGAAAGAGACCGAGGACTACGTCAGCGGTCGCTTCGGCTAGGGAGGGGAAGCAGATGCCCGACACGGTCCGCGCCGAATACCACGAGGAACTGGCCAACCTGGAGGCGAGCGCGCTCGGCGGGCTCGACCTCGTCGACGTCGCCCTGGGGCGGACCCTGGAAGCGGTCGAGCGCCAGGACGTCGAGCTGGCGCAGCTGGTCGTCGCCGACGACGACCGCATCGACGGCCGCTACCTCGAGGTGCACCAGGCGCTGATCACGCTGCTGGCCACCCAGTCGCCGGTGGCGACCGACCTGCGGCTGATCTCCTCGCTGCTGCACGTGCTGAAGAACATCGAGCGGATGGGCGACCAGTGCGTCAACGTCTGCAAGGTGATCCCGATCTCCGGCAACGAGCCGCCGGCCGACGAGGAGATGGTGCGGCTGATCCTGACGATGGGGCGGCACACGAAGACGCTGATCGCGCAGGCGAAGCGGGCCTTCGAGGAGCGCGACGTCGAGATGGCGCAGGACCTGGTCCGCCAGGACGACGTCGTCGACAGCCTCAATCGCGACTGCTTCCGGCTGGCGCTGGAGCTCGGCGACGACGCCGACAAGCGCGAGTGGGCGATGACGATGCTGCTGGCGGCGCGGGCGCTCGAGCGGACGGCTGACAACGCGGTTGACATCGGCGAGCAGGTCGCCTTCGTGGTCACGGGGTTGTTCCGCGAGTTCGAGGACGCCTCGCACCCACAGGGGTGAGAGTCAGCGGAGGGAGTGCCTCGGCGGACAACAGCGGGGAGGGTCCGGCGAGGCACTCCCTCCGCTGACCCATGCCGGTTCAGATCCGACGCGCCTGGGAACATGCGGGGGTATTCATGACTCTTTGTGCGGCGATAGATATCGGGTCCAACACGACGCGGCTGCTTGTGGCCGAGCCTATGGACGGGCAGCTGAAGAAGGTGATGGAGCAGCGGGCCTATACGCGGATCGGCAAGGCGGTCGACAAGAAGGGCGCGATCCGGCCGGAGAAAATCGAGGAAGTCGGCGAGGTGGTCGGCACGCAGATACGGCTGGCGCAGGAGCTGGGGGCGAAGGAGCTCCGCGCCGTCGCGACCGCGGCGGTTCGGGAGGCGAGCAACGGCGAGGCCGTCGCCGAGGCCGTCGGAGAGGCAGCAGGGATCCCGATCGAGATCCTGCCCGAGGAGGAGGAGGGGCGGCTGTCCTTCATCGGCGCGACGAAGACCCTGGGGCATCCCTCCGAGGGCCTGGTCGGCGTCGTCGACATCGGCGGCGGTTCGACCGAGGTGATCCTCGGCACCGTCACCGGCGGCGTCCAGAGCGTGCGCTCGTGGCCGGTCGGCTCCGGCAACCTGGCGGAGGAGCTGATCTCCTCCGACCCCCCCTCGGCGGCGGAAGTCCGCCGCATCCGCGACCGCATCGACGACATCTTCGAGGGCGTCGAGCTCGAGCAGCCCGCGCAGGCCGTCGCCGTCGGCGGCTCCGCCACCTCCTTGCGCCGCCTGGTCGGCGCCGTGCTCGAGTACGAGACGCTGGAGCGCGGCATCCGTGTCCTCTGCGGCGACCCGGCAACCGACGTCGGCCGCCGCTTCGAGCTCGACCCGACCCGGGTCCGCATCCTGCCGACCGGCGTCCTCCTGCTCGAGAAGGTCTCGGACCTGCTCGGCCAGCCGCTTCAGATCGGCAAGGGGGGCCTGCGCGAGGGAGTCATCCTCGATCTGCTCAACGGCAGCTTCAACGGCTCCCCGTCGGAGCCGGTCGCCGCGTAGCTCCGCCCCTCGCCGTTTACCGGATCGACACGCTCCGGTCCCATCTCCTTAACGGTCGCTGCGACGGCCGCTCCTAGGTTCCCGCGGGATTCGACAAATCCCGAAAGGAGAAGCCTGATGAGAAACACCAGGATCGTCTCGCTCCTGGCCGGCGCGGCCCTCTTGCTCGGCGCGGCGATGGCCGTGACCGCAGGAGCCTCGTCTTCCCCCGACACCCTGTTCACCTCCGTCCCGAAAGCCAACACCCGGTCCGACGGCTACGCCCCCGCCTCGAAGCTCTCGCCGGAGCTCCACCAGGTGGCGGTGGCCCAGGGCGCAACCCGGCTCGAGAACCCCTCCCCGCTGACCTCGTACTACGGCTACGACAACGACGTCCTCAACTCCGCCGGGGAGCCGCAGATGTTGCCGACGCCCGCCAACCCGGGGACCGAGGCGCACAAGACCGAGCCGGACAAGAACACCTACCTCGTCTTCAGGAACAGCCTGACGGGGGCCGATCCGAACTACGACTACGGGGCCGACTTCCTCTTCCAGGGGCACGAGGGGGGCGCCGAAGGCCACGGCTACCTGACCCGGATCAACCTCGACGCCGACGCGGAGCACCGGGTGACGCTCCTGGCGACCACCGACGCCAACGGCAATCCGCTGGCGACGATCGACGGCTCGACCTGGGACCCGTTCGCCCAGCGTCTGCTCCTGACGACCGAGAACCCGAGCGCGCCGACCTACGCGGCGACTCCGGGCTACCCCTCCGTCGTCATCGACGTCTCCGGCGCGCTCGGCCGCGGCGGCTACGAGGGCATCCAGGACGATTCCGCAGGGAACCTCTGGATCGTCGAGGACGTTGGCGGCTCCGGCAAGTCGGGGACGAAGGCCAAGAAGCCGAACAGCTACATCTACCGCTACGTCCCCCAGACCCCGGGCGACCTCGCTCACGGCAAGCTGCAGGCGCTTCAGGTCCTGAACGAGAACGGTGAACCGATCACGTTCGAGAGCCAGGAAGCGCTCAACAGTCCCGACCAGCTCGCCCTCCACACCTACGGGAAGTCGTTCAAGACCCGCTGGGTGACGGTCCACGACACCGCGACCGACGGCAACGCTCCCTTCGAAGCCCTGCCGCTGGCGCGGGCCGCGAAGGCAACCCCGTTCAAGCGGCCGGAGAACGGCGCTTTCCAGCCGGGATCGCATTTCGGGCGGTTCTTCTTCGACGAGACCGGCGACACCAACGCGACTAGCCCGGAGAACGCGACCGCGGGCGGCTGGGGCTCGATCTTCGAGCTGAGCCAGAAAGACCCGAGCGCCAACACCGGCACGCTGACCCTCTTCTACAAAGGGGATGAAGCGCACGCCGGTTTCGACAACGTCACGTTCCTCTCCCGGAATTCGGTCACCTTCGTCGAAGACGCAGGCGACACGCTGCACGCTCAGCGCAACGCTCTCGACTCCGGCTGGATCTGGAACGTTGAAACCGACTACGCCAACTCCGCGAACCAGCCGGTGCGCTGGCTGGCCGAGGGGCGCGACGCCTCGGCGACGGTCGACGCCGACAACGGCGGCTTCGGCAAGAACGACGGCGACAACGAGATCACCGGCGTGGTCGTCTCCGACGGGGATCCTGGCCCGCAGGGGATCCTCGGCGCCCACGTTCCGCAACTGGGGACGCCGGAGTGGCGCTGGTTCTATACCCAGCAGCACGGTGACAACAGGACCTACGAGGTGCTGCTCGACCGCCCGTAGTCGGCGAACCGGATAGGTGTGGAGAGGCCCGGCCACCGCGCCGGGCCTCTCTCAGTCGTTCCCGTTGTTTGCCTAGTAGCGGTCGAACTCTTCGACCAGAGCCCGTACGCGGCGATCGATCTCGTCTCGGGTCGCGCGCACCGCCCCGACCGCCTGACCCTTGGGATCGGCCAGATCCCAGTCGACGTAGCGCTTGCCGGGGATGTAGGGGCACTCGTCGCCGCAGCCCATCGTCACCACGACGTCGGCCCACTCGGCATCCCCGCGGCTGAGTCGGCGGGGTTTGCGCCCGGAGAGGTCGATGCCGAGCTCGGCCATCACCTCGACCACCTCGGGGTGCACCCTGTCCGCCGGGGTGGTCCCGGCCGAGCGGGCTTCGTGGCGGCCCGCGGCGGCCCGGCGGAAGAGCGCCTCGCTCATCTGCGAGCGGCCGGCGTTGTGAAGGCAGACAAAGAGCGCTCGGGCCATCAAGAGCCGCCTTCGCCCAGCTCGCCGGGATGCTCGCCGCGGACGAGCTGGTATGCGAGTGCACCGACGGCGGCGCCCAGCGGTGGAGCGACGAGGTAGAGCCAGAGGTCGTGCAGGTCCCCGGAGACGAGCGCCGGGCCGAGGGAACGGGCGGGGTTCATCGAGGCGCCGGTGATCGGGCCACCGAACAAGGCGTCGAGGCCGACGGTGCCGCCGATCGCGATTGCCGCCGCCGGGCCGACGGCACGGGTGTCGGTGGCGACGGCCATGATCACGAACATCAGGAACGCGGTCAGGACCACCTCGTAGACGAAGGCGCTGCCTACTCCGACCGAGGGAAGCGTGGTTCCCAGGGCCGCCGGATGGCTCGGCCAGGCGATGGCGAGCAGAGCGGCGGCCAAGAGCGCGCCGAGGGCCTGGGCCGCGACGTAGACGGCGGCCTCGGCGCGGGGGAAGTGGCGGGTCAACGCGAAGGCCACGGTCACGGCGGGGTTCAGGTGCGCGCCGGACAGGTGACCCGTCGCGTAGATCATGGCCATGATGATCAGGCCGAAGACGAAGGCGATGCCGACGTTCCCGAGTGAGCCGGCGTGGACGGCGTCGGTGACGATCGCGCCGCAGCCGGCGAAGACGAGGGCAAAGACTCCGATCGACTCGGCGGCGGCGCGGCGGGCTAGGTTCGGGCGTTCATCCACGGCTGGTCAGCGTCGCGAGCCTAGCTGCCGGCGTTGAAGATCGATTCGTCGAAGCCGGTGATCGCCGGTTCGGTGGCGTAGCCGATCTTTTCGAGGCTGAAGAGTTCCTCGATCGTCGCCAGCAGGGAGAAGTGGTTGAAGTACGTTTCGCTGGTCGTCCCGGGTTCGATGAAGGGCGAGAGCAGGACGGCGCCGACGCGGCCGCCGCCGCCCGTTTCCTTGACCGGCCCCGCGGCTTCTTCCTTGCTTTCGGCGGGTGGAAGGTTGGGGTATTCGGGGCTGATGCAGCAGGAGCTGGCGTCGGCGCCTTCGCCTTCCTGCGGCGCCTGCGCCGAGGTGATCACGATCAGGCCACCGTCCTTGTAGGCAAACGAGCTCTGGATCGACGGAATGATCGTCTTCAGCTCTTCTTCGGTGGCGGTGGGGTTCGCCGGCGTCGGCGGGGCGGGGGAGATGTAGGCGAGGGTGGGGAACTTCTCCGGCTTCAGCGCCAGGGCTTTTGCCAGCTGCGCCAGGCCGGGATCCCCTTCGTCGCATTCGCCGGCGTCGACGATCGAGTGGAAGTAGGCGAAGGGATTGCGCCAGGTGGCGAAGCAGCCGGCGGGCTGGTTGGTCGGGAGGGGCGTTTCTTCGATTTCGGCACGGTCGACGTAGGCGCGCCAGGTCAGTTCTTTTTCAGCCAGCTGGTCGGGCAGCGTCTTGGTCGTCGTTGAGTAGGCGCAGCCGTTACCTTCGACCTGGCCTTCGGCCGATTCGGTGCCGGGGGAGACATCGGCGTAAGCCGGGCAGTTGGCGGCCGTTTCCGGCGTCGGGCCCTGGCCGCTGATGATCGCGATCTCGTTTGCCAGCTCACCCTTGGTCACCGCGTAGTAGTTGGTGAGGAGCTCGCCCTGCCCCGGCAGTTCTTCCTTGAAGTACGGCGACTGGGATCTTTCGCCGAAGATCTCTTCGTAGCCGTTTTCGCCGAGGACGATCAGGAACACGTGTTCCACTTCCGGCATCCCGGTCGGCACTTCTTCTTCGATCGGGACTTCAGGGGCTTTCGGTTCTTCGATCGCAGCCTCTTCGGGGATGGCCGGTTCTTGGGGGATCGGCACCGCGGGCGCCGCCGCCGCGGTGGCTTCTTCTGCCGGCGCTTCCGCTTCGACTTCGGGCTCGGCGGCAACTTCAGGGGCCGTTTCTTCTTCGCCCGACGGGGCTGGTTCTTCGACGAGGATCGTCGTCAGGCCCGCGCTCTGGGCGAGGTTGTTGGTGGCCGATCCGAGGGCCACTCCGAGGGCCAGCATCCCGATGACCGCCGCTGCGGCAGCGCGCGGAGAAGGCATGAAGTCGGAGCGTTCGTAGGGCCAGCCTTTGCGTTTCTCGGCGCCCTCGGCACCCGGTTTCCGAGCAGCAGGGGGCTTGATCACCGGGATCCGGCCGGTGGCGAAGGTGCGCAGGCGCTGCAGGTGGGCGACGATCGCCGTCGGCAGCGAACCCAGCCTCGCCCCGCACTTCAGGCAGTAGCGTTGATCGGGTGCTCGCTTGGCCCCGCACTCCGAACAGGTCTTGCCGATCACGTGGAGCGATTCTCTGAGCTGGCCGTGTCGAAGTTGTGAAGATTTTGTACCTGCGTCGTGACATCGTTTTCACAACTCTTCAACATTGAGGAGGGGCGGCATTCAGAGAATGAGGCCCGTGCGGAACCCGATCGCCGGCAGCGGCGACAATTGCCCCAACTGCGGCGCTTCTCTCGCCCCCGACCAGCGTTATTGCCTTTCGTGCGGTCATCGGCGGGGCGACCCGCGCCTGCCCTTCATGGACGCGGTCGTGTTCATGGAGTCGGCAAAGCAACCGGCGCCGGTTCAGGCCGCGGCGTCTACCGCCCCCGCGGCGCCGGACCGGCGCCCGTTCATGTCAGCGAACGCCTCGCTGGTGGCCGGCGTTGCAACGCTGATCCTGGCGATCGGCGTCGGCGTTCTGATCGGCCGCTCCGGCGACAGCGGCCCCAGCAATGCGGCCGCTCCGGCGCCGCAGATCGTCACCGTCGGCGGTGGCAGCGGCAGCACCGAAACCGCAGCATCATCCGGTGCGAAAGCGAACGCAGGCAAAGCCAGCGCCAAAGGCAAAGAAGGCGCAAGCGGTTCCAAATCGGTGACGAAGAAAAAAGCTGCCAAGAAGCTGGAAACCACCAGCAGCGGTGCGACCAAGGCGACCGAAGAAGCCTACCCAACGGCTCCTGGCGTCGAACTTGCCGAACCAGAACAGAAAATCGGTGGCAAGTGTGACCCCAAGGCCGAAGGCTGCAACTCGAGCGGCGAATTTGACGGGAGCTTCTTCAAATGAGCCTGCGTGACAGTTTCCGCCGGAGCAGCCCGCCTCCGGTGCAGCCGGCGGCGTCAAACGGCAACGGTGCGGTCCCCGCCGCCCTCAACTCCGCCTATGGCGAAGAGTTCATCGTCGACCTGCAGAAACGCCGCGAGCAGCTCGTTGCCAAGGTGGCCGAGCTGCAGTGGGACCTCGGCGGCCTCGTCTACGAGATGGTCGTCCGCAACAGCATCGACATCGAGGTAGTAGTCAAACGCGTCGTCCCCCTTCAGGACGCCGACGCCGAGCTGGGCGAGGTAGAACGGATCCTCCGCATGGAGCAGACCGGCACCGCCGGCGTCTGCAGCAGCTGCGGTGCCCCCCACTCGTCCGGCGCCACCTTCTGCTGGCAGTGCGGAACGCCGATCCTCACCCAAGTCTCAGGCGATGCGATCCTCAAGCGCTAGAACGCGCCGTCAAAAAAAGCGCTCGCGCTTAGCCGAAGCGACCTGACACGTAGTCGCGGGTTCTTGGGTCCCGGGGCTGGCTGAAGATCTTGCTGGTGTCGTCTACCTCGATCAGGGTGCCTACCGGTTTGGGGCCGGCGGTCTCGAGGCTGAAGAAGGCGGTGCGGTCGGCTACTCGGGCTGCCTGTTGCATGTTGTGAGTGACGATGACGATGGTGAAGCGGCCTTTGAGGTTGTGCATCAGATCCTCGATCGCGCCGGTGGCGATCGGGTCGAGGGCCGAGGCGGGCTCGTCGAGGAGGAGGACGTCGGGCTCGATCGCGATCGCGCGGGCGATGCAGAGGCGCTGCTGCTGGCCCCCGGAGAGGCCGAGCGCGCTGTCGTCGAGGCGGTCTTTGACCTCGTCCCAGAGGGCGGCGCCGCGGAGGGCTTTCTCGACCCGCTCCTCGAGGCCTTTGCGGAGGCCGAGGTTGCGGGGCGCCCAGGCAACGTTGTCGTAGATCGACTTCGGGAACGGGTTCGGCTTCTGGAAGACCATCCCGATCCGCCGCCGCACCTCGACCCGGTCGACGTTGGAGCCGTAGACGTCGTGGCCGTGGTAGAGGATCTGGCCCTCGATGCGGAAGCCCGGCACCGGGTCGTTCATCCGGTTGAGGCTGCGCAGGAAGGTCGTCTTGCCGCAGCCCGACGGCCCGATCAGTGCGGTGATCTGGCCGTGGCGGATGCCGAGGTCGACGCCAGTCAGCGCCTGCTTGGCGCCGTAGAAGATCGAGACCCCCTGGGACTCGAAGACGAGCTCCGGGCGCGCCAGCGGATGCATCTCGACGGTCGTCCGGGTGAGGCCGTCCGGCGGGGTGGAGACGCTCGGACCGGCGGGGGGCTGGATGCGGACCCGCGAGGGGGCCTGCGGATCGCTCTGGGCGAGGTCCTCGGGGTTGGCGAGGTCGAGGCGGCTGTTCATGAGGAGCTCAGCTTTCGTTTGCTTCGGGCGAGTAGGGCGCGGGCGCCGAGGGCGGTGACGAGGATGATCACGACGAGGATCAGCGACATCCCCCAGGCTTCGTTGAAGCCTTCGGGGTTGCCTTCTTCGGAGACTTTGTAGATCCAGACCGGAACGTTGGGCATCGCTTCGAACGGGTTGATCGAGAAGTGTTTGGGGTCGAAGGCGGAGCTGGCGAGGATCAGCGGTGCGGTCTCGCCGGCGGCGCGGGCAACGGCGAGCACGGTCGAGGTGATGATGCCGCCGAGGGCGCCCGGCAGGATCACGGTCAGCACCGTGCGCCAGCGGGCGACCCCGAGGGCGTCGGAGGCTTCGCGCAGGTGCTTCGGAACCAGCTGCAGCACCTCTTGGGAGCCGCGGGCGATCAGCGGCAGCTCGATGATCGCCAGCGCCACGGCCCCGGCGAACCCGGACTGCTTCTTCTGCGCCTCGACGATGAAGACGAAGGCGAAGAGCCCGAGGACGATCGAGGGCAGACCGTTCAGCAGGTCGAGGACGAGCTTCAGCGTCTGCGCTCCTTTGGCGCCGGAGTACTCGCTGATATAGAGGGCGACGAGCACGCCGATCGGCATCGCCATCGCCGTCGCGTAGACGGAGATCGCCACCGTCCCCAGCAGCATCGGCCCGACGCCTTCGGGATAGGCCTTGAAGATGAAATCGAAGTTGATCACGTGGGCGCCGCGCGAGACGACGGTCCACAGCACCCAGGCGAGAGCGGCGAGTGCGATCACCGCAGCACCGGTTGCGGCGACCTCGGCGACGCGGCTGACGAGCTGGCGCCGTCGCAGGTTGCCGCCGGGGGTCAGCGGCGCGCTCGGGTCCGGGATCAGCGCGTCGCTCACCAGTTCACCGCCCCGTTGTAGCTGAAGCGGCGGCCGATCCAGCTGGCGGCGAGGTTTGCGATCAGGCCGATCACCAGCAGGATCAGGCCGCAGTAGAAGAGGGAGGCTTTGTGGAGTTCGGTCAGGGCGCCCGGGAACTGAAGGGCGATCTGGGCGGCGAGGGTGCTGCCGGGTGCGAACAGGTTCCAGTCGATCCGCGAGCCCGCGCCGACCACCTGCGAGACGGCGATCGCCTCGCCGAGGGCCCGGCCGAGGCCGAGGATGCAGGCGGCGATCACCCCGTTCGACGTGACCGGCAGGACGACCCCCCGCACGACCTCCCAGCGGGTCGCGCCGAGGGCGGCGGCGCCGTCCTGGAGCTCGGGCGGCACCGAGCGGAAGAGGTCGCGGGAGATCGAGGCGATGATCGGGATCACCATGATCGTCAGGATCAGGCTGGCGGTGAAGACGCTGAGCCCGGTCGTCTGCGGTTCGCCGAAGATCGGGATGAAGCCGAAGCTGTCGTGGAGGAACGGCTCGACGTGTTCCTGGACGAATGGGCCCAGCACCACCAAGCCCCAGAAGCCGAGGATGACGCTGGGGATGGCCGCAAGCAGCTCGACCAGGGGGCCGATGACCGCCGCCACGCTCTTCGGCGCCAACAGCGTCAGGAAGAGGCCGATCGCGATCGCGATCGGGCCTCCGAGCAGGAGCGCGAACCCGGAGGTGACGGCGGTGCCGAAAAGCAGCACACCCGCGCCGAATTTGCCGAAGTTCGGCTGCCAAGTGGTGCTGGTGACGAAGCCGAGGCCGAATTTTTCGATCGCCGGCAGCGCCCCGTGGACGATCTGGTAGCCGACGAGGAGGATCATTCCGGCGGAGAGCAGCGCCGCTATCAGGCAGATCCCGTACATCCCCCGGTCGCCGATCTGGTCGGCCCGCTTGCGCAGCAAGCTGACGCGGGCGCCGTGCCCGGAACCCTGGGCAGCGGCGGGTGCGGAGGCGCTCATCTGCGCCAGCCTAAGGAATAGGTGCGCCTTTTTGTAACTGAATTGTTACTGCGGTCTTTCACGGAATTGACACACTTTCGTGAACCTTTCTGGAGAGGCTTGCGCCGTCAATCCACTTGAAAGGAATCCGCATTGCTTCGCAATAGGCTGCTTGCCCTGCTGACCACGGCTCTCGTGGCGGTGGGTGGCACGGCGTCGGTGACGACGGCCACTGCCTCCGCCGCTGGTATCACGGGAGCCGGCTCGACGTTGGTCGCTCCTCTGATGGGGAACTGGATGGCCAACTTCGAAATCAAAGAAGGCATCCCCGTCAAATACTCCGCCGTCGGCTCCGGTACCGGTATCGCCCAGATCACCGCGCGGACCGTCGACTTCGGCGCCTCTGACGCGCCGCTGACGTCTGAACAGGCCGCCGCCTGCAACGGCTGCGTCCAGATTCCGTGGGCCCTCTCGGCCACCGGCCTTGGTTTCAACATCCCTGGGGTGAAGAAACTGAACCTCTCGGGCAAGGTGCTTGCCGGTATCTACTTCGGCAAGATCACCAAGTGGAACGACCCGAAAATCAAGAAGATCAACCCAGGCACGAAGCTGCCGGGCCTGACCATCACCCCGGTCTACCGCAGCGATGGTTCCGGTGACACCTACGCGTTCACCAACTTCCTCTCCAAAATCAGCCCAGCTTGGAAGAGCGAAGTCGGCTACGCGACCACCGTCGGTTTCCCGGCCGGGGTCGGTGCCAAAGGCAACGCTGGCGTCACCTCAACGGTGACGAAAACTGCGGGCTCGATCGGCTACATCTCGGCCTACTACCTGATTGCTGCCGGCGTCCACGCCGCCGCGGTCGAAAACCTGGACGGGAACTTCGAGCTCCCGAACATCCCGAACATCTCGAGCGCCGCTTCGAGCGTGAAGAAGCTGGGGCCGACCAACACGATCAGCATCACCAATCCCCCGAAGAAGGACGAGATCGCCTACCCGATCTCGACCTTCACCTACGCGATCATCCCGCATGACGCGCCGCTGAAGGGGCCGCTCCAGCAGTTCGCCCGCTACTGCCTCACGATCGGCCAGAAATACGGCGCCGCGCTCGACTTCGCGCCGCTGCCCAAGGTCGTCAAACAGGCGGGCCTCAAGGCAGTCGAATCTCTCTAGCGAGAGCGCAGCAGTCCCTCCTGCCGGCACCGGGCTTCGGCCCGGTGCCGGTTATTGCATCGCTTGGGCAGCGCGATGAAGTCTTTCGGCGGCCCGAGTCAATTCGGCTTGGCGTTTCTTCCTCTCCGCCCTCTTCCGTATGAGCTTTTCGGCTTCCGCGGGACGCCGTTGCACGAGCTCCATAGCGCTGGTGATGTCGAAGACCTCGGATCCTTCAGCGAGGCGCTCGGCCAATGCTCTTTCTTCCCGTTCAGTCATAGATGTGACTCTACTTTCGGTTGTGTGTTGTCATCCATAGATAACCGCTCGAGCGCTTCGATTCTGGAAAGGGCCACGCCCAAAGCTTCAGAGAGGCTTTCGTCGGCCTCCTCCAAATCCTGAATCGCAGCTACGGCTATATCGTTGAACTGGTCTGCATCCTCGGCGAATCTGGCGCCGCGTGCCGAGATTTCGATCGGTAGCCGTCCAGTGACCAGTCCGGAGAAGACTGGCGTGATCAACAGTAGTCCTCCGTAGAAGACCATGACGGCGATCTCGAGTCGGTAAAGGGATACCTGTTCCAGTGCGACTGCCGGTAGGACCGGATGGCCATTCGCGTCCTCGGGAATTGGCACCAAGGCGAAAGCCGCAAGGGCAGCGCAGAGCGTCAGGGCGACGAGGATCCGAGTCGAGAGGCGTCTCATGATCCTAAGAGGTGTGGGATGGGCTGATCTCTCCCCTGCCGAAGCACATAGAAGCCGCTTTCTCCGCCTTTTCACATTTCTCCCTTGTCCCAGGCGGAATCTGTTGGTGACAAGAGAGATTCGAATAGGGAGACACCGATGACTTCCCGTGTTGACATGCATTGCCACTCGACCGCGTCGCAGCTTTCGAAATTGGGTGTGCAGCGCTCGCTGGGGCTGCCGGAGTGCGCGACGCCGCCGGAGGAGGTCTACGAGCTCGCCAGGCGGCGGGGGATGGACTTCGTCACGATCACCGACCACGACACTATTGACGGCTGCTTGGAGCTCGCCGATCGTCCCGACTGCTTCCTCTCCGAGGAGCTGACCGCCCGCTTCGCCGGCGAGCCCCAGGCGGTGCACGTCCTCTGTTACGGGATCGATCCCGGGGACCACGAGTGGCTGCAGGCACATTCCGGCGATGTCGAGGCCTGCGCCGCCTATCTTCACGAGCGGGAGATCGTCTGCGCACTCGCGCACCCGTTCTTCAACGTCGCCGCGCCCCTGACCCGGCGCCATCGGCGGCGACTGGCGGAGCTCTTCCCGATCTGGGAGGTCCGCAACGGCGCTCGGGCCGCCGAGCTGAACATGCCCGCCGTGGTCTACGTCGAGACCCACGGCGGCACCGGCATCGGCGGCTCCGACGACCATGCCGGCGTCGACATCGGCCGCACCTTCACCGAGGTGCCCGCGGCCGCGACGCCGGAAGAGTTTCTGGCCCACCTGCGGCGGGGGGATGCCGAAGCGGGTGGGGACCAGGGCAGCGCGGCGAAGTGGACTCATGCGGCTATGGCACTCGCTACTCGGGCTCTTGCGTTGGGGGGCGGGCGGAGGTCCCTCCCCGGACAACAGCGGGGAGGGTCCGGTGAGGGATCTCCGCCCGCCCAAGTGAGCGCAGCGGGGGCTTCGGCTGTGAAAGGGCCAGACCCGGCCGCGGTCCTGAAGATGGTGGAGAGGGTCATTCGCGAGGGGGCCGCTCGCGGAGGGAAGGTTGCAGCTGATGTTGGGCCGGAGGATGCTCGGGCGCTGCTGGAGGCTTGGCTTGATGGCATCGGGATTGATCTGCGCGGGCGAGAGCTGATCGCGTACCTGCAGTCAGACGGGTTCTCCCACGCCGACCTCTATCGCCGCGTGCGCCGGATTCACGATCGTCGGCTGCGTGCCGCGGTGGAGGGCGGGACGAAGGCTGTCGCCGATGGCGATCTTGGGACCGCCGTCAACGGCCTCTTCGGCGCCCTGGTCCCTGCCGTCCCTTACGCGCCGGCCACCGCCTTTCTCGGGGCCGAGAAGGCGAAGCTGCGGGATCGGCGCGGTGAGCGGCAGCGGGTTGCCGTGTCGCGGATGGGATCGGCTCGATGCACGGCGTCACCCACACGATCGAACAGATCAGGGAGCGTGGCGTCCCTGGATTCGAGGTCGAGATCGTCGGGACTGATCCCGGGGTCGACCGTCGCCTCCCGGCCGCCGCTGAGCTCGAGGTCCCCTTCTACGAGGGGATGACGCTGGGGGTGCCGGGGTTGCCGGACCTGGTCGAGGTCCTGGCCGACGGCTGCTACGACCTCGTCCACGTCACCGCGCCTGGCCCGGCCGGGATCGCGGCGACGCTGATGAGCCGGATCACCGGCGTGCCGCTGATCGCCAGCTACCACACCGAGATCGCCACCTACGCCGGGATGCGAACGCAGGACGAGACCCTGGAGGCGCTGACCCGCGCCGGCCTCGGCGCCTTCTACGGCGCTGCGGCGGCGGTGCTCTCGCCGAGCCCTTCAGCTGACGCCTCAGTCATCGCCCTCGGCGCCGATCCGGGCCCGCTTGGCCGCTGGGAGCGCGGTGTCGACACCGATCGCTTCGACCCGGCCAAGGCTGACCCCGACGCCTTCCCCGGCGAGATCAAGGTCCTCTATTCGGGCCGCCTGACCCGCGAAAAGGGGGTCGACCTGCTGGCCGAGAGCTTCATCCGCGCCCACGAGCGCGACCCGCGGCTGCACCTGCTGCTGGCCGGCGGCGGCCCTGAGGAAGCGGAGCTGCGCCAGCGGCTGGGGGAGAGGGCGACCTTCCTCGGCTGGCTTTCGGGTGAAGACCTGCCGCGCACCTACTCCAGCGCCGATGTCTTCCTCTTCTGCAGCGTTACCGACACCTACGGTCAGGTGATCCTCGAGGCCGCCGCCAGCGGCCTGCCGATCGTCGCCGTCGCCGAAGGCGGGCCGGCCGCCTTGATCGAGAACCGTCACACGGGCCTGCTCTGCCGCCCGGACGCGGACCAGTTGGCCGGTGCCCTGCTCCAGCTCGCCTCCTCGCCCGAGCTGCGGCGACAGCTCGGCGATGCCGCCGCCCGCGCCGCCCGTGAGCGGCCCTGGGAGCGGTCGCTCGAGCAGCTGGCGATGGGGTATCGGCGAGTCCTCGACTGCGGCTCGCAGGCGCTCTCGCGTGCCGCCTGAGGCCGGAGATCGGCCTGGGGCGCCTCAGTACGATGAAGCTATCGACGATCCCGCCCTCTACTTCAACCGCGAGCTCTCCTGGCTCGACTTCAACCGGCGGGTCCTGGAGCTCGCCGAAGACGAGCAGGTGCCGCTGCTGGAGCGGGTCCGCTTCTGCGGCATCTACGCCTCCAACCTCGACGAGTTCTTCATGGTCCGCGTCGCCGGCCTCTTCGACCAGCTCGACGCCGGGATCGAAGCGCGCGGCCCCGACGGCCTTACCCCGAAGCAGCAGATCGACGCGATCCAGCAGCGCGTCCTCGAGCTCGACGACCGGCTCTGCCACTGCTTCGGGACCGAGCTGCGCCCGCAGCTGGAGGAGCACGGGATCCGCATCGTCACCCTCGACACCGCCACGGACGAGGAGCGGCGGGAGATCGACACCCGCTTCGAGCAGCAGGTCTTCCCGGCGCTGACGCCGCTGGTGATCGGGCTCGGCCGCCCCTTCCCCTACATCTCCAACCTCTCGCTCAGCCTCGGGGTGCTGCTGCGCGACGCCGAGAGCGGCAACGAGATCATCGCCCGGGTCAAGGTCCCGAAGGAGCTGCTCGGGCGCTTCCTGCCGCTCGGCGAGAGTGGCTACGCCTTCGTGCCGCTGGAGGAGGTGATCGCTGCCAACCTCGACGCCCTCTTCCCGGGGATCGAGGTGATCGACCATGGCTACTTCCGCGTCACCCGCGATGCCGACTTCAACGTCTCGGACGAGGCCGACGACCTCCTGCAAGCGGTCCAGGACGAGCTTCGCCGCCGCCGCTTCGGCGAGGTGGTCCGGCTCGAGGTCGAGGCGGAGATGAACCCGAAGCTGCGCGCCCAGCTGGTCAGCGCGCTGCGGCTGGAAGACCGCGAGGTCTACGACATCGACGGCCTGCTCGACCTCTCCGACCTCGGCGCGATCGCCGACGTACCCGGCCACTCCGAGCTCCGCTACCCCCCCTGGACGCCGGTCACCCAGCCGCGGTTGCAGGGGGAGGACGACGAGCCGGTCGACATGTTCGCCGAGATCCGCCAGCGCGATCTCGTCGTCCACCATCCGTACGAGTCCTTCGGCACCTCGGTCGAGCGGTTCGTCGCCCAGGCGGTCGCCGACCCCGACGTGCTGGCGATCAAGCAGACGGTCTACCGGACCAGCGACGACTCGGCGCTGGTGCCGGCGCTGATCCGCGCCTCCGAACGCGGCAAGCAGGCGGTCTGCATGGTCGAGCTGAAAGCGCGCTTCGACGAGGAGGCGAACATCCACTGGGCGAAGTCGCTGGAGGAGGCGGGGGTCCACGTCGTCTACGGCATTCCCGGCCTGAAGACGCACGTGAAGGCGATCCTCGTCGCCCGGCGCGAGGGCGAGGAGGTGCGCGAGTACGTCCACGTCGGCACCGGCAACTACAACCCGAAGACGGCCCGCCTGTACACGGACCTCGGGATCTTCACCGCCGACCCCGACGTCGGCGCCGACGTCGCCGAGATGTTCAACTTCCTCACCGGCTACGGCCGCCCGGCGGGCTTCCGCAAGGTGCTGGTCTCGCCGACGACGATGCGGGACCAGATCATCGAGGAGATCCAGCGCACCGTCGAGGCTCACAAGGCGGGCGCGGAGAGCCGAATTGCCCTGAAGATGAACGCGCTGGTCGACGCCCGCTGCATCCAGGCGCTGTACGAGGCCTCGCAGGCGGGGGTGCGGATCGACCTCAGCGTGCGCGGGATCTGCTGCCTGCGGCCGGGGGTGGAGGGGGTCTCCGAGAACGTCCGCGTCAGCTCGATCGTCGGCCGCTTCCTCGAGCACTCGCGGATCTACGCCTTCCGCCGCGGCGAGGAGACGCGGGTGCTGATGGGGTCCGCCGACCTGATGCCACGCAACCTCGACAGCCGGGTCGAGCTGGTGGCGCCGGTCGAAGACGCGGCGATCAAGGCCGAGCTGCTGGACGTGCTGGAGCGCTCGCTGGCCGACAACGCCAGCTCCTGGGAGCTCGGTTCCGACGGCACCTGGGAACGGCGGCGGCCGAACGGCGAACTGCGCAGTGCGCAGGAGGAGCTGATGGCCCGACATTCCGCACGTGCCGCAGAGCATCTGGCCGCCTCCGCGGCCTGAGCGGTGCTGCCGCTTGTCGCATCTCTAGGATGCGGCAGCAGTGGCGCGCTTCTCGCTCCTCCCTCGCGACCGGACCTTCTTCGACCTCTTCATCGAGGGCGGCCAGAACGCCGTCCGCGCCGCCAAACTGCTCGACGAGATGATGCACAGCTGGCCCGAGAGCGAAGGGCTCTCGCGGGAGATCCTGCTGGCCGAGCAGGAGGGCGACCGGATCACCCACGACATCGTCCGGCGCCTCAACACGACCTTCGTGACGCCGATCGACCGCGAGGACATCTACGCGCTGGCGACGCAGATGGACGACATCGTCGACTTCACCGAGGAGGCGGCCGACTTCCTCGGCCTCTACAAGATCGAGGCGCCGATGGCGCAGGCGCAGGAGCTGACCAAGGTCCTCGTCGCGTCCTGCGAGCAGCTGGCGATGGGGTTGGAGAGCCTGCCCTCGTTCAAGAACCTCGACAAGTACTGGATCGAGATCCACCGGCTCGAGAACGACGGCGACCGGATCTCCCGCGACGCCGTCGCCTCCCTCTTCTCCAACGGCATCGACCCGATGGTCGTGATCCGCTGGAAGGACATGTTCGCGGTCCTCGAGGAGGCGATCGACGCCACCGAGACCGCCGCTCAGATCATCGAGGGCATAGTCATCAAGAACTCGTGACGCTCGTGACGGCCTCCCACGTCGCCATGCTGCGTCCTCGCTCGCTCATGTGCAAAGCACACTTCGCTCACTGCGTCCTTGCCTGGCAACGTGGGAGCCGCGTCACGAGGAGCGTGGAATGAGCGCGGACGTGATTTTGGTGATCGTCGTCGGCACGGCGCTGGCCTTCGACTTCACCAACGGCTTCCACGACACCGCCAACGTCGTCGCCACCTCGATCTCGACCGGGGCGGCGCGGCCGCAGGTGGCGATCGGGTTCGCCTCGCTGCTCAACTTCGTCGGCGCCTTCATCTCGATCAGCGTCGCCGCGACGGTGGCGAGCGACGTCGTCAACGCCGAAGTGATCACGCCGACGATCGTCTTCGCGGGGCTGATCGGGGCGATCGCCTGGAACCTGATCACCTGGTGGTTCGGGTTGCCGTCCAGCTCCTCGCACGCGCTGATCGGCGGCGTCGTCGGCTCGGCCGTCGCCTCGGCGGGGTTTGACGTGATCCTCGCCGAAGGGCTGGTCGGAAAGGTCCTGATCCCGGCCGTCGTCGCGCCGATCGTCGCCCTGATCGTGGCGGCCCTGGCGATCGGGCTCTCCTACCGTGTCGTCGGCGGGCAGCGTCCCGGGATCGTCAGCCGCGGCTACCGCTACGGGCAGATCGTCTCGGGAGGCCTGCTGGCGCTCGCGCACGGCACCAACGACGCCCAGAAGACGATGGGCGTGATCACCCTCGCGCTGATCGCCAACGGCACCCTCGCCGCCGAATCGGACCCTCCGACCTGGGTGATCGTCGCCTCGGCCAGCGCGATCGCCCTCGGCACCTACAGCGGCGGCTGGCGGATCATCAAAACCACCGGCACGCGGATCATCAAGATGGACGCGGCGCAGGGATTCTCGGCTCAGGGGGCCGGCGCAGCGGTGATCCTCGCCTCGACCCACTTCGGCTTCCCGCTCTCGACCACCCACGTGATCAACGGCGGCGTGATGGGTTCGGGCGCGGCGAAACGGCTCTCGGCCGTGCGCTGGGGGGTGGCGGGGAACATCGTCGTCGCCTGGGTCCTGACGCTGCCGGCGGCGGCGCTGATCGGCGGCCTGACCTACGGCTTCACCCGCATCTTCGGCACCGGGGCGCTGGGTCCGGTGCTGGTGACGCTGATGGCGCTCTCGCTGATCACCGCGGCGTTCGCCCGCCGTGCGCGCCAGGGGGCTCCGGTCGAGGCGGTGGGCGGATGATCGCGACGATCGTCCAGTGGAAGGACCTGTGGCAGACGGTGGTGGCCTCCGTCGTCGCCGGCGTCGGCATCACCTTCGCCTTCTCGGTCGGGATCTGGGGGTCCGGCCAGTTCGTCGAGCTGAGCCGCGGCGACCGCCAGGGCGCTGCGACGGTCGCCGGTCTGGTGGCGCTGCTTGCGTTCGCCGCCGTCGCCGCCGCGGTGATCGTCGGCATCGTCGTGATGACCCAGAAGTAGCGGCTTCCCCGGCGTCCTACACTTCGAGGGGTGCGGACTGCGCGCAACGTAGCGATCGTGATGCTCCTCGCCCTGGGCGTCGCCTATCTGCCCGGCGGGGGCAACCTGGCCGCGGCGGTGATCACGGCGCTGACGATGGCGCTGCTCGCCGGGATCGCCTGGATGCTCTACGTCCTCAGCCGGGAGAACCAGCTGACGCTCTCGACCCTGACCGACGGCCGCCGCGCCGTCTTCTACGGCGCTTTCGGGATGCTGGCCCTGCTGGTCGCCGGCAGCCACAAGATGTTCGCGACCGGCGGCGGCACCCTGCTCTGGATCGTCCTCCTTGCCGCCTCGGTCGCCGCCATCTGGAAAGTCTGGATGGAGGCGAGCACGTATTAGGAGGGATTGGCGAAACCTCTGCGCACGCCTCTAGATGATTGATTCCACGGGATCCGCCGTGGGCAAGGGGTTTTAAGCAGAGAGGCCGAAGTCGACGGTGCTGAAGCAACCGTCGACCGAAAGGCCACGATGCACGCCGACCTCGACACTCTCTGCACCGTCGTTTATTGC
>DASTAR010000183.1:0-15759 GCA_035712505.1 Solirubrobacterales bacterium
AGCCGGACAAAGGAACCACGCGATTGGCTCGTCGGGGCGGCACGTCAGGGTATGACCCGTGGCGCCCTCGCACCAGCATCGGCCGCGGCCGAAACCGCACCGTACCCCCGGTCGCCACACGCACTGGCGCCTGGCGCACCACCGGCCGCGGCTGCTGCGGCTCGGCGGCCTGGCGGCGCTGCTGGCGGTAGTCGGCCCCGGCGTCCTCGCCGGACTCTCCGACGACGACCCGGCCGGGATCACCACCTACTCGATCCTCGGCGCCCGCTACGGCTACCAGCTGCTCTGGGTGCTGGCGCTCTCGACCGGGGCGCTGATCGTCTTCCACGAGGTCGGGGTCCGCCTCGGCGTCGTCACCGGCAAGGGACTGCTGACGCTGGTCCGCGAGCGCTACGGCCCGCGCGCCGCGGCGCTGGTGATGACGGCGCTGCTCGTCGCCAACACCGGCACCCTCTGCGCCGAGTTCGCCGGGGTCGCCGCCGGGGCCGACCTGCTGACCGGCGCCAGCCGCTACGTCAGCGTGCCGCTGGCGGCGCTCGTCATCTCCGCCCTGGTCCTGCGCGAGAACTTCCACAAGGTCGAGCACCTGCTGCTGCTCCTCAGCTCGGTCTTCGTCGCCTACGTCGTGGCCGGGATCGCCGCCCACCCCGACTGGGGTGCCGCCGGGCGCGGCCTCGTCGTACCCAGCATCCCGCTGAACCGCGACGCGGTCCTGGTCGCGGTGGCGACCGTGGGGACGACGCTGGCGCCTTGGGGCCTCGCCTTCATCCAGTCCTACGCGGTCGATAAGCAACTGCACGTCAAAGACCTGCGCTACGAGCGGGTCGACGTCGTCGTCGGCGCCGTCCTCACCGGCGTCATCGGCCTCTTCGTCGTCGTCGCCTGCGCGGCGACCCTGCACCCGCAGGGGATCGACATCAACGACGCCAGCGACGCCGCCCGCGCGCTGGAGCCGTTCGTCGGCGGCGCCGCCGCGACCCTCTTCGGCCTCGGCTTCCTCGGCGCGGCCCTGCTGGCGGCGGCGATCGTCCCCCTCTCGACCGCCTACTCGCTCTCCGAGACGCTCGGCCGCCGCGCCGATCTCGACGACAGCTTCGCGGAGGCCCGCACCTTCTACCTCAGCTTCGGTGCGGTGACCGCGGTCGCGGCCTGCCTGGTGCTGATCCCGGGAGCACCCCTGATCGAGATCCTCTTCCTCACCCAGGCGCTCAACGCGGTCCTGCTGCTGGTGCTGCTGCCGTTCGTCCGCTCGCTGGCGGGAGACCGCGACCTGATGGGCGAGAACGCGCTCGGCCGCTTCGACCGGGCGACGACGGCGATCGCCCTCGCCGTGGTCGCGCTCAGCGTGATCGCGCTGGGGGTGCTGGCGGTCCTCTAGAGCGCTAGCTGTAGGGCTCGTAGGTGACGTCGCGCCAGCCGTTGCCGCCGGGCCTCTTCATCGCCAGCAGGCTCCGCGTCGCCTCCTGCCTGCCGTCCGGGCCCGGCCACTCGGCGACGATCTCGGTCGTGCCTTCCTGCACCCGCTCGGCGTAGCTGCCGGTGACGACCGCCAGCGTCAGCGCCCGCACCTGCCGCTTGATCTCCTCCGGGTCCTCGGAGAAGAACTCGCAGACCATGTCCTTGCGGCCGGGCGAGCAGACCAGCAGCTGGTCGGAGTCGAAGTAGACCTCGAGCGGCGCGGCCTCGGGCTTCAGCGGCTCCAGGTAGAGCGTCAACCCGATCTCGGCCACCTCCTCGCGCACCTCCGCCCAGCCTGCCGCCAGCGCCTCCCGCGCCTCCGCCTCGAGGATCTCCTTGATCTCGACGGCGAGCTCGGTCACGGCGACCAGTTATACAACTTGCACCAAACAGGCGACTTGATTTATACGCCAAGAAGCAAGTCCAGGCCGAGCATCGCCGCGGCGCCGACGAGGAGGCCGAGGCTTGGCCCCAGCGGGTGGCGTGAGCCGTAAGCCTGGGGCAGCAACTCGACGGTGATCAGGCTCAGCATCGCGCCGGCGGCGAAGGCGAACGAGAACGGCAGGAGCGCCGTCACCTCTTCGACCGCGAGGTAGGCGACCACCGCCCCGACCGGCTGCGGCGCGCTCGTTCCCACCGCGGCCCAGAACTGCCGCGCCCGGCCGAAGCCGGCCATCTCCATCGGGATCGCGACGCTGGTCCCCCCGGGCACGTTCTGGATCGCGATCGCGACGATCACGAAGAGGCCCAGGCCGGCCCGGTCGGAGGCGTAGGCCGTCCCCACCGCCAGCCCCTCCGGCAGGCTGTGGACGAAGAGAACCGCGAAGACCAGCGCCGAGGTCCGCGCCCCCGGCCCCTGCCGGCCCATGAAGGCGGCCTCGGGCCGCAGCCGCCGCCGCGCCACCCCCAGCAGCACGCCGCCGACGAAGAGCCCGCCCAGGACCTCCCAGACCGATCCTTCTTCGGCCGCGGGGACCAGCAGCCCGAAGATCGAGGCGATCCCCATCACCCCAGCGGCGATGCCGAGCAGGAACGGCGTCAGCGCCGCGGCCCGGTCGCCGAGGAACCAGACCGGGATCGCGCCCAGCCCGGTGGCGAGGGCGGTGCCGCAGGCGGCGAGGAAAAGGATGAGCAGGTCGGGCACGCAGGCCCCGCACGCTAACTGCGCTGCCGCGGTGTGGCTACTGTTCGCCTTTAATTGCCTCGAACAGACATTGGGCCAACGCCATCGTCCACACGAGCTCGTCCCAGCTCCCGGGCTCTCCGGGGGCGGGTAGATCAATCGGTCCCTCGAGTCTGAGCCCGTACAACTTCTCAACCGACCCTCGTCGCGGCACGCTGTCGACCAGTTCCACGACCTCGCACTGCTTCGCCAAGACCCGGCCCAAGTGGTAGGACACGACACCCAAGTCCAGCCTGAAGCTGCGCGAGATCATGCTGGCGCTGGCGGGCCCGTCGATCAGCTCCCCGAGGATGAGGCGTCGCACCGGGTGGCCGAAAGCGTTCAGGATCCGGTCGAGCTCGCTCCGCCCCGTGGTCAATGATCCCGCTCCGCGTCTATGGGCCGTCGGCCACGGAGACGGATGGCACGGACAACCCCGGGGACGCGGAACATCCTCAGAAGATGGGAGCTGCTGGCCCCCATCGCAGCGTCCCACTCCTCTTTATCCCACCGCTCCGTTGCGCGCAGAATAGCCCGCACGTCACCGTCGTCGCCCACAGCGGAGGAATAGCGAGCTCGACTTCGACCCGTATCAAAGCTGGCAGGCAATAGGACCACCGCTCCAGCTCGCCGAAGAACCTCGAGGTGATAACTCAGCTCGTCAAGCCGCGCTGTCCGAACCTGCACTTTGAGTTCGTGGACTCCTCGCGGTTGGATGCTGTGGTTGAGGATTCGCAGGACTTCGCGCCTGGTTGGATGATCAAGCGCGTCGTGGAGCTCCGGCTTGAGCCTCGCGGCAAGATGAGCAGGCAAGCGGTCTTGTGGCGTTCTGGAGAAGTCCCTCCGCATGGCTTTGGGAATCCTTCTGCAGCAGAACGGTCAGATCAAACTAATTAAGTTGAAAAAAGAACTGGCTAGAACACAGCCAACTGATCGAGAGAAGGAGCTCGCGGGCTCTCAAAGCCGGCCAAGAAAAACGTTCCCACTGCCGTTCCTGGGTCGGGACAAACAGCACACCCCTCTTGAGAAGTGGCCATGAGAGCAGCGAAGAACTCCTCCAGCAATCCGATCACCCGGCTCCAACCCTCTTGATCAACCAGCAACGGGCACCAAGACAAATGTCGATCGATGCTGGCATCGAACGTTTCGGCGCTTAGAGCTTCGGCAACCTTCTCCCAGAACTGTTGGACGGTGGTGCCGCTAGCACTCCTCCTGGCGACAGGTGACAGCCCCTCCCAATGCTCGGCATCGAAAACGGCAGGACGAGTAGCCCTATAGAAGTTCTCAGTGGCCCCTCGCCTCCCGCCGCCGGTCTTTTCGCCGACCTTGAAGATCCAGCCGAGTTCTGTGAGGAGCTTGCATCGTCTGTCGATCGAAGCAATAGACGGGCCTTCAAATCTCGCCGCGAGCTGCGATGGGCTCATAGTGTCGAAGTTCAGCGCCGCGACGATTTTCAGATTGAGTGGGTCGACGAAGACCTTCGCCAGCCGCATGAGGGAAGGTATCTCGGGACAATGAGCGCGGTGTGACTCGGCGAGGTCTTGAACTGGCCAAGGCATGCCACTGCCCTCGTTATCTAGGCGAGGTGATTCGAACCCAGCGAGCGCCACCGTCATCAGAATCGGCTCCTCATTTGAGCATCCAAGACGTACTTGGGCATCCGCATGCTCTTCAAGGACAGCCTCGAAACATGAAGTCATGGCCCGGAACTTCTCTGCTAGCCGTTCAGGCTCGAGGCCGACCGGAATCCAAGATAGGTGTCGATCGGGACGGGAGTCGAAGGTTTCACCAGCAAACGCTGCATCCACTTGTTCCCTCAGTTGCTCCAGCGTCCTCTGAGAGAACGTGCTTCGAATGGCCAGGGGCAACTCTTTCCAGTCCTCAGGGCCCAACACTGCCAGTTCGGTAGCTCGGTACACGTCGTGCGGTCTTCCGCGGCCCCCTTTCCTCTTTTCAGTTCTGACCTTGCGCAGCCAACCATGCGCGACCAGTTGCCGAAAGTGCCAATGAACCACGTTCTTACTGGTGCCTCCACCGAATGCCTCGAAGAACCGAGTCGCGCTCATCTCGCGCATGTAGAGCTCCGTGACGATCTTCAGACGGATCGGGTGGGCATAGACCAGCCCCAGACGAGTGAGGCGGGAAGGCTCACTCGTAATCCGGACCCTTCGTCTCAGGCCCGGACCCTTCAGGCGCTCTTGCTTCGCTGATTGCACAGAGGTCAGATTAGTGATCAACCACGACGCCAGCTGAGAGCGCCGGTCGCTGCCCCTAGCGTTTGTTGTGGATAACCAAAAAAATGAGGGGGGGTGACAGCATGCAGATGGCAGCGACTAAGGCAAACATGCCGCTCGTCCAAACCACCAAGTCAGGGTGATCCCGTGCGACGGGCCCTAGGAAGGTCGCCTGGCGCAAGCCGGGCGACCCCAGCCCTCGCCCCTTCTCAGACTGCGCTGACTGCTACAGCACCGATGTAGACGACCTTGTAGTCGCGGCCTTCGTCAGGCGGATCGGAGAGGACGACTTTGTTGTCGATCTCCTGCATCCCGAGCGTGGCGACGCAGTCGAGGCCGGCCGCGCTCATCGCCGCGCGGATCTCAGGCTCCGAGCGGAAGCGCTCGCGGTGGACGATCGGCTCGAGGATGTCGTCGCCTTCGATGCGGGTTTCGTAAACGCCTGGCTCCCCCTCCGCCTCGCCGATGCCGGACCAGGTCCAGCTGCGGCCCTCGTACTCGACGGTGTGGCTGCTGCCCGACCAGAAGCCGGAGTCGTAGGTTCCTTTCGAGTTGACGTCGAAGAGGAGCAGGCCATCGGCGGCGACGTTGGCGCGCATCCGCGCCAGCGCCTGCTCGAGGTCCTCGTCGCCGAGCAGGTAGTTGACCGCGTCGTTCATCGAGAGGACGAGCTCGAACTCGCCGTAGGCAGGCAGCTCGCGCATGTCGACGACGTCGAGCTGCACCTCGTCGCCGCCCTCCTCCCGCGCCCGCTCCAACATTCCGGGCGAAAGGTCGCAGGCTCGCACCTCCCAACCGCGCCGCAGCAGCGGCCCGAAAGCGCGGCCGGTCCCGCAGCCGACGTCCAGCGCTCTCCCCCGCTTCAGCCCATGCTTCTCGAGCTCCGGCAGGAGCACTTCCCCCAGCCACATCTCGTAATCGTTCAGGTGGTTGAACTCGTTGTAGATCGGCGCGAACGCGTCGTAGGTGGCGCGTGCCAGGTCTTCTCCCATGGGAAGAGCCTAAACCGAATGATCAAGACACGTCTCGGCGTTCTTGACGCCAAGCGATGATCGCCGCGGCGATCGAAGCGACCACGAGGAAGCCACTCGTGGCAATGAATAAGAGGTCGCCTGCGACAAGCGCAAGACAAAACGCCACCGCCACCACCAACAGGTAGGCAATACGGATGCGACCTCGACTACTCACGTGACGACCGGGGTCCAGCCATGGGTGAAGTAGGACCGGGTCACAGGAAGAAGGAGGAGGGTTATCTCGACCAGCGCCATCGCGATACCCCACCAGCGCAGCGAACCCGACACCAATTCAAACACAAGACCGAGGACGAAGAGCGCAAGGGTAGTGAGCCAGACCCAGCGCATCCCACGGAGCAACAAGTAGAGCCAGCCAATGATTAAGCCCGGGTACAGGACCATCAACAGCACTGGCCCATGGACCTTGATCTCGACTCGGGCTGCGATCAGCAGCTGTGCCACCGCGAACACCCACAGCGGCCAGGGAACCCGTTTCCACCCGATCATGCCGCAGGCTCTCCCATATCCGACGGCGATCCAGACGCCCCGACGCCTAACCGCTCTTCCGCCCGCCGCAACTTCTCCGGTCCATAACACCTGCGAGCCCACCATGAGGTTGGCCGCGCAAGCCTGCAGGCAGCTACCACCCAGATGAAGCCGAGGAGAAGCCAGCCTAGGAAGAATGCGGCCCGCTGCCCCTTGGCCCAGGTGATTCCGCCAGGAATCCCTACGACGCCAACCAAGCCACACAGTACAAGCACGCGTTCAGCCATGACCGTTACAGTCAGATGTCCAGAGGGTTAGGAACATCCCTACGGCAAGCGCAAGGAGAAGACCGGCAGCAAGAACGCATCTGCTGCCTCCAGCTATCAATGCAGCGATCAACCATGGGCATGCCAGAACAACATATAGCCCAGAACCGTCCGTTCTGGCACTGGTGGCCATCATGCTATTGGAGAAGTAGCCTCGTCGATAGGCGGGGCGCGCCAGATCCTCTCCAGTTGAAGTAAAGCCTATCCCTAATTGGCTATGGACGCTTCCGCCGCTCAAGGCGTAGAGCGATGGCCGCCGCAGCCAGAGAGGCAGCGAGGAAGAAGCTGCTGGGACTATGAAGAAAGGGTTACCCGCTGCCACCGCGAGACACAATGCTACGAGCGCCATCGATAGATAGGCGATCCGGATCCCTCTTCGACTGCTCATCCTGCGAGCACAATGGCGGATTCCATTACTTCCGCGCGTTTCGTTTCGTTTGATGGGTGGCCCGAGGGCTGACCCAAAGACTCACACACGTGCCTGCAGCGACCAGCACAAGGAAGCCAGCCGTCAGGACGAAACCGCCCCCTCCCAACGCCAACGCAACGACCAGCAGCAGGCATGCCAGTACCAGGTATACCCCCGCTACAAGTCGCAACGCGAGCTGGCGGCGCCGAGGCCATGCAGCTACCTCATCATCTGATGATGGCTGATAGTTCAGGAGATACGCAAGAACACCGGCTCCCCCAATAAAGGCGCCAACCGCAAGAGGTACGTACGTACCCGCCGAAACTGCCGCAAGCCACAGCTTCAACATACGCCTCCCTCATGAGCGAGATCGGCGGCTACCCCGGCAAGGTCCACTCCTCCCCCCACCAACATCAGGGTCTCCCCGACACCTGGGATCCACGCAGTCGCAAGGCCGCCTGAACCCACCATCGCACCAGTACCGCCCAAAGCAATGCCTAGCGTACGACAGGGAATGGCTGCAGGCGTTGCATGGACCCTTACTGCTTCAGCAGCGGATCTCGCTCTTTCAACTTTTACTTCGCTCCACGTCTTGCCCTCCCAATGATCGATTGCACCAGCCGCGCCAGCCATCAATGCGCGAAGCTTGGGGCTGTATTTCGTGTCAACCACCATCGCCAACACATGGTACTTATTATTTCGAGCATTCGCGCGCTGGCGAGCGCGCTTTAGAGAAACGGCCCAATTCTTCTGGTGTTCGGCGCAATGATGTTTTTTATAGTTGCCGGTGCATTCGCCGGTTAAGTCAAACTGGTTGATCGGATCCTGATTGGCGTAGTCGTACGCGTTCGCCGAACCGCCAAGAACAGGGTCTGGACTCAGGAAGCGCCCAAGGGCCGGGACGTAGCTGCGGCGACCCATCTGGATGACGCCGGACGGTAGTTCGGTCCGCCGCTGCTTCCCGCCGAGCCAACCAAAACGGGCTGCGCTTCCCGAAGTCGGATTCCCGAACTCGTCGTAGCTCAACGTCCCCTTGAGCGCAGTGGCTTCCGGATTGATCGTCGCCTTGGCCGACACATCCCCATGAAGGTTGGTGAGCTGCAAGACGATTTCTTTGCCACTTTCCTGGATGGCCGCCAGTTCCCCGCCGATGCCGACGATGTTCCGGGTCCAGTCCGCTCCGCGTTCGGTCCAGGCAGGTGAATCTCCGGGTGAGTCGTAGTGGAAGATTTCCGTCCCTTCCAGGCCGCCGGCCTGCAGACGCGAGCGCTGGCGAAGCGAGGCATCAAGGGTGAAGCTGTTGGTGATCCCATTCTGCGACTGAGTGGCCACCATGTCGTCGGAGAAGTATCTCGCCGTCAGGGTTTTCCCGCTGGCGTATTCGGCCGATAGGCTCGTGATCCGGCCCCAGCTGTCATAGGTCGGCCCTTCCAGCCGGTCGGCGGCGTCGTAGCCGTAGCTCTGGATGGTGCCGCCGGATTCCACACATACTCCGCCGATTCCGGGTGCGCGGGTCGCCTTTGAGAGGCGGTTGGAGTCGGCGTCGTAGGTGTATGCGCGGGTGGTGCATTGGCCGCCCTGCGGGGTTTCGTCCGCAGAGGTCAGGCGCCCGGCCTTGTCGTAGCGGTAGTGGCGGGCGCCGAGAGTGCCGCTTTCGGTGACGATCTGTCCGAAGATGGTCCTTTCCAGGCCGAAGTCGAGCCAGGTGCAGCTTGCCCCGCAGTTGGATGCTTTCGTGTAGGAGAGGTGCATCGGCTCTCCCGCCGGGTCGTAGGTGGTTTCCGCCGTCAGGCCGTCGGGCAGGGTGCGTTTGACCATCGCGCCGTCGGCGTTGTAGCGGGCGGTGAAGACGCCGGCCGCAGAGTCTTCGAGGTCGACCGGGAGGCCGGAGGCCGGGTCGTAGCGGACCGTCTGGCTCCCCCTGGGGTCGGTGGTTTTCACCGGGCGGCCGTCGAGGTCGTAGACCGTTTCGGCTTTGTTGCCGTCGGCATCTTCGTAGGCCACCGGGCGGCCGAGGGCGTCGTAGGTCGTCGTCGTTTCCTGCGTGTCGAAGCCGTTGGCCGACCACTTCTGGACGCGGTTGTTGACCGAGTCGGCAAGGAGGACGTTGCCTTTGCCGTCCAGAGCAAGGCCCGCAGGGGTGATGAACTGGCCTTCCTGGGTGCCGAAGGAGCTGAACTTCAGCAGGTATTCGCCGGCTTCTGAGAACTTCTGGACCCTGGAGTTGCCCCGCTCACCTACCCAGACATTGCCGGCGGCATCGGATTCAACCGCGACCGGGGCCTTGAGCTGTCCGTTGCCCGAGCCTTCGGTGCCGAACTGGCCCTCGTAGGTCCAGGAGAAGCTCCACCTCTCGATCCGGTTGTTGCCGGTGTCGGCGACCCAGAGATGGTGGGGGCCGATCGCGATCGAACTCGGCTGGTTGAACTGGCCGGCTCCGCTGCCAGCGGAGCCGAATTTGGCCAGCAGTTCGCCCTGCAGGCCGAACTTCTCGACCCGGTCGTCCGCGCGCTCGACCACGTAGAAGGAGCCGCCGTCTCCGGGGCTGGTGGCGATCCCGACGGGTTCTGCCATCAGCCCTTCGGCGGTGCCGGCGGTGCCGGCCTGGCAGACGTCGCCGCTGCCGGCTGCACAGCGATTGCGTTCGACCGGGGTGCCGCCCGCTTCGACCTTGGTCTTGTTGACGTTGGCCCCGACCACAGACTGAAATTCGCCTTCGGAGCTGAAGCGGACGACCCGGTCGTTGCCGGCGTCGGCGACGTCGAGGTTGCCCCAGGTGTCGATCGCGATCGACGAGGGCGAGTTGAGCTGACCGGCGCCCGAGCCGAGGGAACCGGCTTCGCGGATGAATTCGCCGCCTTCGCTGTACTCGACGATGCGGTTGTTGCCCTTGTCGACCACCCAGATGTTGCCGGAGGCGTCGACTGCTACATCAGCGGGGCCATGCAGCCCCGTGTGGCTCGGGCTCGCGTAGCCCAGCGAGGTGAGGAACCGCGGGCTTCCGCATTCGGATTCGCACTTGAAGCGTTCGGCGACCGGCATCCCCTGGGAGGAGCTGTATTCGGTTTCCACCTTCGGGATCGGCTGCCCGCCGCCTTCGATTTTCTTGGTCAGCTGTCGGCCGGCACCGTCGTAGGTGAGGAGCGTCTTGCGGACGCTTTCGGTGCCGCCGTTCGGGCTTTCAACGATTTCTTCAGGCTCGCTGAGGTTGTTATATGACTTGATCGTCTTGATTAACAGGGCTGGGCGCCCGGTTCCACTGACTTGGGCATCCGGGAGCGTCTTGCAGAGGAGACCCGCATAACGGGGGTTCCTTTCACATTCGGGGAATTCCTGGCGCACGGTCTGAGTTCCGATGTAGTAGACGAACCTCGTCGAGCCAGCGCCCAGGCCGTTGGGATTTGACGGCTGCCGGACTTCAACCGGCATGCCCGTCGCACCTTCATAGACCGTGGTTGACTTGATCGCGAGGTGGCCTTCGCCCGGGTCCGTGATCGTTTCGGTCGGCTTGCGCAGGTTCCAGTTGTAGTGGGTTTCGCTGACGCGCTGATCGGCGGTTTGAGAGGGATCCGCGAGCGTTGCTTCGGTTATTTCCTTCGTCGGCAGGTGCGGCCAAGGGGTTCCCGCAGGCGGCGCCGGAGCGCCTTCGTCGTATTTGACCACCTGATGCGCCCGGGCACTCGCCGTTTCGCCGTTTTCGAGCCGTACCTGGTGCAGCGGCCCCCAGGATTCGAGCATCTCGGTGCCGTCGGGGGAGTAGACCGAGTGGCTGTCGAGTTCATGGGAGCGCGCTGCGGATTTCGATCCCGCCGCCAAGGCGCGCAGGCGGTTCTGCGGGCTGAGTTCGCGGACGACGTCGCCGTGCACGTCGGTTTCGCTCGTCGTGATCGAAGGGCCTTCTGCCCCCGGCGGCGCCGGCGAAGCGGTGTTCACCTCATAGCCTTCGGCATCGAGGTAGTGGACGGTGGCATGGGAGAAGTCGGTGGGCCGCGGGCTGCCGGGAACCTGGTCGGGCGGGAAGATCGCCGCGGCCTCCAGCGGGTAGTCGCTCTGGCCCCAGGTCGCCACGGTAGTGGGACTCATGTCGTAGGGTGCGCCACTGCCGCTGAGCGGCACCTGGTAGGCGACGGTGGTGGTGGCGCTCGGCGTGCCTTCGAGGAGGCTCGCCCGACTGACGCTCTTCAGGCGACCAAAGAGGGCGCGGTCGCGCCAGCCGTATCCCGAACCGTCGCCAAGTGCTTCGAATTCGCCAGAGTTGTAGTAGGCGAATTTCCAGGGCGCCTGCCCGGGAGGATCCAGCGAGGCCAGCTTTTGCGGATAGGTCGCGTCATAGGAATAGGTTTCCTTCAGCGGCTGTCCTCCCGCGCCTGGAACCCGCGGGTCCCACTCTTCGGTCAGGCGGTAGCTCGAGTCGTATCTGTATTCGGCAACGGTCTGGCCGCCTGAGGCCGCCGGCCCGTAGTAGTTGATCGAGGAGAGACGGAAGGAGCCGGGGCAGCTGCAGGAGAAGTACTGAAACGTCAACGTCCTGCATCCGACCGTGGTCGTTGAGAGCTGATCGCTACATTCGACGGATGCTGGCCCGATCACCTTGGAGAGCCGGTACTTGCCGATCGCCGGCAACACTTCGTACACCATCCTGGACGATTTCCCGCTTGCCTGCCAGGAGACCGTGGTCGGGCGGTATTCCTTCGGTTCGCCCGCTTCGTTTTTCGAGAAGACGGTCCGCACCTTTTCAGGCGTGGTGAGGACGAAGGCTTCGCCTTCTCTGGTGAGGAGATATTCCTTCATGTAGCTCGGCGAGACATAATTGCCGCCTGAGATTTCGAAGGTGGCGGCCGGCCCTTCGCTGTCGAAGAGTTCGATCCAGTCCGCGGCCGGTATTTCTTCTTCGGCCATCCATCTTTCGCATTCCGTGACTACTACTTCTTCTTCTACTTCTTCTTCCCAGCATTCTTCTTCGTAGACGGGGGGAATGGCATCTTGATGCCGTTCGACGAGCTTGGTCCAGCCTTCACCTGCGTAGGCCTGTTCGACCGGCGCCGAGGGTTGCCAGCTGCCGCCGAGCGCCATAGAGGCGACATTTTGCCCCTTGTAGTTCGATTCGTAGCTGCGGGTGAATTCCAAGTTCGATTCGGAGCCGGGTACCGGGATCGAGACATCGGTCCCGCTGATCGTGTAGTTGCCGGTGACCAGGTCGAGACTCGCAGGGCCGAGCGGTGCGGTTGCGTCCGTCGGCGCACCGACCCCGCCAGATGACCCTGCGAACTCCACCGTCACGGGTTCGCTTGCCCCTCGGGCCGAGGGTTCCCCCGCAAAGACCGCGCGCAGCTTGATGTCGCTTTCGTTTAGTTCCCAATTCTGTTCTTCCACAGCGGCCAGCAGGTCCAGGTTCAGCGGTTCGCTTTCTTGGGAGTACCCTGCCGTGGGGATCGGCCATTCGGCTTCTTTCCCTTTGGAATTGAAGACGTACTGAGCAGGGATCGTGCGGAACGCGGGCCAGGTCGGTAGCTTGATCTGGTAGGTGATGCCCGTCGGGGCAGGCGCCGACGGGTCGCCCGGGCTCCATTTCGACCTGAGCGTGAAGTAGCGGCTCGACTTCCACCCGTCTTCGGGCGTGGTCATCTTGCTAGTCGCGGGCGCCTTGCGAAAGTCATAGAGGACTCGCAGGTAGGGCCGGGTGCCGGTACTTGCGTCAACGGCGGAGGCGAATCTTGCAAGCCGGTGGGTGCAGCCCGAGGATTCGCATTGCCGGACTTTGTCGTCGATCAGCTTGACCATGAGGCTGAGGTCCTGACCGTGTTCTGCCTTTTCCTGCACCTTGCCGGGGGCGATGTCGAAGCTCCACCAGCCAGGGCCGGAGCCCCGGTTGGCGGTACGGACTTCCGCCAGGGGCGAGGATGAGGGATCGAAGTCCCCGCCTTCGGTGCTCCAGGCTTTGCCGCTGTCGTAGTTCTTCCAGTTCGCCGCCCAGGTCCAAGGCTTGGTCGGTTCGCGCAACTCCACGCCGCTGGTGTTCATGACGGCTTCGGGTGAGTAGAGCTCGAGCCTCGCCGATTCGACGTCGGCACCCTTCGGGATCTGCGCCGTGCTCAGGTACATCAGGGTGCGGTACCAGTTGTCTTCGGCCTGGTTCAGTTCGGCGTTGTAGCCGGCGAGGAGGTCTTCCCGGCCCGAGCTGGAGCAGTCGATCCAGCCTTCCTGGCCGGTCCTGCCGCCGATCGTGCAGTCGAGGTCGCTGTTTTCGGCGGTAATGGTCGGATCGACGCGGACCGGGAAGGAGCGGTCTGGGGCTTCGAGCCATCCGGGATTCACCGAGACCGTCAGGGTCCAGGTTCCGCCTTCGCGGGGCGCCAGTTGGTAGCTGACCTGGTCGGGATTCGGTACGACGGACCGAGCGTCGGCGACGGTCGGGGCCGGCAGCCAGGCAACGAGATCGCCGTGCTCGTTGTTGAAGACGACAGACCCCGCGGCGGTCAGCTGGGCGCTGAGGCCTTCCGAGGCGGTCAGCTCGTAGCGGAAGCTCGAGGGGCTGCCCGGGCCTTGGAGTTCGATCTCCTCCTTGAGGCCGTCGGGGAGGGTGGTGTATTCGAAGCTCGTCTTGGCTTCGGGGCTTTCGTAGACGGCGGCGCCTTCGTCGAGTTCGGCCGGTTCGGTTTCTGTTGCCAGCAGGCGGGAGCCGATCCACTGATCACCCATCTTCACCTTCGCCACGCCTTCCTGGAGTTCTGAGGGCAGACTGACTTCGACCGAATTGGCGCCGTTGACGATGCCGCCGTCTTCTCCTTCTTCCAGGCCTTCTTCGATCGGCTGCCATTCCCCTTCGGCGTCTTCGTAGTTGACGGGGGTATTGTAGATTCGGGTTTCGAGCATCCCCGAATGCAGTCGATAGGTGTCGGAGGTGGCGGTGCGCTTGGCCGGAAGTTCTTCGGCAGAAGGCGGGGCCGGGACTGAGAGAGGGGGTTCTTCTCCTTCCTGCACCCCGCTGGAGGCCGAGGCCGAAAACACTGAGAAGGCCATGGAACAAAGGGCCAAAGCGATTAGAACAAGCAGCACAGACTTCCAGTTAGATCGCAAGGTTCCTCCACAGAAGACGTTGGAAAGCCGGAACCCGCGATACCTGCGGTGTACCGAGTTGGCGCGCATCCTGTCTACAGGGGAGATGGAATGCAATACCTAAAACCCGGTTGAGTTTTTGTCACCGGTGAAATTGATGAACCGATCATGATGTTTTTTTTCGAAAGCGCGCTTGGACTCCAACGTTTGCCGAACTATTGGGGGACATCTGTCCAAGCGCAGAATTTGCCCATTAGGTTTCCGCAGCTTTATGTGCCCTCATCCGGTCGATGGGGTCTCGTCCAATCGAGTCGAAGGAGAAACATGAGCAGGGGAATTTGGCGGCAGGCGCCGGCGCTGGTGGTTGGCGTGATGGCGCTGGTGGCGGCGCTGGCGGGGACGGTCTACGCGGCGGCTAGGATCAACGGCCACGCGGTGAAGGTGAAGTCGCTGCCCGGGAACCGGCTGGCGCTGCACTCGGTGCCGGCCAACCGGCTGAAGCCGGGGATCATTCCCAGCGCGCAGCTGGCGCCGGGCTCGATCCAGGGGGACCGGCTGGCGCCGGGCTCGGTGACCGGGCTGCAGGTGGACGTCTCCACCCTCGGCCAGGTGCCCTCCGCGTTCTACGCCGACACGGCGGAGTCGGCGAAAGACGCGGAAACGGCGCTCAACGCCGCCAACGCGGTGAACGCCCAAAACGTCAACGGCTACCAGGCGGGTTGCAGGCAGGGAACGCGTCCCTTCGCGGGCGCCTGCTGGCAGACGGCGTCGAACCCGACCGCACTCAGCCCGGCGGCAGCTGCTTCGGCATGTGCCAACGAAGGCGGAGAGCTTCCCGACCCGCTGCTCCTCGCTGCGTTCTCCCAGCAGCCCGACATCGCGCTTGCAGGGGGTGATGAGTGGACCGGCGACATTCCTGTCGTAAGTGGATCAAACGTGTATGCAGTGACAACTGTCTCGGCGTCTGGGGCTATTAACTCTTCGCCTGCGAGCAACACCAAAAGCTTCCGCTGCGTGATCCCGCTCCTCAGCTAGCCGCACCTCGACGGGCCGCCGCGGCCCAGCCGTCTACCCCGCCTCGGCGTCGAGCAGGCGGCGGTAGTAGCGGTAGTCGCGGCGGTCGGGCCGCAGGTTCGAGGCGAGCGCCAGGTGGTGCCGGGCGCGGCGCTTCTGGCCGGTCTTGCTGAGGGCGCGGCCGAGGCAGAAGTGGGCGAAGTCGTTGACCGGGTGGGATTCGACGACGGCCTCGAACTCTTCCGCGGCGGGCGCGAAGCGGCCGGCGCGGAAGTAGGCGCGGCCCAGCGCCTCGCGCACCGAGGTCTTCTCCGGGGCGCGGCGGGCGGCCTCGGCCAGGGGCGCCGTCGCATGCTCGAAGTCGCCGTCCTCGAGCAGCTCGAGGCCACGGCGGTAGAGCGTGTAGGTGGGCTCGGCGGCTCTCTCGTCGGGCATGCACCAAAGTGTAGGAGGGGCGCCTCACGGACCTGCAAAAAGGGCGATTTAGCAGGCCGAATGGGCCGCTTTGCTACCGTGGATGCACGGGCTCGGCCGGCCCGATTCGCCGGCCCCGACTTCTATGAGCGTCTCCACTGCGAAGAAATGGACCTGCGATCAGTGC
>DASTAR010000184.1:0-3913 GCA_035712505.1 Solirubrobacterales bacterium
ACGCGTCTGCTCCAGCTCCTCGACGCCGGCGACGTGGGCGACCGCGCGGCGCGGCGCCGTCGGCAGGTCCGCCCGCAGGTGAGCGGTGTAAGAGGCGAGCTCGGCCTCCAGCCGCGCAATCTGGCGGCGCAGCTCCTGCCGCACCTCGATTGCTTCGCTCTCTGTCCGCGGGTCCGGAAGGTCATCCGAGACCGCCGCTTCACCGAGCTCGGAAGGAAGTCCCGCACAGGCCATGGTCACGACCGCAAGCTCCCGCGCACCGACTCCGGCAGCCTGGGCCCGCTCGAGTGCCTCGCTCGCGATCGCCTCCAGCTCCGGGGTCGCCTCCACCCCTTCGGCGACGAAGGTGCCCTGCCCGTGCCGGCTGACGACGAGCCCGTCATCCTCCATCGCCTCATAGACGGTGCGCACGGTGCCGACGTTCACTCCCGCCCACTCCGCCAAGCGGCGGAAGCTCGGCAACCTCTCCCCGGCAGCGAGCTCGCCGGTGCGAATCAGCGCCCGCAGTCGCCAGGTGAGCTGCAGCCCGAGGGGGAGCTCATCGGTGGGATCGAGGCGAAACGGATTCGGCTCTGTCTGTGCCATTAATCTCACACAGTAGCCGTCGATATTGTGTGAGTCAACTGAAACAGTCGGCTCCCCCTCATCGAGCGGCAAGCCGCTGGTCGCACATCCTTGACGAAGTCGCTCCAGAAGATTTTGTTTCTGCGACAAAAAATTACATCTGATTCGCTAGCGTGGAAGCATGCAGACGATCGCCGAGACGGGAGAGATGCGGATGGAGCGCTACGACGAGAAGTTCGAGCGGGTGGACGAACGGTTCGACGACGTCAATCGGGAGTTCAAGCGGGTGGACGAGCGCTTCGGCGAAGTGAATGGCCGGATCACCGAGACAAAAGAAGAGATGAAAGCGGGCTTCAAGCAGGTCGACAAGCGCTTCGACCGCGTCGAAGGCGAGATCCGCGAGTTGAGGGGAGAGATCCGTCAGTCAACGGAGACCGGTATCCCGGAAGTGAAGGGAGAGTTGAAGGGCGAGATCCGCCAGTTGAGGGAGGGCACTATCCCCGAGCTGAAGGGAGAGCTGAAGGGCGAGATCCGGGAAGTCAGGGAGGAGATCCGTGAGGTCAGAGTCGGGCTCGCAGCAGTTCAAGACTCCTTGAGCCGAATCGTGTTAGGCGCCGCCGGCAGCTGGGTGATCCTGATGGTGACGATCCTCGCCAAGGGCTGAGGCCCTACGGCGTAAGGACGATCTTCAGCGCTTCGCGCCGGTCGTAGATCTCGTACGCCTCGGCCGCCTGATCCAGCGGCATGTGGTGGGTGACGAGGGGGCCGGGATCGAGCTTGCCGGCCTCCATCAGGGCGAGGACGCGGTCGACGTGGGCGATCACGTTGGCGAGGCCGAGCCGCAGCTGCAGGCCCTTGAGCCAGGCGAGGCCGACGGGCACCTCTCCCTTGCCGGCGTAGGCGCCGATGCCGGAGACGGTGCCGGCGTCGCGGGCGAGGCTGACGGCGAGCGCAAGGGGACCGGGGTCACCGACCGCGTCGACGACGACGTCGACGCCGAGGCCGTCGGTCGCCGCCCGGATCGCCTTCTTCGGATCGTCCTCGCTCAGGTGCAGCGGCGTGGCGCCGAAGCGCCCGGCCATCTGCAGTCGTTCCTCCACCGTGTCGATCGCGAAGACCTCGACCGCCCCCCCGGCGACGGCCGCCTGCACCGCGCAGAGGCCGACGGGGCCGAGGCCGAGCACCGCGACGGTGTCCCCGGCCTTCATCTCGGCGTGGGCGATCGAGTGGTAGCCGGTCCCCATCACGTCCCCCGCGAAGAGGGCGAGGTCGGCCGACATGCCCTCGGGCACCCGGCGGAGGGTCAGGTTCGCGCGAGGGACCAGCAGCAGATCGGCCTGAGCGCCCTGCAGGTCACCGAGGTTCCTGCCGTGGCCGAAGGTCTGGCCGTTGCGGCAGCGGTGGTAGTCACCGCGCAGGCAGGAGGCGCAGGTCGCGCAGGCGGTGTGGAAGGTGCCGAGGACGCGGTCGCCGACGGCGACCCGGTCGAGGTCGTCGCCTGCCGCCACCACCGTGCCGACGAACTCGTGGCCGATCGTGAAGCCCGGCTCGACCGGCACCCGCCCGTGGTAGATGTGGAGGTCCGATCCGCAGATGCCGCTCGCCTCGACGCGGACGAGCGCGTCGTCGGCGGCGGAGATCTCGGGATCGGGCTTCTCCTCGATCCGCACCTGCTCGGGCGCTTGGAAGGTGACGGCGCGCATGCGGCGCCGAACGCTACCGAACGCACTTTGTCCCCGGTATGCGGGGACAAGCGCCGTCGCTCAGTTGACGCCGGCGACCTGGAAGCGGCTTTTTTCGCCGCCGACGCTGGCGGTCTCTTCGATCCGCGCCTCCAGCGCCAGCTCCTTCTCGAAGTCGGCCGCCTCGCCGTGCTGGAAGGAGACGTCCTTGCCCTCGAGCAGCTCGACGAAGATCTCGACGAAGCGGGCGTCGAGCTGCTTGCCGGCGACGCGGCGGAGCTCGACGATCGCGTCGTAGCTGGACATCGGCGTCCGGTAGGAGTCGCGCGCGGTCATCACGTCGTAGGTGTCGGCCACGGAGATGATCCGCGCCAGCTCGGGGATTTCGTCCCCGGCCAGGCCGCGCGGATAGCCCTTGCCGTCGATCCGCTCGTGGTGGGCGAGGATGATGTCCGCCACCGGGCCGTAGCCGTCGAGCGAGGAGACCACCCGCGCGCCCTGCTGGGGGTGGCGCTTGATCAGCATCCAGTCCTCGTCGGTGAGCGGAACGTTGGCCTTGAGGATGCGGTCGGGAAGGATGAACTTGCCGATGTCGTGCAGGAGGGCGGCGATGTGGACGAGCTCCTCCTCGCGGCGGGAGTAGCCGGCGCGCTGGGCGATCGCGCGCGAGTAGCGGGCGACGGCGGCGCTGTGGCGGGCGGTCATCTGGTCCCGCAGGTCGAGCGTGCGCAGCATCGCGCTCAACATCCCGACCTGGAAGCTCGCCAGCTGCTTGGAGCGCAGCTCGAGCTCGCGGGCGCGCTGCTGGGAGAGGAGCAGCTGGCCGAGCAGGTACTGGAAGGTGACGAGGACCACGCCGAAGAGGGCGATCGCCGAGATGCCGATCACGTGGTAGATGAAGGCGACGGCGACGGCGAGCATCGCGCTCGCGAACTCCGAGGGGAGGACCGGAGGCAGCACGGCGAGCTGGCTGCCGAACGAGACCTTCTCCACGTAGGCGCGATATCCGGCGGTGAGGATGAAGTTCAGGGCCAGCGAGACCTGGAAGAGCGCGAACACCAGGAGGTAGAACGAGGCGTCGCCCTGGGTGACGCCGCTCGCCTCGGTGACGAGCCGGAATAGGACGCCTCCCACGAGCGGGAACAGCGCGTAGGTGAAGACGTTGTTTACGAGGTAATGGGGCTCGTCGCGCCAGCGGAACCAGCCGACCAGGATCGTCACGACTCCGATCAGCGCCGCCGGGGCGCCGCCGAGGAAGACCATCGCGACGACCAGCGCCAGGAAGCTGCCGGAGACCTTTACCTTCGACTCGGTGGAGACCGCGGTGAGGTCGCTGAGGATCGAGAAGGCGAGCAGCACCCCGAAGAGCGCGAGGTTCCAGTCGGCCATCGGGGCCCGCTCGACCGCGACGGCGGCAACTGCAAGGAGGCCGACGAACATCGCGGCCATCGCGCCTCGGGTTGAGCGGGTCTCGGTCATTGGGCTCTGCCGGCTGGACGGAAGATCTTCTCGTTAGTTCCTGGACACAGCGTCAATCCCTGCGCCTAGATCCAGCCCACGGGAACGCCGCTTGCCCAACGGTAGTGCCGTTGATTGTCATCGGCAATCGCGCAGGCGCGGTTGAGCGATTTCTCCCAGGCGTCGTCCGAGGGCCGCAACGGGGTAAA
>DASTAR010000185.1:0-2531 GCA_035712505.1 Solirubrobacterales bacterium
GTCCGGCGGGGCGAAGTCGAGATCGACTTCGCCCCGCCGTGGCGCCGGATCACCCTGCGGCAGGCGATCCTCGAGCGCGCCGGCATCGACGTCGTCGAGCACCCGACCCGGGAGGCGCTGGCCAGGGCGATGGGAACCGAGCCCGACCCGAAGGAGGGTTGGGGCAAGCTGGTCGACGGGCTGCTCTCCAAGGAGGTCGAGCCCGGACTGGTCCAGCCGACCTTCGTCTTCGACTACCCGGTCGAGCTCTCGCCCTTCGCCAAGCGCCACCGCTCCGAGGCCGGGATGGTCGAGCGCTGGGAGGCCTTCGTCGGCGGCGTCGAGGTCGCCAACTCCTTCACCGAGCTCAACGACCCCGACGAGCAGCGCCGCCGCTTCGAAGAACAGGCAGCCGAGGTCGCCCGCGGCGACGAGGAGGCCCAGCCGTATGACGAGGCTTTCGTCGAGGCGCTCGAACAGGGGATGCCGCCGACCGGCGGGGTCGGCCTCGGCATCGACCGCCTGGCGATGATGTTCACCGGCGCCAAGACGCTTCGCGAAGTCCTCCTCTTCCCGGCGATGCGCACCTGATTCCGACTCACCGTGCCTGCAATGAAGCGGGAACGTGACGAGTCCCGCCTGAAAAGTCGCTCTTAGCGCCCTAACTGCACCGGAAGCCGGACGTACGCGCCCGGTAGAGTTAAGGGACGGATGGGCGCCTCCCGATAAGGGATCAAGGCGTCCGGCGGTACGAATCCGGGTATCCCGGGTTTGTTCAACCAGGAAGAGGTCTTCATTTGTTCGAGCGATTCACTGAGAGGGCTCGCCAGGTCGTCGTCCTAGCGCAGGAGGAGGCCCGGACGCTCAAGCACAACTACATCGGGACCGAGCACATCCTGCTGGGGTTGCTCCGCGAGGAGGAGGGGCTGGCCGCCCGCGTCCTCGAGTCCCTCGACATCACCGTCGAACGCGTGCGCTCTCAGGTGGTCCGGATCGTCGGCTCGGGCGAGGAGGTCACCTCCGGGCAGATCCCGTTCACCCCGCGCGCCAAGAAGGTGCTGGAGCTGGCGTTGCGCGAGGCGCTCTCGCTCGGCCACAACTACATCGGCACCGAGCACATCCTGCTCGGCCTGGTGCGCGAGAACGAGGGCGTAGCCGCTCGCATCCTGCTCGACTTCGACGCCGACTCGGACAAGATCCGCAACGAGGTCATCCGCATGCTCTCCGGCCCCGGCGGCCGTCGCCAGGGCGGCGGGGGCGGCGGCGGCTCCGGCGAGGGCAAAAAGTCTTCGAAACTGCTCGACCAGTTCGGGCGCAACCTCACCCGCCTCGCTGAGGAGGGCAAGCTCGACCCGGTGATCGGCCGCGAAACCGAGATCGAGCGGATCATGCAGATCCTCTCCCGCCGCACCAAGAACAACCCGGTGCTGCTGGGCGAGCCGGGCGTCGGCAAGACCGCCGTCGTCGAGGGCCTCGCCGCCCGCATCAACAAGGGCGAAGTCCCCGAGCTGCTGAAGAACAAGCAGATCTACACGCTCGACCTGGCCGCCCTCGTCGCCGGCTCCAAGTACCGCGGCGAGTTCGAGGAGCGCCTCAAGAAGGTGATGAAAGAGATCACCCAGCGCGGCGACATCATCCTCTTCATCGACGAGCTCCACAACCTGGTCGGCGCCGGCGCCGCCGAGGGGGCGATCGACGCCGCCTCGATCCTGAAGCCGGCCCTGGCCCGCGGCGAGCTGCAGACGATCGGCGCCACCACGCTCGACGAGTACCGCAAGTACCTGGAGCGCGACTCCGCCCTGGAGCGCCGCTTCGCCCAGATCAAGGTCGACCAGCCCTCGCCCGAGGACACCGTGAAGATCCTCGAAGGGCTGCGCGAGCGCTACGAACAGCACCACCGCGTGACGATCCGCGACGACGCCCTCGAAGCCGCCGCCGAGCTCGCCGACCGCTACATCTCCGACCGCTTCCTGCCTGACAAGGCGATCGACCTGATCGACGAGGCCGGCTCGCGGATGCGCATCAAGTCGATGTCGACGCCGCCCGTGTATCGCGACCTCGAGGAGGAAATCGAGACGACGCGGCGCGAAAAGGAGTCCGCGATCGAGGCCCAGGAGTTCGAAAAGGCCGCCAACCTGCGCGACACCGAGCGCCAGCTGACCACCCGCAAGCGCCAGCTCGAAGACGAGTGGGCCGAGGGCGAGAACGGCGAACGGCCCGAGGTGGGCGAGGAGGAGATCGCCGACATCGTCTCGATGTGGACCGGCATCCCGGTCTTCAAGCTGACCGAGGCCGAGACCAAGAAACTGATCCGCATGGAGGAGGAACTCCACAAGCGCGTGATCGGCCAGGAGGTCGCGATCACCGCCGTCTCGAAGGCGATCCGCCGCTCGCGCGCCGGGATCAAGGATCCGAAGCGGCCGGCCGGCTCGTTCATCTTCCTCGGCCCCTCCGGGGTCGGCAAGACCGAGCTCGCCCGCACCCTCGCCGAGTTCCTCTTCGGCGACGAGGAGGCGATGGTCCGGATCGACATGTCCGAGTACATGGAGAAG
>DASTAR010000186.1:0-3844 GCA_035712505.1 Solirubrobacterales bacterium
GCCGCCGCACACGACGGCGGCGGCGTCCCCGAATTCCCCCTCATGACCCGGCGGCGCGGCGATGACGACCGCGTCGATCGACGCCGCCGCGGCGAACGCCTCGAGCGACCACTCGATGAGCGGCCGCCCCCCGCACCCGACGAGGGCCTTCGGGCCGCCGGCTCCGAGTCGCTCCCCGGAGCCGGCGGCCGCGATGACGGCGGTTACTGCGGAACTACCGCTACGCGGTCGCAGTGGCGGCGAACCGCTCCTCGAGGAGGCTGTCGAGGTATTCCTCGGCGCCCTCCTCGTCCTTGTCGAGCGCGTACATGAACTCCGAGGCGAGGATCTTCTTCGCCCGGGTGTACATCTGCTTCTCGCCCGTGGACAGGCCCTTTTCCATCTCGCGGATGGCGAGGTTGCGGACGACCTCGGCCAGCTCGAAGACGTCACCGGTCTTGATCTTCTCGCGGTTGTACTTGAAGCGCCGGTTCCAGTTCTTCGGCATCTCCGACACGTCGTCGGTGAGGACTCCTGTGACCTTCTTGATTTCCTCCTCGTCGATGACCCGCCGCAGGCCCGCCTTGCCGGCGTTCTCGCACGGGACCATCACCGTGAGCTCGTTGTGGAGGATTTTGATCGTGAGGTACTCGCGTTCCTCACCCATCAGCTCGCGGGTCTCTTTGGCCATCACCAAGCCCGCCCCGTGATGCGGGTAAACGACCTTGTCGCCCTCCTCGAAGTCGCAGACGTATTCCACGTCCTCCTCGAAGACTGCCTCCACGGTGGCTTCGTCTAGCTCGGAAATCGGTGACTCCTTTCGTTTTCGACGGCAGGGGTTGCCGTCAGCTCTGCAAGTACCGGTCGACCAGATCAACCTCCTGGAGCCGCCGCAAGCCCTCGCGGATGTCTTTGGCGCGTTGGGCGCCGACGCCGTCGACGGCGGCGAGCTCTTCGTCGGAGGTCGCCAGGACCTCCTCCAGCCCGCCCAGCTCCTGGGTGATCTTCTGGACGACAAGCTTGGGGATGCGGGGGACCCGGCCCAGCACGCGGTATCCGCGCGGGCCGACCGCGAGGTCGAGGGTGTTGACCTTGCGGTCGTAGCCGAGCAGCTCGGCGAGACGACCGAAGTCGAGCACGTCCTGATGGGGCATGCGGCCCAGGGCCTGCAGCACCGCGGTCAGGTTCTGCTCGGAGTCCTCGACCGAGTAGTCGCGGATCAGGGCGGTCTTGTCAGCGGCGACGCCGACCATCGTCTCCTCCAGCTGCATCTCGATCAGCCGGCCCTCGGTGCCGAGCTCGACGATGTAGCGCTCGACCTCGACCGCCATCCGGGTCACCAGCTCGGCCCTCTGCAGGGCCGAGAGCGCGTCGTGGAGGACGACGCCGCCGTCGAACTCGAGCTGGGTCAACCGCGCCGAGACCTGGTCGAGCCGCTGGCGGTACTTCTCGAGCGTGGCGAGGCCCTGGTTCGCTTTCGCGAGCACGGCCGGGATGTCCTGGAGGATGTACTTGGTGCCCTCGACGTAGAGGGAGACGACGTCGCGCCGCTGGGAGATCGCGATCACCAGCGCGGTGGTCTGTTTGGAGACGCGCTCGGCGGTGCGGTGGCGGGTGCCGGTCTCCGAGCTGAGGATCGTCGGGTCCGGCATCAGCTGGACGTTGGCCCAGGCGATCTTCGTCGCCTCGCCGTTGAGGACGATTGCCCCGTCCATCTTCGCCACCTGGTAGAGCATCGCGGGCGAGTAGTCGACGTCGAGCTTGATGCCTCCGGAGAGCAGGTGCGAGATGTCATCGAGGTCGCCGACGACGAGCAGGCCGCCCGTCCGCGAATGAACGATGTTGTCGATCCCCTCCCGCAGCGCCCCGCCGGGGGCGACTACGTCGAGTGCTCTTAGAAGTCGGGGATCCTGGCGTTCGGATAACTCTTGAAGCTCATCCCCGGACAGTGAAGGCATCGCCTAAGAGGATGGCAGAAAGGGCTCTGGAATGCGGTCTGCTGAATTCCATGTGGACAGGTCGGATTAAGGTTTGTCAAGTGAAGTGGGGGAGCGTGGCTGAGGAGAGGGTGTCCTCTGCCAAAGACCGTCGCGCAGCTCAACGCGGGCGAACTGCCGACGTGGTCTCTGGAGCCTTTGTCAGAGGGCACCCTCTCCTCATAGGTGGAAGCGCTTGTGGTGCATTCGGTGCTGATCCTCTGGGACTGCCTCCCCCTGGTCGCGGACGCATGCCCACGTGAGTGCCGTGCCGAGTGCGGTGAGAGCTACAGCTACCCACGTCGAGCCGGCTACTGCGGTGGCGAAGGAGTGGGTGTCCAGCAGGGCGTGGAAGACGGCGCCGGTGGCGGCCAGAGCGACGGCGCCGGCTAGGACTCGGTCCATGGCTAGGACTCCCGAGGCGATGCCGACCTTGTCGCCGGGCATCGCCGCCATCGCCGCGGTTGACATCGGGGCGTAGACGAGGCCGAGAGCGATGCCGAAGAGCAGGTAGCCGACCAGCAGGAGCGGGTAGGGGCTGTCGGCCTGCAGCCGGGTGAGGACGAGGAGGCCGACCAGGCCGCAGGCCATCCCGGTGGTCATCAGGCGGCGGGCTCCGAAGCTCTTGATCAGGCGGCCCGAGAAGGGCGAGATGAAGATCATCGGCACCGTCACCGGCAGGATCATCAGGCCGCTGAGGATCGGCGAGTGGCCGCGGACGTCCTGCAGGTACTGGGGCTGGAAGAACATCACCGCCCAGTAGGAGCCGACGAGGGCGAAGGCGGCGGCGCTGGCGCCGAAGTAGGGACCGTTGCGGAAGAGGTCGAATTCGACGATCGGGGCGCGGACCCGGTGCTCGATCGCCCAGAAGGCCAGCACGGCGACGAGGCCGAGGACGGCGAGGACGGCTATCGCCTCGGCGCTCCACGCCTCCGCTTGGACCAGCGCCAGGACCACCGCCGTGAGCCCGACGCTGAGCGCCGCGAGCCCCGGCCAGTCGATCCGGTTGCCCGCCTCGGGGTCGGTCGACTCCGGCGCCGCCGCCAGGGTGATCGCGATCCCCAGCACCGAGACCGGCAGGTTCATCCAGAAGATCACCCGCCAGTCGATTTCGATCAGCAGGCCGCCGGCGAGCGGGCCGACCGCCAGCGCCACCGCCGAGACCGCCGCCCAGATACCGAGGGCCCGTGGCTGCTCCTCGCTTGGGAAGACCTTGCAGACCAGCGCCAGCGAGAGCGAGAGCATCGGCGCCGCCCCCACCCCCTGCAGGACTCGGCCGAGGATCAGCGCGTCCTGGTCGCCGGCGGCGCCGGACACCACCGAGCCGAGCGCGAAGAAGACCATCCCGAAGAGAAAGACCCGCTTGCGCCCGAACATGTCCCCCAGCCGCCCAGCGGTGACCACCAGCACCGCGATCGTCAGCAGGTAGCCGTTCATGACCCACTGCAGCCCCTCCGCACTCGCATCGACGTCATGCCGAATAGCCGGCAGCGCCAGCGCCACCACCGTCGAATCCAGCATCAGCAGGAACAACCCGGCACAAGCCCCCGCCAGCGTCCACCACTTCCGGTTCGCGTCAGTGATCGCCATCGAGGGCGCGAAGCTATAGACGGCGCAGGACGAAGCGCGCTTGTAAAGGGGTCCGGTCGTCCTCCGCTCGAATTTGTCGCGGCCCTGACGGGCCCGGCTCCAGAACATGCTGTCCTCCTATGGAGGACAAGAATCCGATTGCATGTCGCCCGAAGATTCGATCGGAGTACGACCGGACCCCTCAGCAACACGTTCTGGCAGACGGGCTGCACGCGAGACCGCAAGGGACCCGAATATGTCGGGTTTCCTGCGGTCTCGCGGAAAAGCGGCTGCCGGAAACGGTGGTGAAGGGGGTCGGC
>DASTAR010000187.1:0-8409 GCA_035712505.1 Solirubrobacterales bacterium
AGCAACGCCGCGGCGGCGGCCGGGACCTGCCCGGACTGCACCTCGTGCACTCCGCTCGCTGCCTCAGCCAGCGTCGGCGCGCCCGCCAGCGCCCGCTGCGTGGTCAGCAGCTCGAACTCCTCGACCCCCTGCTCGCGCAAAACCTCAGCCGCATCGCCAACCCCACCCCGCCGGAAGACCACAACCCGCCCGGCGTCGCGCCAGGTGAAGTCGGCGATCAACCCTGCGTTTGGACGCGCGGGTTCTCGACCGGGCGCAGGCGCGGTTCGACCTCGTCGCGCAGGTGCTCGAAGTCCGGCGGCAGCGAGAGCTTCTCGCCCAGGTGCTCGAGCGGCTCGTCGACGGTGAAGCCCGGGCCCAGGGTGGCGATCTCGAACAGCACCCCACTCGGCTCGCGGAAGTAGACGGAACGGAAGTAGAAGCGGTCGATCTCCGGCGTCGGCTGCGCCCCGCCCGCCAGAGCCTTCTCACGCCAGTCGAGCAGCTCCTCCGGAGTCGAAGCCCAGGCGACGTGGTGGACGCTGCCGGCGCCCTGCAGGCCCCGCTCGCTCGGCGGCTCGTCGTAGAAGTACAGGCCGCCGCGCTTCTCGCCGCGCGCCTCCCAGCCGCCGTCGACCCGCTCGAAGGCGAGCGCCTCGAGCAGGCCGCTGCTCGCCTGCGGCGCGACCGAGTAGGCCCGCACGGCGTGGAATCCCTGCAGCGCCAGCTCGGAGGGGACCTCCGGGTGGTCGGCGATCAGCGGCGCGTCGGGAACGTCGACGACGACCAGCTCGTGGTCGAGGCCCTCCGGATCGGAGAAGACGAGCGCCTCCCCCTCGCGCCTCGACTCGGTGCCGTTGGCGCCCAGCCGCTCCTCCCAGAAGCCGAAGGCGTCCGCCGAAGCGACCCGCCAGACGATCCGGTGCACCATGCCGGCGCCGGCCCGGCCCTGGGGCGCGCCGGGGTACTCGAAGAAGGTCAGGTCGGACCCGGGGTCGCCGCCCTCGTCGGCGAAGAAGAGGTGGTAGACGGTCGGGTTGTCCTGGTTGACGGTTTTCTTGACCAGCCTCAGCCCGAGGACGCCAGCGTAGAAGTCGACGTTGCGCTGGGCGTTCTCGGTGATCGCGGTGATGTGGTGAATGCCCTCTAGCTTCATGCTGATGTCACGTATAGCATCCCGCCATGAGCCGCGGACGTCGACGTACTGTCAGGGTGCTGATCGTCCTCGGCTCGATTCTCGCCTTCCTCAGCGTCTTCGCGATCTGGATCGAGCGGCAGGCGCTCAACACCAACGACTGGGTCGAAACCAGCGGCAAGCTCCTGCACAACGCGAAGATCCGCGAAGCGGTCGGCAGCTACCTGGTCGACCAGCTCTACGAAAACGTCAACGTCCGCAAGGAACTGGAAGGCATCCTCCCCGGCGAAGTCAAGGAACTCGCCGGACCGGCGGCCGGCGGGCTGCGCCAGGTCGCCGGCCAGGGCGCCGAAAAGGTGCTCGAAACCTCCACCGCGCAGGAACTGTGGGAAGACGCTAACCGAGCCACCCACGAACAGCTGCTGGCGGTCCTGGAAAACAAGAAGGAAGCGGTCGAAACCGAAAACGGGGAAGTCACCCTCAACCTCGGCAGCCTCCTCACCAACCTCGCCAACCAGGTCGGGATCGGCGAAGACCTGGCCGAAAAGCTGCCGCCCGACGCCGGCCAGGTCCACATCCTCAGGTCCGACCAGCTGAAGACCGCGCAGAACATCGCGGTCGCGATCAAAGGACTGGCGCTGCTGCTCTCGATCCTCACCTTCGCAGCCTTCGGCGGTGCGATCTACCTCTCGCGCGGAAGCCGCTGGGTCACCGTCCTCTACAGCGGCATCGGCCTGATCGCCGCCGGCTTCGCCGCCGTCGTCTTCCGCCACGTCGCCGGCGGCATCGTCGTCAGCCAGCTGGTGACCAACGACAACGTCAAGCCGGCCGGCGAAGCCGCCTGGTCGATCGGCACCTCGCTGATGATCAGCATCGCGACGACGGTCATCGTCGTCGGCGTCCTCTTCGCCGCCGCCGGCTGGCTCGCCTCTCCGACCGGGGGCGCACGCGCCACCCGCCGCTACATGGCCCCCGCCCTGCGGCAGCACGTCGCCTACGTCTACACCGGCCTGGCGATCCTCGTCTGCTTCTACTTCCTCACCGGGCCGACCCAGGGGCTGCGCACCTTCCTGACTACGCTGATCATCGCCGGGATGGCCGCCTTCGGGATCCGCGAGCTGCGCAAGCAAACCGAAGACGAATTCCCGGGAGCCACCTACGACGACGTCTTCGGCCACACCCGCGACAAAGTCGTCAGCGCGGTCAAAGACGCCAACATCCCGGAGCGGGTCGGCGAGCAGGCCTCGAAGCTGCGCCTGCCCGAGGTGCGACGCCAGGGCACGAGCGAGCGGGGGGCGGCCGAGGCACCGGCGACGGAGGTGCCGGTCGAGCCGGAGGACGCCCGCCTGCAGCGCCTGGAAAAGCTCGGCGAGCTGCGCGACAAGGGCATCCTCACCGAAGCGGAGTTCGCCGCCGAGAAGGCTCGGCTCCTCGGCGGCGAACCCCCTTCCTGAGTTCCCGCTAGCGGCTCACCGCTTGGCGTAGTCGCCGATCTCGCCGAAATCGACCATCACGCAGGGCTCCGAGCCGGTCACCTCCGCGTCGTGCCCAGGCGGGATCGCCACCACGTCGCCGGCGTTGATCTCGATCTCCTGGCCGTCGTCCATGTGGACGCGCATGCTGCCGGAGAGCACGTAGCCGAAATGGGCGACCTGGCACGAATCGGTCCCCGCGATCGGCTTCACGTTCTCCGACCACTTCCAGCCGGGCTCGAAGGTGCCGTAGCCGACGCTGTGGCCCGCCAGCTCCACCACCTTCGCCTGGCCTCTGCCTTCGAACGCCCGCGTCTCATCGGGTGAGTCGAAATTCTTGACTTCCGCGGCCATCAGGGCCTCCTTTCCGAGTAACCCTGCCTGGCCCGACCCTACACCCGGGCTGCCGCCCAAATCAAAAAAAAGGGGCGGACCAAGGCCCGCCCCCGCCCTGCCTACCGCCCGAGCTGGATGCGGACCCGGGCGCCCGGTGCCAGGACCCTGCCCGGGTTCGGGGCCTGCCTGAGGACCTTGCCGATCTTCTTCGGCTTCGGCACGTTGACCTTCTTCACGTGGCCGAGCTTGCAGCCGGCTCGGCGCAGCATCGCCTTCGCAACCTTCAGCGTCCGGTTCTTGATCCGCGGCACCACGCACGCCGTGTAGACGAAGTCGTCGAAGTGCGTGTTCGGACTGGTGCCGGCGAAGGTGGTGACCGCTACGTCTACCTGCCCCGGAAGCAGCGCTTTCGGGGCCGTCGCGGTGATTTCGGTGTCGGAATCGACCGTGAACGTCGCCGCGGGCGTGCTGCCGAAGTCCACTTCGCTCGCCTGAGTGAGGTTCGTGCCGGTGATGGTCACGGCCGTGCCCCCGGTCACCGGACCGAACGGCGGCGAGACGAGCGTCACTTCAGGCTCCGGCTGGATCAGCGCGCTGAGCTCGATCTCCTTGCCGCTGACCGGTTCGGTCGGCGGTACCACCGATCCTTCGACCGCCCGCGGGAAGATCGTTTCGTACTTCGCGCCGGAGGCGTCGGCGACGCCGATCTTGTCGGTCCCGCTGGTCGCATCGAGCCCGATCAGATCGCCGGCTTTGATCTTCAGGTTGGTCGAGAATTCCTGCAGACCCGGATCGGCGGGCGATGCCCCCGAGCTGGTGCCGGCTGCTTCGTAGGCGCCCTTTCCGTTGGGATGAAGAACCCGCAGGTAGAACGGCCCTCCGGTCGCACCGACGATCCGCCATTTCACGACGGCCCCGTTCACGGGAGTGGCCAGCGTCGCCCCGGACTCGGGCAAGGCCGTGTTGAAGAAGGTCTGCGGACGTACGAATTCGACCTGTTCGAATTTTTCCGGCAGCACGCTGCCGATGCTGATCACGGACGCCTGCGCCGCCCCGGCGAACGCCAGGCAGACGGCGGCAACGGCCGCGATCGCCATCGTCAGCCGGCGGCCCGGCCCTCCCTCCCCCGCTTCGCTCTCCCGCTGTTGCCGCATCTGGTTGCCTCCTCTGTCGGTTTCGCCTGCCAATGCAGCCGGTCGCCGCATCGGCTGGCTAAACGTCCACCGAGGGGGAAAGTTGCGGCCCAGATGAGGAAGAAGCCCGCCGCCGGAATCGAACCGGCAACCTCCTCATTACAAATGAGGTGCTCTCCCAGGTTGAGCTAGGCGGGCGTGGTGGCGATGATGTCCGTAATGGACGTGACGTTCAGGTTCTTGGGGTCAGACGAGGGTACCGTGCTGACGGACGCCATCGAGGCCGCCTACGGTCGAAGCTACGACCTTCGGTGGGTGTACGACCCCGACGAGGTTGGACGCCGTATCGCTGACGGAACCTATGTCTCCTGCATTGCCGAAAGCCCTGCAGGGGAGCTGCTTTGCCACATGGGGATGAGCTTAGCGGCTGCGGGCGATGCGGTCGCCCATTCCGGCCAGGCGGTGACGCAGCCGGCCGCCCGGGGCCAGCACATCTTCACCCGCACGAAGAGGTGGCTGATGGACTGGGCGCGAGAGCGGGGACTGGCCGGGATGTACAGCGAGGCGACCGCCGCCCATCCCTACAGCCAGAAGGCGAACATCGACCTGGGCGCCCACGAGACCGGCTTCCTGCTCGGCTGGATTCCAGCCACCGTCAGCAACGATGCGGCGCAGGGGCGGCGCGGGCGCCAGTCGGCGGCGCTCTTCTACACGAAGCTGAACGACGGGCACGAGCGCGCCGTGTATGCGCCCGCGCGGCACCGGCAGATCGTCGCCCAAACGATCGAGATCTGCGGGCTGCGGGGAGAGCTGGCCGACCCCTCGCCGCAATGCGACCCGAAGGCGCGCAGCGAGCTACACGTCGAGATCGACCGAGACCACAACCTGGCGCTGCTCACCGTCTACAGCCCCGGTGCGGACCTGGAGGAGGCGATCGGCGCCGAGCGCCACCACCTCTTCCACCGCGCCGGACTCGACGCGATCTACATCGACCTGCCGCTCGAGCGACCGGCGACCGCCCTCGTCGCCGACCACCTCGAGCGGCTGGGGGTCTCCTACTCGGGGATCTTCCCCAACCACCGCTGCGACGGCGACGTGCTGCGGATGCAGTCCCTGCACCGGGTCCGAGTCAAGGCCGACGACATAGCCGTCGCCTCGGACCACGGGAAGGAGCTGCTGGAGTACGTGATCGCCGACCTGCCGCAGTCGGTGCGTTCCCCCTAAAGCAGCACGTTTCGTGACTCGAGGTGGGAGCCCACCTTTCGCTTGACGCGCTGAAGGGCGTTGTCAACGGTCTTGGTATCGCACTCGAGGCGCTCGGCGATCAGCTCATAGGAGTGGCCGTCGAGGTAGAGCGAGAGGACCCGGCTCTCGAGGTCGGAGAGGACGCCGGAGACGCCCGATAGGCAGGAGACGAGGCTCTCCAGCTCTTCGGAGGCGATCACCTGGTTGACGGGATCGTGGACGCTCGGGCCGGGCAGGATCTCGTCCAGCGTCGTCTCCGAGTCGCCTGCCGCGGCCGGGGTCTGGCTGAAGGAGACGTACTGGTTGAGGGGCGTGTGCTTGTTGCGGGTGGCGGTCTTCACCGCGGTGATGATCTGGCGGGTGATGCAGAGCTCGGCGAAGTTGCGGAAGCTCGACTCGCGGTCGGTGCGGTAGTCGCGGATCGCCTTGTAGAGGCCGAGCAGGCCCTCCTGGATCAGGTCGTCCGACTCTCCCCCGAGGAGGAAGTAGGACGAAGCCTTGAGGCGGACGAAGCCGCGGTAGCGCTTGACGATCGTGTCGTAGGCGTCGGTCCGGCCTTCCTTGGCCAGCGCCACGAGGTAGTGATCATCAAGCTCAGCTTGAGGGTTAGAAACGGTGAGACGCGCGCTGCCCTGCGTTAGCGGCATTTCCTGCGTGGGCGTAGATAGAGCCACAGATCCTTCTCCTTGCTGAAGGGTCGTGGCGCCGCTTACCTCCCCTGGCAGGCGCCTTCTACACGGGTGAGCCTCAAGTTGAGGTTCAGCCCTATTTGCAAGGCGCACTCTTACTGGTTTGCGATGTTCTGTCAACCCCCAGTTTGCGAAATTGCAAATCGGGTTGCATGGGAAGGGGTTCGGGCGGGGGCGGGGGGCCCGCCCCCGCTGGTGACCGTTTGCAGCTAACTACGCTGACGCAGCGCCTCGAACAGCAGGGCGGTGGCGGCTCCGGAGACGTTGAGAGATTCCACCTTGCCTCGTTGAGGGAGAGCTATTAAGCCGTCGCAGCTGTCGGCTACTCGAGGCCTCAGGCCCTTGCCCTCGCCGCCTAGAACCAGCACAGTGGAGCCGGTCAGGTCGGTGGACCATGGACTTTGTAGCGCCTCGGCATCGGCACCCCAGATCCAGAAGCCCTGCTCCTTTGCTTCTGAGAGCCAATCGGCGAGGTTGCGGACGGCGGCTACTTCTATGTGCTCCACGGCTCCGGCGGAGGCCTTGCAGGTAGCCGGGGTGATGGCGGCAGCCCGGCGCTCGGGAATGACCACGCCGGCAGCGCCGGCAAACTCGGCCGAGCGGCAGACGGCGCCCAGGTTGCGCGGGTCTTGGACTTGGTCCAAGGCGACGATGAGAACTCCCTCGCGAAGCATGCCGTGAGCGTCTCCGTAAGGGTAGGGGTCGACCTCGGCTACGACACCCTGATGATCCGGTGAGCCGCAGAGGCGCTCCAGCTCCTCGCTTGAAGTCTCCGGCGCGCGCCAGATCCGGTGAACCCGCCGTCGCCCCCGCTCCGCCTCGGCAACGGGACGACGCCCGTAGATGAACTGGTTCGCCATCAGCGCTGGAGCGAAGCCGGCATTTGCCACAGCCGGGTGGGGCGAAAGTCGGCTGCGTTCATCTCAACTCCTGCGGCACCAGCTGCGGACCGTCAGCGGAGTCTCGAACCGTCCATCCGAGAGCTGCGAGCTGGTCCCGCAGCTGATCAGCTCGCTCGAATTCCTTGGCTGCCCGAGCCTCCTCACGTTCCTCCATCAGCTGCTGAGCTTCCTGGTCGGCCTCAACACCCTCGTCTGGCTGGGTGAGGGTGCTAAGGCCGACCAAGTCGAGCATCTCCGCAATCGCTCCAGCTGCCTCTTCGCCATCAACCTCGCCACGATTGGCTTCCCCGATCAGCTCATAGACCTCAGCGAGTGCCCGGGGCGTATTGAAGTCGTCGGCAAGCGCAACCTTGAACGCCTCGAGCCTCCGGGCGGCTGCGTTCTGAGCCTCGGGGGAGGGGTCCGCCGGACCCTCCCCATCTTGTCCGCCGGACCCCTCCCCCGAGGCTCCCAGCGCCTTGTCCCGAAAGAAGTTCCGCAAACGCTCGACCCGAGCGACCGCTTCCTCCATCTGCTCCTCGCCGAATGCAAGCGGCTGCCGGTAATGCCCGGAGATCAGGTAAGCGACGACCGCCTCGCGCCCGTAGCGATCGAGCGCCTCCGAGAGCTGGAAGATGTTGCCCTCGGATTTCGACATCTTGGCGTCGCTCGTCTCGATCATCCCGTTGTGCATCCAGATCCGGGCGAAGGGGCGGCCGGCGGCCTCGGACTGGGCGATCTCGTTCTCGTGATGGGGGAAGACGAGGTCGGAGCCGCCGCCGTGGATCGCGAAGCTGGCGCCCAGCTCCTGCTCGGCCATGACGGAGCACTCGATGTGCCAGGCGGGGCGGCCGGGGCCCCAGGGGGAGTCCCAGCTGGTGTCCTCGTCGGGCTTGCGGGCCTTCCAGAGGGCGAAGTCGAGGCGCTCCTCCTTGAGCGACGCGCTCCCCGCGTCCTCGCCTTGGTCCATGTCCTCGGGACGGCGGTTTGAGAGCTTGCCGTAGGGATCGAAGCTGCGGACGCGGAAGTAGACGTCGCCCCCGGACTCGTAGGCATGGCCGGAGTCGACCAGCTCCTGGATCAGGGCGACGATCCCGGCGAGCGTCTCCGTCGCCAGCGGCTCGGAGTCCGGGCGGCCGAGCCCGAGGCGATCGGTGTCCCTGAAGTAGGCCTGGGTCATCTCGGCGGCGAACTCGCCGGAGGGCTTCCCGGCCGTCCGCGCGGCAACGTAGATCTTGTCGTTGACGTCGGTGACGTTGACGACCAGCTTCGGCCGGTAGCCCTCGCTGCGCAGGAAGCGGGCGAAGAGCGAGAAGACGACGAAGGGGCGGGCGTTGCCGATGTGGATGCGGCTGTAGACGGTCGGCCCGCAAGCGTAGATCCCAACCTCGCTCCCCCCATCCAAAGACCGCAGCTCTCCGGACAGGGTGTCTCTGACCCGAATCCCCCTCATCGCTCAGCAGGATATGCGCAACGCCTGAAACGGAGCCGGGGGAGTGCCTCCCCGGACCCTCCCCGCTGTTGTCCGGGGAGGCACTC
>DASTAR010000188.1:0-7739 GCA_035712505.1 Solirubrobacterales bacterium
GACCTCGCTCACCCACGCGCTCTCGATCGGCGATGGCATCGGCGCCGCCGGCGTCGTCCTCCACCCCGGCGCGCAGAAAGGCGAGCCCCACGGCCCCTCGATGAAACGCGCCGGCGAGGTGATCGCCGAGGCGCTGAAGCAGACCGACCGCTGCCGCCTGCTGATCGAGCAGACCGCCGGCCACAAAGGCCTCCTCGGCCGCAACTTCGACGAGACCGCCCAGCTGGTCGAGCTGGCGGGCGGCGGCGATCGCCTCGGCCTCTGCCTAGATTCCTGCCACCTCTTCGTCCAGGGGTACGACATCACCGACGAGCAGCACCTGGGGGCCGTCCTAGACGAAGCCGACGCCAAGGTAGGGCTAGACCGCCTCGGCGCGGTCCACGTAAACGACGCCGCCGTCCCCCTCGGCGCCTGCCTCGACCGCCACGCCAACATCGGCAAGGGCGAGATGGGCAAAAGAGGCCTCTCCGCCTTCCTCTCAGAGCCCCGCTTCGAGGGCCTACCGGCGACCCTCGAGACTCCTGGTCCGGAAAAGAAGGGCAGCTCCAAAGCCGAAGTAACCCTGGCGCAGCGACTAAGGCGCGAAGGGCTCAAGCGCCGCAAGAAGTGAGCAATTGGCGAGTTAGACTGCCTATAGCAGGGTTAACTCTCCACTTGTCAAAGGCAGGCGACAAGAGCCGGTGCCCCTGCGCACCGGCTCTTGCTCTCCCGCCGTAAGTCTCTATTTGATGTGGAGCCCGGAGATGGCGCGGGAGATCACCAGCTGCTGGATCTCCGAGGTGCCCTCGAAGATCGTGTAGATCTTCGAGTCGCGGTGCATCCGCTCGACCGGGAACTCGCGGGTGTAGCCGTTGCCGCCGAGGATCTGGATCGCCCGCTCGGTCACCCAGACGGCGACCTCGCCGGCCTTGAGCTTCGACATCGAGCCCTCGGCATTTTCGAATTTGTGGCCGTTGCGGCCCATCCAGGCGGCGCGCCAGACGAGCAGCCGGGCAGCGTCGATCTCGAGCTTCATGTTGGCCAGATCGAAGGCGATCGACTGGTTCTCGACGATCTTCTTGCCGAACTGTTCGCGCTCCTTGGCGTAGTCGAGCGCGTACTCGTAGGCGGCGCGGGCGATGCCGAGCGCCTGGGCGCCGACGGTCGGCCGGCTTGCCTCGAAGGTCTGCATAGCCGCCTGCGATTTGGCCTTTTTGCCCTCGCGGACGCGGGCGAGCCGTTCGTCGAGCTTCTCTTTGCCCCCCAGCAGGCAGGAGCCCGGCACCCGGCAGTCGTCGAGATGGACGTCGGCGGTGTGGGAGGCGCGGAGGCCGTGCTTCTTCACCTTGGCGCCCTGCTCGCAGCCGGGCGTGCCCGGCGGGATCACGAAGGCGGCGTGGCCGCGCGAGCCGAGCTCGCGGTCGACCGAGGCGATGATGACGTGGACGTTGGCGATGCCGCCGTTGGTCGCCCAGGCCTTCTGGCCGTTCAGCACCCATTCGTCCTTGGCCTCGTCGTACTTGGCGGTGGTGCGGATGCCGGAGACGTCGGACCCCGCGTCGGGCTCCGACGCGCAGAAGGCGCCGAGCTTGACGTCGTCGCCGGTGCCGAAGCACTGCGGAATCCACTCTCCCATCTGCTCCGGGGTTCCCTGCCCGAAGATCGCTGCGACCGCGAGCGTCGTGCCCATGATCGCCATGCCGATGCCGGCGTCGCCCCAGAACAGCTCCTCGTTGGCGATCGGCAAAGTCAGCCCCGTCTCGTCAGCCCAGAACTGACCGACGGCTTCGAAACTGTAGAGGCCGATCTTGGCGGCCTCCTGGATGATCGGCCACGGCGTTTCCTCGCGCTCGTCCCACTCCGCCGCGGCCGGCCGGACGACGCCCTCGGCGAAGCCGTGCACCCACTCGCGGATGTCCTTCTGGTCTTGGTTCAGCTCGAGCGAGAACTTCGGTTCGCCCTGAGCCTCGGACGTGGAGTTGGCCTCGTCGAGCAGCGCGGTGGCGTCGACGTCGGCGACGGAGGAATCAGCCATGAAGCCAAAGTCTACATGGAACGGTGTCGCGTCACCAAGGGGTGTCGAGATCGTTCCGTGCCTGAAAGAGACCCGTTAGACGTCGCGCAGATCGAACGCCCGCAGCCCCTCGCCGCCCTCGTCGGTGCAGTCGAAGAAGCGGCGGTTGACGCAGCCGTAGGACTCCCCATCGCCCTCGTAGGCGCGCTCGACCGAGAACTGGCAGTGCGGCAGCGGCTCGCCGGTCATCTTCACGCCGCCGAAGCCGCCCTTCTCCAGCACCGCCGAGAGCTCCACCTCCGCCCCGTAGACCTCCTGCATGCAGCCGACGTACTGCTCGCCGGTGAGCCTGTCGACGAAGCTGTAGAGGTAGCGGCAGCCGAGCTCTATGCATCCGCGCGGCTCGACCATCTTGTCGCAGAAGGAGCGACACTGGCGACACTCGCCGACCTGGGTGCGCGTAGCGCTCATAGCGGAAGTCTAAGGAGGTGAGATCACGGAACCAGGCGATCAGGCAGCGATAGCCGCCGCGCCGAGAATGTGCTCCAACTCGGCTTCCAGGCCTTTGGACGGCTTGACCTTGTAGCGCTCACCCGCCTTGTACCGGCGCTCGCCGATCACCAGGTGCACCTCGACGTCCCCTTTGTGGTGCTCCAGCACGGCCTTCACCTCGTCGCAGAGGGTCTCGCTCCAGATCGCGAGGTTGATCGGGACCTCGAACGGCCCGGCGGGGACGGCGGCAACGGGAGCGTTCCTCTTGGCCCTGGCGACCTCGGCCTCGTCGGGTTCGAAGCGCTGCGCCTCCTGCACCACCAGCTTGGTCTCGCCGCGGTCTTTGTGGTCGAGGCGACCGCGGACGAGGACGATCGAGTCGGGCTGGATCACCTCGGCGCTCTCGGACTGGTCGGCCTTGAAGACCAGCATCTCGACCTGGCCCTCGACGTCGTCGAGGGTCGCGAACATCATCTGGTTGCCGCTCTTGGTGCGGATCTTCTTGCACTCGACGACGATCCCGCCGACCGTGACCCAGGCCCCGTCCGGCTTGCCGGCGAGCTGGGCGAGGCTGCAGTCGACCCGCGCCCGCAGCGCCGGCCCGACCTCCGCCAGCGGGTGCGAGGAGAGGTAGGTGCCGAGCACCTCCTTCTCCATGGCCAGCATCTCGGCGCGGTCGAACTCCTCGGCCGGGATCGGCGGCCGCTGGTGCACATGCGTCTGCGCCGCGCTACCGCCGTCCCCATCGCCGAAGTCGAAGATCGATCCCTGACCGAGCTGCGCGTCCTCCTGCGCCTTCTGCCCGGCCGACTGGGCCGCCGGCAGCGCCTCCAGCATCCCCTTGCGGCTGGCGCCGGTGGAGTCGAGGGCCCCGCACTTGATCAGGCATTCGATCGCCCGTTTGTTCACGGCGCGGCTGTCGACCCGCTCGCAGAAGTCCCAGATCGACTCGATCGGCTTGTCCTCGCGGGCGCGGAGGATCGCCTCCACCGCGGCGTGGCCGACGTTCTTGACCGCGTCGAGGCCGAAGCGGATCGCGTTCTCGGAGACGACGAAGGAGTGGCCGGAGGAGTTGACGTCGGGGGGCAGGACTTCGATCTCCATCTCCGAGCAGCGGTTGACGAAGAACGGCACCTTGTCTTTGGTGTTCATCACCGAGGAGATAACCGCCGCCATGTACTCGGCCGGGAAATTGGCCTTGAGATAGGCGGTGCGGTAGGAGATCAGCGCGTAGCAGGCGGCGTGAGACTTGTTGAAGGAGTAGTCGGCGGCCGCTTCGTTCAGTTTCCAGAGATCGGCGGCGACGCCCGGGTCGGTGTTCGATTCGGCCAGGCCCTGCATGAACTTGTCCTTCATCGTCGCCATCAGGTCGCGCTTCTTCTTGCCAACCGCCTTGCGCAGGTCGTCCGCCTCGGCGCCCGAGAAGCCGGCCAGCTCGCGGGCGATCGCCATCAGCTGCTCCTGGTAGATGACGCACCCGTAGGTCTCGGCGGTGATCTCCCGCAGCCGCGGGTCCGGATAGCGGACGCTTGCGGGGTTGCGCTTGCCCTTGGCGTAGGTGGGGATGTAGGCCATCGCGCCCGGCCGGTAGAGGGCGCCGAGCGCGACCAGGTCGGCGAACTCGGTCGGCTTCACCTTGCGCAGGGCGTCGCGCATCCCCTCCGACTCGAACTGGAAGACCCCCGTCGAGTCGCCCTCGGCGAGCATCGAGTAGGTCTTGGCGTCGTCGAGCGGGATCCCGGCCATGTCGATCCGCTCGCCGCGCGAGCGCTCGATGATGTCGATCGCGTCCTCGATCACGTCGAGGTTGCGGAGGCCGAGGAAGTCCATCTTCAGCAGTCCGATCTCCTCGATCGGGTTCATCGAGTACTGGGTCACGATCTTGTACTGGCGCTCCGGCTTGCCTTTCTCGTTGGTGGCGGCGGGGGCGCTCTTGTCCTCGGCCAGCTGCAGCGGCACGACCTCGTGCAGCGGCCGGTCGGCGATCACCACGGCGGCGGCGTGGATCGAGTTGTTGCGGATGATCCCCTCGAGGCCCTGCGCGACGTCGACGATCTTCTTCGCGTCGGGGTCGGCGTCGTAGGTCTTTTTCAGCTCTTCGCCGGGCTCGAGGCATTCCGCGAAGGAGGGGCTGCGGCCCATGATCGGCTCCGGGATCTGCTTCGCCAGACGGTCGCCGGTTGCGTAGTCGAAGCCGAGGACGCGGGCGGCGTCGCGGGTGGCCGCGCGCGGCGCCATCTTGCCGAAGGTGATGATCTGGGCGACCGACTCGCGGCCGTATTTCTCGGCGACGTAGCGGATCATCCGCTCGCGGCCGCGGACCGAGAAGTCGATGTCGATGTCCGGCATCGATTTGCGGCCGGGGTTGAGGAAACGCTCGAAGATCAGGCCTTCGGCGAGCGGGTCGAGGTCGGTGATGTCGAGGCAGTAGGAGACGATCGAGCCGGCGGCCGAGCCGCGGCCCGGACCGACGGCGATCCCGTTCGCCTTCGCGTAGCTGACGAAGTCCCAGACGATCAGGAAGTAGGAGGAGAAGCCCATCTCCTCGATCACCCCGAGCTCGAACTCGAGCCGTTCGACCGCCTCGGCGGGCGGCGGGTCGCCATAGCGGGCGCGCAGGCCGTCGATCGCGATCCGCCGCAGCATCGCCTCAGGTTCCTCGCCGTCCGGGGTCGGGTAGCGCGGCAGCAGCAGCTTGCCGAGCTCGATCTCGATGTCGCAGCGCTCGGCGATCTCCAGCGTCGTCGGCACCGCCTCCGGCCACTCGGCGAAGGACTCCGCCATTTCGGCGTTGTCCTTGATGTAGAACTCGTTGGTGTCGAAGCTCATCTTCGGCATCTGCAGGGTCGACTTCGTCTGCACGCAGAGCAGCGCCGCGTGGTTGTCGAAGTCCTCGCGCCGCAGGTAGTGGACGTCGGCGGTACCGACCAGCGGCCGGTTCAGCTCGCGGGCGAAGCGGACGATTCCCTCGTTGGCCTTGTCCTGCTCTTCGATCCCGTTCTTCTGGACCTCGAAGTAGACCTGGTCGGGGCCGAAGGCCTGGATCAGGTCGTCGAGGTGGGCGCGGGCGTCGGCCTCCCGCTCTTCGACCAGGCGCCGGCAGAACCGGGATTGCAGGCAGCCGGTGAGGACGATCACGCCTTTGGAGTGCCGGGAGAGCAGCTCCATGTCGACGTTGGCCTTGCCCCGGGAGAAGCCTTCGAGGAAGCCGGCGGAGGTGAGCTTGACCAGGTTGGAGAAGCCCTCGTCGGTCTCGGCGAGCAGCGTCAGGTGGTTGCGCTCGTAACGCGCCTGCTCCTTGATCGCCCTGCGATCGTCGACCAGATAGGCCTCGAGCCCCGCGATCGGCTTGATCCCGTGCTTCTTACACGCCTTGTAGAGGTCGACGGCGCCGTTCATGACGCCGTGGTCGGTCAGCCCCAGGGCCGGCTGATCGAGCTCGGCCGCCCGCGCCGCCATCGCGTCGATCTTGCAGGCGCCGTCGAGAAGCGAATACTCGCTGTGGGCATGCAGATGTACGGCCAAGGCGGAGCTCACGGGTCCGTCGATGATGCCAATCCGGGCAGATGGCAAGCTCGACTTTCGTGACGCTTCCGCGCGATTTCCGCGCTACTTCAGAGCTGCGTGGCAATCAGGGCACCGATGATGCTGGCGCTCATGGTGCAGAAGCCGATGAGCAAGGTCCGCTGCAGAGCTCCAAACCGCGAATTGATTTCCACCTGAAGAGAATCGAACTTACCGTCGAACTTCGTCTCGATCCGCTCGAAGCCGGCTTTCATCTCGGTCCGAACCGCTGCGAATTCATCGCCGACCTGGTCGAACCGCTTGTCGACCCCGTCGAAGCGCTGGTTGACGTTCTCCTTGAGATCGTCGAGTCGCTCGTCGGTCCATGCTTCTCTTGCCATGACTGCCACGCAGGCAACCATACGAAGCTAACTGTCATCGGTGGCGCGCAGAAAGTAAATCTTCTCCGGCAGGTTCCGCGCGGAACCGTGACCTGCGAAACCTCTCAGCCGCAGACCCAGGCGCTGGGGCCGGAGTCGGCCCAGATTTCGCCGGCGATGCGGTCCTGTTCGGCCTTGGGGGCGTTTTGGGGTTCGCCCCTGCCGCCGTAGAGCTCCCAGGTCGAGGGGAGGATCTGGTAGGCGCCGCCGGCCCCGCTGGAGGGGTTGAGGGCGCTGTAGTTGCCGCCCGACTCGCACATCACGATGTAGGTCGGGATCGCGTAGGGCCCACCGAGCCAGCGGCCGACTTCTTCTTCGGCTTCGGCTTCCGATTCGGCCAGGCGGGCTTCCTGGAGCTGTTCGACCCAGGCGGCGATGTCGGTTTTGAGCTTCGCCACCGAGGCTTCGCGGCTGCTCTTCAGCGCTTCCAGCCGCGCCGCCGATGCCTGCGCCGCTTCCCGCACCGAGGCGATTTCCGCACGGGCAACTTCGAGGCGTTCGTCGTAGGCGACCGCTTCGTCCTCGAGGTCTCCTACCCGCAGAACCTCACGGTGGACCGCGGCGCGGACTTCGGCGACGCGCGCGGCGAGGGCGCTGTCGCCTTCGTTGATCGCCCGCAGGTAGTCGTTGCGGGCGACGAGCTCCCGGTAGTCGTCGGATTCGAGGACGAGGGTCGCGGCGTCGGGGGTGCCGCTCTCGTAGATCGCCACCACCCGGTCGGCGAGGATCTGCCGCGCACGCTGCAGCCGCGCCTTCTCAACCGCGAGCCGGTGCTTCGTGGCCTCGAGCTTCCGGGAGAGCTCGGCGGCGCGCTCGCGGCCTTCGCCCAGCAGGGCGTCGAGCCGTTCCTCGTGCGCCTGCGCCTTCGCCGCTTCGGCTTCGGCGCTGCCGAGCTCCGCCGTCGTCGCCTGCAGCTGACCGGAGAGCGCGCCGGCCTCGTCGCGCGCCCTGCCCAGCTTCGCTTCCAGCGCTTCGGTCTTGCCGGCCGAGGCGGTGCCGACCGCGACGACCAGCATCGCCAGCAGCGCGCATAGCGACGCCGCGGCGCCGATCCTGATGATGACGTCCTTCTTGAGCTCGAGCGGCCGCACGAAGCGGCGGAGGCTAGCGAGGCGGCCTCGAAATCCCTGCTAGTTGACGATAACCCGCAAGAGGGCTTGCGGCGGCTGCTAGATGATTGATTCCACGGGATCCGCCGTGGGCAAGGGGTTTTAAGCAGAGAGGCCGAAGTCGACGGTGCTGAAGCAACCGTCGACCGAAAGGCCACGATGCACGCCGACCTCGACACTCTCTGCACCGTCGTTTATTGC
>DASTAR010000189.1:0-17584 GCA_035712505.1 Solirubrobacterales bacterium
TGGGGGTCGGCGGACAACAGCGGGGAGGGTCCGGCGACCCCCATCCCCGGCCCCTCGACCGTTGGCGCCAGTTCGGCTCGAATCTGGTGCGCCGAAGCGTCCGGGTCCTTCGGCAAGAGACACACGGTTCCATCTTCGGGCAGGTTCGAGCTGTCAATGCCGGCGTTCGCGCAGATGAACCCATGGTGCGTTTCAGTGATCAAGACCCGCTCATCCCGCAGCACCTCGCGGCTCTCTAAGAGCACGAGCTCCACGAGCGCCGCCTCCTTACCCAGCTTCTCCGCCAATTCGTGCGCCTTCGCCGAGGGAGTTACCGAATCGAGCCGAACAACCCGTCCCTCGGCCTTCGAAACGGCCTTCTGGGAGATGACCACGACATCACCGGCTTCGAGCTTCACTCGTTCGGAAACCAGCTGACCGACCCGATCTCCCTCCTGGACCTCAGGCAAGCCCTCGACGGGCAGCACCCTCAGCTCGGTCATATCCCAAGTGCCCTGGCCGTTCGCTTCGCCCGCCCCGGCCGCTTCTCCAGCTCGCGCGTCAGCGCGATCACGTCCGCCGGGGTGTCGAGGTCGAGTTCGATCGAGGGGAGCTCCTCGATCCCGAACGGCACGCCCGCCTGGCGCGCCGCCTCGACGTGGCGGTCGCGGCTTCCCTCGCCGAAGGCCGGGACGATCGCGTTCGGCGGGCTCAGCAGCAGCGCGTTGGTGCCGGTGCCGTGGCGGTCGGAGACGACGCCGACGTAGTTGCCGGGGACACCGGTCAGCAGGCGGTCGAGCTCGCGCGGGTCGAGCAGCGGGCAGTCGCCGGCCAGCAGCAGCACCCGCTCGGCGCCGTCGGCTTCGGCGCGGGCGATGCCAGCCAGCGCCGCCTCGACGTGTCCGGCGTCCTCTGGGTCGGGCACGACCTCGGCGCCCGCATCGGCCGCCAGCTCCTGGGCGATCGGGTCGCCGGTGACGACGATCGTGCGCTCGATCGCGCGGGCCTGGCCGATCGCGTCGAGCACGTCGGCGACCATCGCCTCGGCCAGGTCGCGCCGCTGGCCGCCGGTGACGCCGCCGGCCATGCGCTGCTTGGCCGCGCCGAAGCGCTTCACCGGGAGTACCGCGATCGCTTTCAAGGGCCGAGCGTAGCGGCGTAGTCGAGCACGATCCTGGCGAGCCGCACCCGCCCGGCCGCGCCCTCCATCAGCGTGCCGGTCGCGAGGGTCGGGATCTCGGGCGGGGCCGGATCGGGGTCGTCCTCGTCGACGACCATCGCGTCGATCAACCCGGCGTAGAGGGAGGCGACGCCGGCGGCGGTCGTCGGCCGCCCGATGCCTTCCATGAAGCGGTCGGTGGGGCCCTTGACGACGGCGCCGGCGACGTAGGGGCTGACGGCGACGACCGGGGCGGGGGAGGCGACGATCGCCTCGTGGATGCCGGGCACGGCGAGGATCGGGCCGATGCTGATCACCGGGTTCGAGGGGCCGATGACGATGATCTCGGCCTCGCGCAGCGCCCCCAGCACCTCCGGCGTCGGCTCGGCCGCCTCGATGCCCTCCAGCTCGACGCCGAGGACCTGCGGCCGGCCGCCGTCGAGGATCAGGTACTCCTGCAGAGCGCGGGCCCCGCCGGGAGTCTGGATCCGGGTGCGGACCGGGGTGTCCGTCATCGGCAGAACCCGCGCCTCGACCCCGAGGCCGCGGGCGATCTGCGCCTGCGCATCGGTCGGGCGGCCGCCGTCGTCGAGGAACTGGCGGCGGTAGAGGCAGGCGGCGAGGTCGCGGTCGGAGAGCCCGAACCAGCTCGGCGCGCCCAGTTGTTTCAAACGGGCGAAGACGACGAACTCGTCGCCTGCGATCCCCCAGCCGCGCTCGGCGTCGATTTCGCCGCTGAGCCAGTAGGTGACGAGGTCGGGATCGGGGGAGACGTGGACCCCGAGCGCCTCGATGTCGTCGCCGGTGTTGGCGATCACCGCGAGGTCCGGTCCGACCTCCTCCTGCATCCCGGCCGCCAGCTTGGCGCCGCCGGTGCCGCCGGCCAGGAGGGCGACCTTCACCTCTCGACCCTCTGGTTGCGAGCCGCCTGGGCGCGTGCCCTGAGCAATGGGGCCCTCACGCCCAGTGGTCGTCTTCGGGCAGGCCCGTGAGGCGGACCCCGGCGTGGGTCTTGTAGCGGCTGTTGACCGAGATCAGCATTGGGGTCAGCTGCTCGACGATGCGGGCCATCTCCAGCGCTCCGGCGTTGACCGCGCGCAGGCCGGGGATCTGCTCGATCAGCCGCGCCACGCGCGCCTTGTCTGCCTTCTTGTCACCGCAGACGAGGACGTCCTCTCCGAGCTCCGTGTCGAGCTTCGCCAGCATCGGCGCCGCCAGCGTGTGCATCGCGGCGACCACGGTCACGCCGTCGGGGACCATCTCCTGCGCCTGCTGGGCGGCCGATCCCTGCCAGACACCGAGCGAGCGCGTCGCCTTGCCGCTGACCGCGGCGGCGAGCGGGACGGTGCAGTCGACGAGGATCTGGCCGGGGCGGAGCGCCTCGCGCAGGTTGTTGAGGTTCTCCGACTGGGCGCGGAAGGGGACGGTGAGGAAGACGATCTCGCCCTTGGCCGCCGCCTCCTCGTTACGAAGGCCGGTGACGTCGGCGTCCGGGACCGCCTCGCGGGCCTTCGCCGCCGCCTCCTCGGCGCGGCCGGCGTCGCGTGAGCCGAGCACGACCGGCACGCCTGCCTGGGCCCAGCGCCTCGCCAGGCCGGCGCCGAGGGCGCCGGTGCCGCCGATGATCGGGATCGGTTCCGTGTCCGGAGTCAAGCCGCGCAGTCTATGCTGCGGGCCGCATGAGACTGGAGGGACGCAAGGCGCTCGTCACCGGCGGCGCCAGCGGCATCGGCGCCGCGATTGCCGCCCGGCTCGCCGCCGAGGGCGCCGAGGTCTGGGTCGGCGACCTCAACGTGGAGGGGGCCGAGAAGGTCGCGGGCGAGATCGCCGGCCATGCGGTCGAGCTCGACGTCACCGACCTCGACGCCGCCCGCCGCGCCGTCGGCGCCGCCGGCGACCTCCACATCCTCGTCAACAACGCCGGCATGGACAACTTCGGCTTCTTCGTCTACGTCACTCCGGAGCAGTGGGGGCAGACGCTCGACGTCAACCTCGGCGGGACCATGAACTGCACCCACGCGGCCCTGCCGGGGATGCAGGAGCGCGGCTACGGCCGCATCGTCAACATCGCCTCGGAGGCGGGGCGGGTCGGCTCCAAGGGGTCGGCCGCCTACAGCGCCGCCAAGGCAGGCATCATCGGCTTCACCAAGGCGATCGCCCGCGAGGCAGCCCGCTACGGCGTCACCGCCAACGCGATCGCCCCCGGTCCGATCGAGACCCCCCTCCTGATGGGCGCCAAGGAGTTCGGTGAGATCGGCGAGAAGGTCATTGAGACGATGCGCACCTCGACCCAGATGGGCCGCTTAGGCCAACCCGAGGAGGTCGCCGCCGCGGCGGCCTTCCTGGCGAGCGACGACGCCTCGTACGTGACCGGGGAGACGCTAGGCGTCTCCGGCGGCCTCGGCATGGTCTGACGAAGCCGCAACGACCTGCAAAACAGGCTGGGTAGGGGGAGAGTCGGGTGCTACTGGCGACTTAACCTCGCTATGACGAGCTTAACTCTCCAGTTGTCAGATGAGCGGCGGCGGGAGCGGGTGCGGATGGCCCGGGAGGCTTGGGCGCTGGCTGAAACCCAGCATGGGGTTGTATCCAGCGATCAGCTGCGCAGGGTGGGGTACACACGCCAGGCGATCCACCACCGAATCAGGACGGGACGACTGCACCCGTTGCACCGCGGCGTTTATGTGGTGGGCCGCTCCGCTGTTACGGACCACGGGCGCTGGATGGCGGCCGTCCTCGCCTGCGAAGGCGGCGTGATCAGTCACTCGAGCGCAGCGGCTCTCTGGCGGATGGGGCTGGAGGAGCGCGATCTGGTCGAGCTCTCCTTACCCAGCCTCTCCCGTCGGCGCCGCCCTGGACTCCGGATTCACCAGAGGCCTTCGCTGCGGGCGCCCTACATCACCTGCGAGTACGGCATCCCGGTCACCACGCCTGTGCAGACGCTCATCGACATGTCGCTCCGTCTCGACCGCTCCGGCGTCGAGCGGATGATCAACGAGGCGGACAAATACAACCTCGCGCATCCGCCGCACTTGCGAGAGGCGCTGGAGGCACGTGCTGGCGACAAGGGGGTCGCCCGGCTCCGCCACATCCTCGACCGCCGCACCTTCCGCCTCACCAAGGAGGAGCTGGAACGTCGCTTCCTCCCGCTGGCCGGCCAGGCCGGTCTGGCGAGCCCGCTCACGGGGCAGTTCGTCAACGAATTCGAAGTCGACTTCTACTGGCCCTATCTGGGCCTCGTCGTCGAGACCGACGGGCTGCGTTACCACCGCACTCCCGCCGAGCAGGCGCGGGACCGGCTGCGCGACCAGGCGCACACCGCCGCCGGCCTCACGCCGCTGCGGTTCACCCACGAGCAGGTCCGCTACGAACCCGAGCATGTGCTCGCGGTGCTGCGGGCGACGGCGCAGATGCTGGCGGCCAGGGCGACTCAGTCGGTGGCGGCAGCCGAGGCGTTCAGGCGCCCTGCCATAGCGACGAAGTAGTCGAGCGAGCGCGGGTTCGCCAGCGAGTCGCGGCTGGCGGCCTTCTCCGGCGGCGTCCCCATCAGGATCCGCTTCACCGGGACCTCCAGCACCTTGCCGCTGAGCGTGCGGGGCACCTCGTCGATCTGAAAGACCTCGTCGGGGACGTGGCGCGGGGAGCACTGCTCGCGCACCCGGCGGGCGATCTCCCGCGGCAGCTCCTCGTCCAGCTCCGCTCCCTCGCGGAGGACGACGAAGAGCGGCATCCAGCCGTCGGTCCCGGGCCGGGGCACGTCGACGACGAGCGCGTCCACCACCTCGTCGATGCCGAGCACCGCGCGGTAGATCTCGCTCGTCCCCATCCGGATGCCGCCGCGGTTGATCGTCGAGTCCGAGCGCCCGTAGATGATCGCGGTGCCGCGCCGGGTCAGTTCCAGCCAGTCGCCGTGGCGCCAGACGCCGGGGAACATCTCGAAGTAGCTCTCCCGGTAGCGGCTGCCGTCCTCGTCGTCCCAGAGGTAGAGCGGCATCGAAGGCATCGGCTCGGTGACGACCAGCTCGCCGACCTCCTCGACCACCGCTTCGCCCTCTTCGTTCCAGGCCTCGACGGCCGCCCCCAGCGCCCGCGCCTGCAGCTCGCCGCGGTAGACCGGCAGCGTCACCGCGCCGCCGACGAAGGCGGTGCAGAGGTCGGTGCCGCCGCTGGTCGAGAAGAGCCAGGTGTCGCGGCCGACGTGCTCATAGATCCAGTCGAAGCCCTCTGGGGAGAGCGGCGAGCCGGTCGAGCCGACCGCCTTCAGGGCGCCGAGGTCGCGGCCGCTTCCCGGCTCGACCCCCGCCTTCATGCAGCCGGCGATGTAGGCGGCGCTGGTCCCGAACATCGTGATCCCGGCGCGCTCGGCGAGATCCCAGAGGACGTCCATGTCCGGGTGGCCGGGGTTGCCGTCGTAGAGGACGATCGCCGCCTCGGTCAGCAAGCCCGAGACGATGAAGTTCCACATCATCCAGCCGGTCGTCGTGAACCAGAAGAGGCGGTCGCCGGGGTGGGCGTCGACATGGAGGTGGAGCTTCTTCAGGTGCTCGAGGAGGATCCCGCCCTGCCCCTGGACGATCGCCTTCGGCAGCCCGGTGGTGCCGGAGGAGTAGAGGACCCAGAGGGGATGGTCGAAGGGGACGCGCTCGAAGCGCAGCTCGGCGCCCTCGCCCGAGCGCAGCAGCTCCTCCCACGGCATCGCGTTCCGCAGCGGCGAGAGGTCCGGCTCGGGATCGAGGTAGGGGAGGACGACGGTGCGCTCCAGCGTCGGCATCGCCTCCTGCAGCCGCGCCACGACCTCGCGGCGGTCGAAGTCCTTGCCGCCGTAGCGGTAGCCGTCGACCGCGAAGAGGACCTTCGGCTCGATCTGGGCGAAGCGGTCGACGACGCTGGCTGGGCCGAAGTCCGGCGAGCAGCTCGACCAGACCGCGCCGAGCGAGGCGGTGGCGAGGAAGGCGACGATCGCCTCGGGGATGTTCGGCATGTAGGCGACGACGCGGTCGCCGCGGCCGACGCCGAGCCCGCGCAGCCCCGCCGCGACCGCCGCGACCTGCGCCCGCAGCTCGCCCCAGCGCAGCTCCTCGAGCTCCCGCAGCTCGGAGGCGTGGAGGATCGCCACCTCCTCGTCGCGCTTGCCGGCGAAGACGTGCTCGGCATAGTTCAGGGAGGCGTTCGGGAACCACTGCGCCCCCGGCATCTCGCGCGAGCCAAGCACGGGGAAGGGGTCGCCATCGGCCCGCACGCCGAAGAACTCCCAGATCGCCGACCAGAACCCGTCGAGATCGTCGACCGACCACCGCCAGAGCTCGCCGTAGCCGGCGAAGGCGAGGCCGTGCTCGCGCTCCAGCCAGCGCATGAACTCGCGCAGGCGCGAGCGCTCGACCAGCTCAGGCGAAGGCTTCCACAGCAGGTCCCCGGGTGCCGCGCTCACCGTCCCAGCCTATTGGCGCCCTGGCAGTGTGCGGATGCCGGAGGTGGGATTCGAACCCACAAGCCCGCAAGGGCAATCGATTTTGAGTCGATCGCGTATGCCAATTCCGCCACTCCGGCTCGGCCTGAACGATAAAGCGCAGGTCAGGCAGGCTGGGGATGGCCGGTGGCACCGGCGCCGTAGTCCTCGCCGGACCCGATCGGCCGCTCCTCCTCGACGTGCCATTCCTGGTTGAAGGCGTAGAGGGCGGCGGCGACGAGGACGATCTGCAGCAGGCCGAGGAGGATCACCAGCAGCCCGATCAGCGAGGAGTTGAGGGCGGCGGTTTCGAAGCCGGTGCGGTCGCGGTTGAACCAGCTTTCGGCGCCGACCGCGCAGAAGATCGCGAGGATCATCGAGAGCGCCGCGACCACCGGCAGGACGCCGCGGTTCCAGCGGACGACGATGACGGCGAAGAAGGCGTAGAGGAGCGCGTAGATCGCGCAGACGATCCCCATCCCGCTGCCGCCCTTCAGCAGCGACCAGCCGCCGATCGTGATGATGCCGGCGAGCACCGCCGTCGCCACCAAGAGCAGCACGACGACGAACTTGGTCGTCACCGAGCTCGACTTTTCCCGATTCGGCCGCCACAGTTCGTAGCCGGGCCTGACCTCTCCTACCGCCACGCCACGATCATAGAATCCTTCTGCGACGAAGCGGCGTTGGCCGCTCGTTAAGGGCCGGCCGGCCCGGCCACGCGGGCGTGGCGGAATTTGGCAGACGCGCCAGGTTTAGGTCCTGGTGGGCTTCGGCCCGTGGGGGTTCAAGTCCCTCCGCCCGCACTTCGGCCGGTAGGATTCGGCCTCTGGGGCACTGGCCAAACTGGCTAAGGCACCGGTCTCCAAAACCGGCGATTCTAGGTTCGAGTCCTAGGTGCCCCGTCGCGGATTCCTAGCTGTAGAGCCAAAATCTTGCGCTGATCTGCAGGGGTTAAGGCACCGGTTTGATTTTGTCGGCGGAGCCCCATTTAGAGTCGATTTCGTGCCTGAGCGAGACCGTTTCCAAAGGTTTCATTCCCCCGACATTCCCCCGGGACCCTCCGTAGGCCGGAGTTTCAGCGGTCCTTGGCAAGGAACTAGCTCGCTGGGTGGGGAGGCTGGCGTAAGCTTGGGGGGGAGCGGTTATGGCAGGCAGCACTCAGGAAATCGAGCTGGTCTTCGAGCCTCAGGACGAGGGCGGGTACCACGTCTACGCGCCCGACCTTCCCGGTCTCCATACTCAGGGGGAGGACATGGACGACGCGATGGCAAACGCCAGCGAGGCGGTCGCCCTTTACGTCGAGGGCCTGCGCGAAGACGGCGAGCCGCTCGACAGCGGCGTGATCCGCCGCTCGATTCCCCTGCCGGCGTGAGCCCGCGCCAGCCGGTCGTCTCCGGCGAGCGCCCGATCAAGGCGCTGCGCAGAGGGCTGGACAGTCGTCCGCTAGCGCGGCAGTCACGTCCGCTTGAAGAAGACCGGGCGCCGACACGCCCTCGTCATCCCGCTACATAAGGAACTCCGTCGCGGCACGCTCGCCGACATCCTGCGCGATGCCGACCTCAGCGCCGACGAATTGTTTCGCCTGCTCTGATCAACGGGATCGGTCCGGCGACGACGGGCTGGATCTTCATCCACACCCAGCGCGGCAACAAGGAACGCTTCGCGCCGGACCTGATCAAGGACCCGGTGATCTCCTGGGTCGACAAGACCTTCATCTACTGGGCGATCCTCGGCCTCCTGCTCCCCTTCTTCCTCGGCTGGATCATCGGCGGCACCGTCGTCGCCGGCCTCACCGGCCTGCTCTGGGGCGGCCTGGTCCGGGTCTTCGTCCTCCACCACTTCACCTACAGCATCAACTCGCTCTGCCACACCTTCGGCCGCCGCGAATTCGAGACCACCGATCAGTCGCGCAATCTTGCGCTGATCGCGATCCCGACCCTCGGCGAGGCGTACCACAACAGCCACCACGCCTTCCCGACCTCGGCCACCCACGGCCTGCGCTGGTGGCAGCTCGACGTCTCCTCGCTGGTGATCAACGGACTGGAGAAGGCGGGGGGCTGGTCTGGGACGTGGTTCGGGTTTCGTCTGAGCGGCTGACGGCGAAGGTTGCGAGCGGAGCACTTTCATGAGTGACCCGAAGGCCGACAGGGCGACCAGACCGCCCGCGAATGCCTCTGCGATCGCAGCGGCGCATGATGCGTTCGAGAACGAGGGAGGGGCGGCGAGGAACTCCCGGTTGCCCTTGTCGAGATCAGCGTCGCCCAGGGATCGGATCGATCAGCGGCAACGTGGCGGCCGTGCGGGAAGACACGAAGCTGGTCGCGGCGGCTCAGCAGATGCGCATCAGCGGTGTCGGGGGCGTGCCGGTCCTCGACGCGGAGGGAGAGAAGTGCGTCGGGATACTGACCGAGCGCGACATCGTCATCCGGATCTTGGCCGAGGAACGCGATCCGCGCGCCGCGGTCGTACGCGACGCTGCAACCCTGCACCCGGTCATGTGCGCGCCGGATGACGAAATCGCGACCGCGCTGGCACAGATGCGCGAGGTGAAGGTCCAGCACCTTCCCGTGATAGCGAGGGGGCGGGTGGTGGGTGTGATCTCCCTTGCCGACGTCGTCTTTGGTCGCCCCGACGAGGAACGGGGAACGGTCGTGCTGCCCCCTGCCCGAAGCCGGTAGCCGTGTTCAGTCCTCGCTCCGCCTGAGGCTGACCACGCCGGTCCGGGTTTGTCCCGACCTGCCGGCCGGTGCTCAGATCGGTGAGCCAGGCGAACCTGGAGCTGCCTGACCTCGCCGCGTGGGCCGTGTGGTTCGCCCTCCGCGTCGGAGAAGCGGTGGTAACGACGCTGGTAGGCGACCCACTCGATCACCGGCCCTCCAGCGCCATCGACCCCAGCACCGCCCAGAGGAGCGCATGACCGCGTGGTCCTAAAGGCCCGGTGGGTGAAGAGCCGGTGGAAGCCGACCGTGATCCAACGTCATCCGACGACCTCCATCCGCTCGAGGACGCCAGTCAGAGCCATCACCCGGTCCACCTGTCCCGAGCCGCGCACTAAGGTCAACGTGCGCTCCATCCGATGGGCGAATGCATCGGCGTCCAGGATCTCCTTCAAAGCTGAGCAATCGATGAAGGCCAGCTCCCGTAGGTCGAGCGAAACGGTCTCCGTCTCGGACTGGGCCCCTCGCAGGACGCGCTTGAACGTAGGCACGTTCGCAAGGTCGAGCTCGCCTTCGACGTGAAGGCAGGCAGACCCGACGCCGTCTATATCGCAGGAACACGCAAATGGCGCCACGGCACACTCAACAGGAACCTTGCTGCTGGGAAATGCTGAAACTTCGGACATCGAAACCTCCAGTGGGTCGAGCGATCGACACCGGAAGTCACTTAGTGCCGCCGGCCCGATTGACCCGACTTCAGGGATGCCCTCCTCCTTTGAGGATAGCGCGCGGTCCAACTCACGAATGTTCATAGACGCGGGGCGAGGGTGGTCGAGGACTACCGCGAGCTCGCGGGCGGGAGCTTCGATCGAGCCCGCCCGGATCTGGCGCGTCTGCCTGCACGCCGCCCGCGGCGGTTCGAGGGCGGCTTCGAGGGGGTGTACCAGGTGAAATGCCGGCGGCCGGGGTGAGCGGGAGGAACCTGGCTAGCCGAGGATGTTCACGGCTCGTGCCGCGACCAGGAGCACGGTGATCGCCGAGATCGCCGACTCCGCCAGCATCAACATCTTCATGCGCCGGGTCAGTGGCATCGCATCCGTCGGGCTGAACGCGGAGGCGTTGGTGAACGAGATGTACACGTAGTCGACCAGGCGCGGGTGCCAGCCCGGCTCGGCGAGCGCGGGGTGCTCGTCCTGGGGGAACTGGAAGTCCGCGGGCGGCGGAGCCGGCGCACCCCTGCGCATCGGCCCGCCGCGGTCCAGCTCCCAGAAGAGCAGCCCGAAGGTGACCACGTTCGTGCTCCAGATCGTGGCCCCTTTCAGCAGCAGCTCCGCCCCGCTCTTCTCCTGCGCGCTCAGCAGGGATGCGATCAGAGCGGCGAGCGCAAGCACGTTAGCCGTGGTGATGACCCCGACGAGGGCGAGCGCGACGGTGCGGCGCCGGCCCATCTGCTCGAGGCGATGGCGGGGCACCGACCAGGCGAGCGGCACCAGCAGAGCCGCCTCGGGAAGCGCCGGGACCAGCCAGACCCAGCCCGGCAGCCCGATCAGCTTCCAGTTGCCCGCAAGGCTCGCCACCGCGAGGGCTACCTGCAACGCGATCACGAGCCCGACGGCTACCGTCGCCTCGAACCGGGACTCGATTTCCTCCTCGCGGAGGTCGCTCCTGCTCACCCCGCGACTGTCGACTGTCGAGGCGAGCGCGGTCCCGTCCGTCTCCTCCAGCGGGGCCCGCACGGGCTCAGTGCGTCGCCTTCCATCGACGGAGGCGGGAGGCGGCGCTGTCGTAGGCGCGTTCGAGCTCACTCAACCTCTTGGCGCTGGTAAGGCGCCCACTGTAGAGGCGAGCGCGGTACAGGTCCAGGCGCTCGCGGAAGTAGCGCGCTTCGGCGCTCAACATCTCCTCTTCGTTTCGCCGGTCCATACTCCCTTTCATCCGGGCCCGGTTATCGACGCATGACAAATGAAACTAGAAACAATATTCTACCTTGCTTGGCCGCCCCACCAGTTAGCTGGTCGTTTCTGACCAACCACGCTCGCGTGCTTCTCTGTATCGCCCGAGATCCTGGCGTCCGGCTGCGGGAGATCGGGGGGACGGTCGGGATCAGCGAACGCGCCGCCCACCGCATCGTCGCCGAGCTCGCAAGCGCGGGCTATGTCTTGCGCACCCGCGAGGGACGCCGCAACCGCTACGCGATCGATCCCCGCCTGCCGGTCCCCGACCCGCTGGCGCAGGAGCAGAGGATCGGCGATCTGCTCTCCGTCCTCACGGGACAGCCCGCGGATCAGATTTGATTCGCGCCGCTGCAGGCACCGGGCTCGCGACGGGCGACCCCTATGCCGCCGCCCAGCTTTTCGTCGGGCTTGCGGTCTTTGCGGCTGTCGTTGCGCTTTCGCGACAGCGCAACCGCGCCTTCTCCCCGGCCATGGTCTATTTGTTGATGGGAGTCATCGCCGCTGCCCTCGTGCGGGCTCTCGGAGTCGCCTGGCTCCGACCGGAAGAGGACGCTCAGGTGATCGAACGGCTCTCCGAGTTCGCCGTGATCGTGGCGCTGTTCGGCGCCGGGCTGAAGCTCGACCGACCCCTCCGTTGGCGGGATTGGGCCTCCACGACGCGCCTGATCCTGATCGTGATGCCGCTCACGATTGCTGCTGTTGCCGTCTTCGGGACCGCGGTCATGGGACTGTCGATCGGAGCCGCGGTCGTTCTCGGCGCCGCCCTGGCCCCCACCGATCCGGTGCTGGCAAGCGACGTGCAGGTCGGCCCTCCCGGAGAAGAGAAGCGGGAGCGGGAGCCGCAGTTCGCCCTCACCTCCGAGGCGGGCCTGAATGACGGGATCGCATTCCCCTTCGTCATCCTCGGGATGCTGATCGCCGCCGAAGGCGGCACCGGGTGGCTGGGCAAGTGGATAGTCGCCGACGTGGTTTATGCCGTGGCGGTCGGAATTGCGGTCGGGGCCGCAGGGGGCTACGTGATCGCGGCCGGCGCGCGGTGGCTGCGGGTTCATGGCTGGCTGCTCGCTCAATTCGACGGCTGGCTCTCGCTGGCGGTCGTGTTGGCGGTGTACGGGGCCGTCGAGCTCGCGGGCGGCTACGGTTTCCTTGCCGCCTTTGTCAGCGGGTTGGCCTTCCGGCGCCACGAGATGGCAGTCGAGTCCCACGGAAGGGTGCATGCGGGCGCCGCTACGGTCGAGAAGATCACCGAGCTCACCCTGGTCCTGCTGCTGGGAAGCCTCGTCACCTGGGCCGGGCTGGCGGCTCCGGGCCTCGCGGGTTGGTTGCTGGTCCCGTTGCTGCTCCTCGTGATCCGGCCCCTCGCGACCCTGGCCGCCTTCGCCCGTTCCCCCGCAACCCTGCGCGAGCGCGCCTTCATCGGCTGGTTCGGCATCCGCGGGATCGGATCCCTCTACTACGCCGCCGCGGTGATCCAGGCCGGTGTCCTGGCGGAGGCCGAAGCGATCAGGGTCTTCTGGAGCGTCGTCGTCCTGACCGGGGTATCGATCCTGGTGCACGGGCTCTCTGCCACCTCCCTTACGCGGCGGATGCGTTGAGATCTTCGCTCCGCTGCAGGTCAGTCCTGAGAGTCGCTCAGTCTGAGGCTGACCACCTGGTCCGGGTTCACCCCGACCTGCTGGCCGGTGCTCACATCGGTGAGCCAGGCGAACCTGGAACTGCCTGACCTCGCCGCGTCCGAGAGCTCCTTCTCGACCTCGCTCAGCGACCCCTCCACCGTGATGGCGTCGCTGTTGACCATCCTGATCTCCGCATGGGGCACCGCCCCATCATCGCATCCGGCCTCTTGGGACCAATCCTCCACCTGGTTGGATGCAAACCTCCGGGGTATCCTGGCCGTAGGGGCCAAACGCCGAACCGTGATCGGGTGGGCTTTGGTGATCTAGCCGGGATCAGGCGCTTGGTGCTGGACAGTTCGCTGAACTTCCCCCGGAGCCACCGGTCCCGGCGCTTAGCCGCTCCCTCGGCTGCGGTCGGTCCCGCGTCGATTCACAGCCCTCTGGCGCGCTCGCGCATCTCATTCAGATAGCCCCGGGTGCGGGCCTCAGCTTGTCGCAGCAGCCTTCGCTCGGCCTGATCTGGAGTCTCCTCAGGCGGGGAGGCAGGAACAGCCTGGGCGTGGCGTGCGGCATCGGTCCCGCGGTCTCCGGCGCGCTTCCTCATCTAGGCGCCGACGCCGTGGGCGTCGAGATCTGGGGCAGCCGAGGTGGACCGTTCCAGCCTGGCGCGGACGGCGGCGACCGCGGGACCCGAGGTGCGGCAGGCCTGGGCGATGGTGCGGTTCGGCGCCGCCGGCACACGGCCGATCTCGAACTCGATCAGGGCCGTGTGCCGGAGCAGGACCAGTTCCTCGCGCGAGCTCGCGGCAGGGGCCGAGTCGATCGCCGCCTCCCCGGCCCGCGCCCTGCTGCACGCCAGGCAGAAGGCCTGGCCCTCCGATCGGGTCCAGGTCCTAGGCAGCAGCGTCGGCTCGCCGTCGATCCGGCCGACCGAGACCTCGCAGCGGGCGCAGCTCCACCTGACGGCGCCGGCGGCCATCGGCTCAGGCCGCGGCCTTGCTGGGGCGGCGCCGATTGCGGTTGCGCCGCCGTCGCGTGCCGGGGTTGGTCCGGTGGGCCGGCCGCTGCGGCTGGCCGAGGCCGTCCTCCAGCCCGAGGCTCGCGGTGATGCGGCGCATCTCCTCGGCCTGGTCGGCGAGGACGAAGCTGATCCCGGTGCCGGTGCGCCCGGCGCGGCCGGTGCGCCCGACCCGGTGCACGTAGGCCTCTCGGTCCTCGGGGGCGTCGTAGTTGACGACGTAGGCGACATCGGGGATGTCGATGCCGCGGGCGGCGACGTCGGTGGCGACCAAGGTCATCACCTCGCCGCGCTCGAAGCGCGCCAGTGCCCGCTCACGCTGACCCTGACTCTTGTCGCCGTGCATGGCGACGGCGTTCACCTGGCGGCTCCGCAGCCGCTTGACCAGCCGGTCGGCGCCGCGCTTGGTGCGGACGAAGACGAGCGAGCGCCCGGCGTCCTTCGCCAAGAGGTGCGAGACGAGGTGGTCGAGCTTGGCGCCCTGCGAGTCGACCGGCAGGAAGCGGTGCTCGATCTTGGCCTCCTCGCGCTCGGGCTCGGCGTGGGTGTGGGAGCGGGCCTCGCGCGTGTAGGCGGCTGCGACCTTGCCCGTGGCGCCCTCCAGCGTCGCCGAGAAGAACAGCGTCTGGCGCTCGGCCGGGGTCTGGGCGACGATCCGGTCGACCGCGGGGCGGAAGCCCATGTCGAGCATCCGGTCGGCCTCGTCGAGGACGAGCAGGCGGACCTGCTCGAGCGAGACGGCGCCGCGGCCGATCAGGTCCTCGAGCCGGCCCGGGGTGGCGACGAGGATGTCGGCGCGCCGGGCGGCGGCGATCTGCGGCCCGAAGCCGACGCCGCCGTAGACGGCGGCGATCCTCAGGCGGCGGGCCTTGGCGAGCGTGGCTAGCTCGGCGACGATCTGGCTCGCCAGCTCCCGGGTCGGGGCGAGGACCAGCGCCCGGGGGGCGTCGCCCTCGGCGCGGATCAGGTCGACCAGCGGGACGCCGAAGGCGAGCGTCTTGCCCGACCCGGTGGGTGATTGGACGAGAAGGTCGCGGCCGGCGAGCGCGTCGCGGATGACCATCTCCTGAACGGGGAACGGCTCGGTGATCGAACGCGCCCGCAGGGCGTCGACCACCGGCATGGAAGTGCCGAGATCGGCAAAGGAAGTGATGTTGTGAACTCCTGACTTGAACCTCTTGGGAGATCCTGCGGCCCCAAGGCGCCCATCAGGCACACGGAGGAAACGGAACCTCTCGGGTGGCGAATCGGCCAAACCCGACCCGTCCACCGTAGCAGCAGGCCCCGGGCGGCCGACGATGCGGCTCCCTAAGCTCGGGTGCCTTGCAGAAACGTCCTCGCCATCGCCGGGCCATCGGCGCCGCCGCCGTCCTTCTCCCGGCGTTGCTCCTCTTGATGCTTCTCAACGGCTGCGGAGGCGCCGCCGGCAAGCCTCTCGCTCCGAAGGCTCCTGCCAGGGGAGCGTCGCCCGCGCCCACTCCGCCCCCGGACTTCCCGCCGACGCGGTTCGAATCGATCCGCCCGGTCCCCTACGGCCTCTTCGTCGTCACCTACTCGGGCCCGAAGGACGGGCGCCCCTGGGTGATCGTCTTCGACACTGAAGGCAAGCCCCGCTGGTGGTTCAACCCGGACACGCGAGCGCTCTGGGGACAGATCGTCCGTGACGGCAGCGTGGTCTGGGCGCGCTCCTTCGGCGACGGCTACGGGCTCGACCCGCGGATGGCCCACGAGGTGCGCTCGGAGTCCGGGAAGCTGCTGCGCCTGGTCAAGACCGAGGGCTCGATCGTCGACGGCCACGAGTACCGCGAACTCGCGAACGGCAACGTGCTGCTCGACACCTACGTCCCCGAAACGGCCGATCTGCGACGCGTCGGCGGCCCCCGGCGGGCGGCGATCGTCTCCGCCGAAGCGCAGGAAGTCGACCCCGCGGGCAAGGTCCTGTGGAGGTGGAACTCGCGCGGCCACATCGGCCTGCGGGAGACGGGCCGCTGGTGGCACAGCGTTCTCCACAATCCGCGGCCCCGGCTCCACCGCGAGGCCTACGACCCCGTCCACATCAACTCGATCGAGCCGCGGGGCCAGGGCGAAGTGATCGTCTCCACTCGCCACACCGACGCGGTCTACGGTATCGACCGCGCCACCAGGGAAATCAACTGGAAGCTCGGGGGCAGCCGCACCGGCAAGTCCCTGCAGGTGGTCGGCGATCCGGCGACCAAGCTGCTCGGCGGTCAGCACGACACCCGCCTTGACCGCCACGGCCGGCTGACGATCTTCGACAACGGCAAGGACCGCCCCCGTCGCCCCCGGGTCGTCTTCTACAAACTCGACCTCAAGGCCGGCAAGGCGATCTACAAGGGCCAGCTGAACGACCCCGAGGTGAAGCGGAGCCACTGCTGCGGCTCGGCTCGCGAACTGCCCGGCGGCGGCTGGCTAGTCAGCTGGGGCGACAACAAGCTCATCACCGGCTTCGACCGCAAGGGCCGGATCGCCTTCCGCCTGCACCTGCCGGCCCCGACCTTCCGCGCCGTCCCGGTGCCCGCAAGTGCGACCAACGTCGGCCGGCTCGCTCGGGGTATGCAGATGATGCGTTAGCGAGCTAGCGGAAGGGAAGCTCGGCCCGGATCTCCGTGCCGTCCCCTCTTCCGGCGATCTCGAAGCGGCTAGCCAGCGTGGCGCTCTCCCGGCGGGGGTCGGCTTCTCTATGCATTCCCCGGGGATCTTCGACGGCCTCGCTTCGCTCGGCCTCCATATCTAGATCTCAGAAGAACAAGGGGGAGGTTCTCCTATGAGCCAGGAAGAAAACGTCGCGGCGAACGCGCTCGTCAAGCCCTTTTCGGTCTCGAGCGAGGACGAAGGCGGCGCGACCGTAATCTCGGTCGCCGGCGAGCTCGACCTGAGCACCGCTCCGCAGCTTGAGGAGCATTTGCGGGGAGCCGGGGCGAGCGTGGTCGTCGACCTCAGCGCCTGCGGGTTCATCGACTCGACCGGCATCGCTCTGATCGTGCGCGCAGCGCAGGGCAGCGACGGAGGCAGAGCAAAAATCGCCCTCTGCGGCCTCAAACAGCAGGTTCTCCGGGTTCTGCAGGTAGCGGGGGTGGAGGACCAAATCCCCACGAAGCCGACCCGCGCGAAGCGATCGAGACCCTGCTGACTTGATCGCGGACTCGGCTATGCGAGGCTGGTCCCCGCAGCAGGAAGCTGGGGCAAGAAGCCCCACAGATTCCAGCCGATCCCCACGTAGCTCGATTTCACGAATACCGCTTGAAACCGTGCCCACCGAGTCCAGCGGGTCTATGAAGCGGGCTCATAACCCGCAGGTCGCGGGAATTCGATTGTCAGATTTTCGTCTGACTTCATTCCCCCTGACATTCCCCCGAGCTGCCAGAGCGCGAGCTTTCGGCTCTAAAGAGCCGATCGTCAGCGCGAGGAACCAGCCTCCAAAACCGGCGATTCTAGGTTCGAGTCCTAGGTGCCCCGCTTCAGGGCGTACCCCCGGCCGTCCTACCGTGGCCGACGGTGGTTGTACTTTTCGTCACTTGTTTCTGGGCAGGCCGTCTGAGACCGTGACGGCAGATGGGGAGGACTCCGTTAGCCAGGAAATTGGGGGAAGCCGCGGCGGTCGCCGCGCGCGAAGCCTCCGCTGAGGAGGCCCTCGGCGACGCCGGCCCCGGGATGCGGCGGCGCGAGCTGCTGGCCGGCGGCGCCGGGCTCGCCGCCGCGGCGATGCTCAGCCGCCCGGTCTCGCGGGCGCTGG
>DASTAR010000190.1:0-4163 GCA_035712505.1 Solirubrobacterales bacterium
GCGTCGCCTACACGGCCGAGGACGAGCCGCCCTCGATCGACGCCTACGTTGACGTCAAGGTGCGCGGCGTAGCCGAGGTCTTCGGCGAGGGCGTGCGGATCCTGGTCGAGCCGGGCCGCTCGCTGGTCGCCAACGCCGGCATCACCGCCTACCGGGTCGGAACCGTCAAGGAGATCCCGGGCGTGCGGACCTACGTCGCCGTCGACGGCGGCATGTCCGACAACCTGCGGCCGATGCTCTACGGCGCCCGCTACGAAGCGCTGATCGCCGACCGCGCCGCCGCGCCCGCCGAGACGCTGGTGACGGTCGCCGGCATGCACTGCGAGTCCAGCGACATGATCGTCCGCGACGCGATGCTGGCCGAGCCGGCCGTCGGCGACGTCTTGGTGACCCCGGCCACCGGCGCATACGGTTACGCGATGGCCAGCAACTACAACGGCGTGCCCCGTCCCCCGGTCGTCTTCTGCCGTGACGGCCAGGCCCGCGCGGTCGTCCGTCGCGAGACCTACGAGGACCTCACCGCGAGGGACCTCTAGGCGTATGGCGACCGAGGGCTCCAAACCGGTTCGCATCGGGCTGCTCGGGCGCGGCACCGTCGGTGCCGCCTTCGCCGACCTGCTCGCCGAGCGGAGCGCCGCCGTCGAGGCGGCGACCGGGCTGAGGCCGCAGATCTGCGGGACGCTGACCCGCGGCGAGGGGGATTTCGACGCGATCCTCGCGGGCTCGGACCTGATCGTCGAGCTGATGGGCGGGACGGAGCCGACCCGCGAGCACGTGCTGGCGGCGCTGCGGGCCGGCAAGCCGGTGGTCACGGCCAACAAGCAGCTGCTGGCCCAGCACGGCGACGAGCTCTTCGCCGTCGCCCGCGAGGCCGGGGTGCAGCTGCGCTTCGAGGCGGCGGTCGCGGCGGTGATCCCGATCGTCCGCACGATCCAGGAGAGCTTCGGCGTCACCGAGATCTCGAAGGTCTTCGGGATAGTCAACGGGACGACCAACTTCATCCTCACCGAGATGGCGGCAACCGGCGCCGGCTACGACGAGGTGCTCGCCCAGGCGCAGGAGCTCGGCTATGCGGAGGCCGACCCGACCGACGACGTCAGCGGCGCCGACGCGGCGGCGAAGATGGCGATCCTCGCCCGTCTCGCCTTCCACACGCCGGTGACGCTCGGCGAGGTGACCTACGAGGGGATCGAGCGGATCCTGCCCGACGACCTCGCCTACGCGAAGGAGCTCGGCCTCTCGCTGAAGCTGCTCGGGGTGGCCGAACGGCGCGACGGCGGCATCAGCGTCCGCGTCTTCCCCTGCTTCCTCTACCGCGGCCACCCGCTGGCGCCGATCGAGGGTCCGTTCAACGCGGTGATGGTCGAGGCGCCGGCGATCAGCGAGGTGACGATGTCGGGGCCGGGGGCCGGGGGCCTGCAGACCGCCTCGGCGGTGCTCGGTGACGTCGTCTCGATCCTCGCCGGCGAGGCGCCGGTGCACGAGACCCGGGTCGAACTGCCGATCGTCCAGGACGTCAGTTCCTCCTTCTACCTCTACCTCGAGGTCGCCGACCAGCCCGGGGTGCTGGCGCGGGTGGCGACGGTGCTCGGCGACCACGGCATCTCGGTGAAGAGCGTCGTCCAGCGCGGGATCGGCGACGAGGCACGGCTGGTGATGGTGATCCACGAGTGCCTCGAGTCGAAGTTCGCGGCCGCGGTCGAGGCGCTGGGGGGCCTCGATGAGCTGCGGGCGCCGCCGCGCTCGATCCGCGTCATCGAGGAGGAGTACTGATGCGGAGCCTGTCGGGCCGTGGCTGAAGGGCTGATCGACCGCTACCGCGACCGGCTCTCGCTGGAGCCCGGGGACCCGGTGGTGACCCTGAACGAGGGGTCGACGCCGCTGATCGAAGCCCCTCGCCTGTCAGAGCGCATCGGGGCGCGGGCCCTCTTCAAGTTCGAGGGGCTGAACCCGACCGGCTCGTTCAAGGACCGGGGGATGACGGTTGCCGTCTCGCGGGCGAAGGGACGGGGGGCCGAGGCGATCATCTGCGCCTCGACCGGCAACACCGCCGCCAGCTGCGCCGCCTACGCGGCGCGCGCGGGAATGCGGGGGGCGGTGATCGTCCCCGAGGGGAAGATCGCGATCGGCAAGCTCGCCCAGGCGCTGATGCACGGCGCTCGCGTGGTGGCCCTGCAGGGGAACTTCGACGACGCCCTGCGGATCGTCCGCGAGCTCTCGCAGAAGCACCCGATCGAGCTGGTCAACAGCGTCAACCCGCATCGCATCGAAGGCCAGAAGACGGCCGCCTTCGAGGTGGTCGAGGACCTCGGGGAGATGCCCGGCGCCCTTGCGATCCCGGTGGGCAACGCGGGGAACGTCACCGCCTACTGGCGGGGCTTCCAGGAGGCAATCGAGGCGCCGTTGGACCTCATCCCTGATAAGGACGAGGTCGTAGGGCCGATCCTCTACGGATTCCAGGCCGAGGGCGCGGCGCCGCTGGTCCGCGGCGAGCCGGTCGAGCACCCCGAGACCGTCGCCTCGGCGATCCGGATCGGCAACCCGGCGCGCTGGGAGGAGGCGATGGCCGCCTTCACCGCGTCGCGCGGCCGCGTCGCCGCGGTCTCCGACGAGCAGATCCTGAACGCCTACCGCTGGCTCGCCGACAACGAAGGCGTCTTCTGCGAGCCCGCCAGCGCCGCTTCGGTCGCCGGCCTCCTCGCCCACGGCCTGCCCACCGTCGAAGGTGCGCCGAAGCCCGAGACCGTCGTCTGCGTCCTCACCGGCCACGGCCTCAAGGATCCCGACACCGCCCTCTCCAAAGCCCCCTCGGTGATCAACTGCGCCAACGACCTCGGCGCCGTCGAGCGGGCCGTCTTCGACTAGGTTCGAGAGCGTGACCGCGCGCCACCGGCTCGTCCGCGTCCCCGCCTCCTCGGCCAACCTCGGGCCCGGGTACGACGCGATGGCGGCGGCGATGGCGCTGTTCCTCGAGCTGGAGGTGGAGGAGGCGGGCGAGTTCTCCTTCGACGACGGCGGGCTGGGGGTCTCTACCGGGCGCGACAACCTGGTCGTGCGGGCCTTCGAGACGCTGCGGCCGGCGGACGGGATCGCCTTCCGGCTGCGCAGCGAGATCCCGCTGGCCCGGGGGCTGGGGTCGAGCTCGGCGGCGATCGTCGCCGGGCTCTACGCCGCCGATCATCTTTACGAGCTGGCGCTCTCAAAGGAGGAGATGCTGGCGCGGGCGACGCAGCTCGAGGGGCATCCCGACAACGTCGCCGCGGCGATCTACGGTGGCTTCGTCGTCTGCGGCATGGGGGAGGGCGGGGCGACCGCGGCGCGCTTCGATCCGCCCGAGGGCCTCGAGGGGATCGTGGTGATCCCGCCCGACGAGGTCTCGACCGAGCGGGCGCGGGAGGCGATCCCGGCCAAGGTGCCGCTGACCGACGCCGTCGCCAACGTCTCCGCCGCGGCGATGCTGGTGCTGGGGTTGCGCAGCGCCGACCTCGACCTGCTCGCCCGCGGCCTCCACGACCGCCTCCACCAGGACCGCCGCCGCGAGCTCTACCCGCGCTCGATGGAGATCGTCGACTCGGCGCGTGAGCTGGGGGCGCTGGGAGCGACGATCTCCGGCGCCGGCCCGACCGTGCTCGTCTGGACCACCTGGCAGGACGCCGGCAACGTCGCCGCGGCCCTGGAGGACCGCTGCGCCGGCTGGGCCGAGGTGCGGCGGCTGCCGTTCAGCCCGCTCGGCGCCGACGTCCCCGAGCTCTGAGATGGACTGGGTCGTCCGCATCGGCCTGATCGAGCTGGCGCTCGGCGGCCTGCTCGGCTGGGCGATGGTGGTGCGCGGCGAGCGGCCGGAGTGGCTGCGGCGGATCGGCGTGGTCGCTCCGCAGCGGATCCGGCAGGTGCACCTCGATTACGTGATGATGGGCCTGATCCTGATCGGGGTCGGCCTCGCCGTACCCGGCCTGCCGACGGCGGTCGCGATCGCCCTCGTCTTCGGCACCCTCGTCAACCCGTTCCTCTTCGTCCCGCTCGCCTTCGACCCCGGCGTCGAGAAGCGCCTCTGGTACCGGGCGCTGGCGACGGTCTCGTTCATCGGGGTCAGCGGGGCGCTCGTGGTCGCGGCAATCGTCGGCCCTTCCTAGCGGCGTTCGTCCTTTGTACCTCGTACGAGG
>DASTAR010000191.1:0-18158 GCA_035712505.1 Solirubrobacterales bacterium
CCCCCCGCGGCGGCTGCGGCGCCGCGGCGCCTCGGCACGGGCGCGGTCGGGCCGGCCCCTGCCTCGACCCGGCATCAGCCGACTTGGCCGGCGAGGACGCCGAACGCGCGCTGCTTCGCCTCGTCAGCCTTGGTCTTCAGGTCGTCCTTCACCTTCACGTCCGGGTGGATGCCGTGGCTCGCTGCCAGGCTTACCCGGTCGGGCGTGAAGAACGCCCCAACGGAGAGCTTCAGGGCGCCGCCGTTGGCCAGCGACTGCTCCTCCTGGAAGAGACCCTTGCCGTAGGAGCGGGTGCCGATGGTGGTGGCGCCCTCGTCGTCGGCGAGCGCCGCGGCGAGGATCTCGGCGGCCGAGGCGGTGCCGCCGTCGATCAGGACCACCACCGGCAGCTTCGTGATCCGCCCTCCCGAGGTCTTGTGGACGCTTTCCCCCTGGGTGCGCGATTTGGTGATCACCACGGTTTCGTTCCCGGGCAGGAAGAGGCCGGCGCAGAGCACCGCCTCGTCGAGCAGGCCGCCGGGGTTGTGGCGCAGGTCGAGGACGATCCCTTCCGCGCCTTCCTTCTGCACCTTTTCGATCGCCTTCGCGAGCTCGGCGTGGGCCCCTTCGCTGAAGCTGAGCATGCGCACGTAGCCGAGCTTCTTCCCCTTCACGGTCTCGAGGCTGCTGGTGACGTTGGGCAGCTCAACCTCGGCCCGGGTGATCGTCAGCTCCCGGGTCTTGCCGCTCTTGCCGTCCCGTACCCCGATCGTCACCTGCGTCCCTTCCGGGCCTTTGATCTTCTTCGTTGCTTCGTCGGTGCTCTTGCCGTCAAGCAATTCGCCTTCCACCGAGACGATCGCGTCTCCGACTTTGATCCCGGCTTCCGCCGCCGGCGAGTGAGGGAAGACTTCGGTCACCTTCATCCCGCCCTTCACCACCGGCACGGCGAGGATGCTGAGGCCGATCCCCGAGAAGCGGCCTTCGATCTGCTGGTTGAAGCTCGCCAGCGCTTCTGGGGAGAAGTATTCGGAGTAGCGATCCTCCTCGTTGCTCTGGCGCAGGCGCCTGACCATCCCCTGCAGCGAGGCGTTGCCGAGCTCGCTGCCGCCGACCGGGCGGTAGTAGTTGTCTTCGATCGCTTCGGCGCCTTCGGCGAGCAGGCCCCCCGGTTCGGCGACGAAGACTTCGCGCAGGGGTTCCGGCAGGTCGCGCGGGTGGCCCCCCAGGTACAGGCCGGCGGCGAGGAAGGCCGCCAGCGCCACCGCGAAGGCCACGGCCCCGCGTCCGCTCACGCGGTCAGACCTTGAGGAAGCGACGCAGGGTGATGCCGGAGCCGATCGTCGAGACGACGATCGAGGCGGCGAAGAGGATCGCGATCAGCGCCGGGAAGGCGAGCGTCGAGGTGCTCTGCGCCGAGAGGACGCTGACCTTGCTGCTCAGCGGGTCGACGATCGTGATCTTGCCCAGCCACAGGATCAGTATGGCCAGCGCGCCGCCGACGAAGCCGACGACCACGCCCTCGATCATGAACGGCCAGCGGATGAACCAGCGGGTGGCGCCGACCAGGCGCATCACCTCGACCTCGCGGCGGCGGGTGTAGATCGAGAGCCGGATCGTGTTGCCGATCAGCATCAGCGAGGCGAGGACCAGCAGCGCGGTGATCACGGTGAGGATGATCTTCAGCGCGCTCGTCACCTGCTCGACCTTCTGCTGGCCGAAGGTGCGATCGAATGGATTGTTGATGATCGATGCGATCGGCTTCCCGTTCTGTCCTTCGGGGAAGATCGCCTTCTGGATCGCCGGCAGGTTGGCGGCGTCGTCGGGGATCACTTCGAAGCTGTTCGGCAGCGGGTTGTATTTGAGCTCTTCGACGATCCGTTTGTCGGAGAGTTCGGATTCGAGGGTCTTCAGCGCCTCCCCTTTGCCGACGAACTTCACTTCAGCGACGTGCGGGAGCCCTTCGAGCTTGTGCTGCGTCGCGGCGATTTCCGCCTTGGTCGCGTCCGGGAAGAGCGCGTACTGGATGCTGAGCTGGTTGCGGACTTCTTCTGACTTGCCCTGGGCGGTCTGGAAGATCGGGATCAGCATGCCCAGCAGGACGACGGTGACCACGGTGGTCACGATCGCCGCCAGCGAGGGGGCGCCGTTGCGCTTCAGCGCGCGCAGGGCCTCCTGGAAGAAGAAAACGATCCGGCCCATCTCGTCAGCTCAGCTCGTCGTGGTGGGAGTGGCCGTTGGTGAGCTTCTCGCCCTCGCTGCCGACACCCATCTCCGCCCGCATCCGCAGGCCGAATTCGGAGGTCGACTCCTCGGTGTAGCCGCCGGAGACCTCGTCGCGGACGATGCGGCCCTCGTAGAGCTCGATCACGCGCCGGCGCATGTTGTCAACCATCTCGCGATCGTGGGTGACGACGACGACGGTCGTGCCGGCCTTGTTGATCCGGTAGAGCAGCTGCATGATCCCGATCGAGGTGACCGGGTCGAGGTTCCCGCTGGGCTCGTCGGCGAGCAGCAGCGGTGGGTGGTTGACGAAGGCGCGCGCCACGGAGACGCGCTGCTGCTCGCCGCCGGAGAGCTGGTCGGGGTAGCTGTGGAGCTTGGTCGAGAGGCCTACCAGGCGCAGCGTCTGCGGCACCTGCTCGCGGATTTCGGCGCGGCTGGCGCCGATCACCTGCAGCGCGTAGGCAACGTTGTCGTAGACGGTGCGGTCGGGCAGGAGCTTGAAGTCCTGGAAGACGGTGCCGATGTTGCGGCGCAGCTGCGGGATCTTCTTCTCCGGCAGCTTGCCGATATCGCGGCCGGCGATCTTCACCGAGCCTTCGGTCGCGGTGAGCTCGCGGATCAGCATCTTGATCAGCGTCGACTTGCCGCAGCCGGTCGGGCCGACGAGAAAGACGAACTCGCCGCGGCCGATCCCCAGGGAGATCCGGTCGAGCGCCATGTGGCCGCCCGGATAGACCTTGGTGACCTGGTTCAGCTCGATGATCGGGGCGCGGCGCCCGCGCGGGCGCCGCGGCTCGTCGCCGCCGCGGTTGTTCTTCTTCGCTCTGCGCATCGAGGAGGTGCCTTCTGCGATCACAGGGTGACTCCTGCGGGTCGCCGACCCCGCAAGATCTCGCCCACGCAGGCGATCTTTCAGAGGCTGTGTTCCGACACAGCCTCTTTCAGGCCGTGTCGTAGACCGACTCGGCGAGCGAGGCGTGGGCGGTGGCGCGCCGGCGCTCGCGGACGGCGCGGTCGCGGCGTTCGCCGGCACGGCGGCCGGCGCCAAGGCGGTACACGAAGAGGATCGCGATCGGCACCGCGGTGGCGGCGGCGAAGACGAGGAAGACCGGCGAGCCGGTATCGCTGCCGGCGCCGAGGGCGTGGAAGAGGCCGAGGACGTAGACGACGATCGTCGCCCGGTGCGCCAGTCGCCAGCGCTTGGCGCCGATGTGGCGACGCAGGTAGAAGCTGAGCCCGAGCAGGAAGGCGAGGTAGGCGGCGATCACGCCGATGCCGTTCCAGAAACGGTTGAGGCCGAGGACGAAGGGGACCGCCACCCCGGCCACGCCCGGCTTCAGCCAGGGGTCGGCGAGGACGGCGAGGACGTGTATGCCGATCGCGACCAGGGCAGCGAGTGCGGTCTGCTCGTGCAGCGCCCGCATCGTCTTCGTGAACTGCGGCTCCCGCAGCGGCTTGCCCGCCATCGTCAGGCCGAGGAAGACCGAGGCCGTGACCAGGACGAAGGCGACCATCGCCGAGCTGCGGCTGACGATCCACCAGCCCTGGGTCGAGAGGGTGTGCGGAATCGCTTCGATCACGAGGACCCGGTGACCACCGGCGGGACTTCTTCGACTTCGGGTTCGACGTATTCGTATTCGGGTTCCGGTTCGGCTTCGGCGTATTCCGGTTCCACGTATTCGCTTTCCGGTTCCACGTATTCCGCCGAGCCTTCTTCGGTTTCCGAGTAGGCCGGTTCTTCGGTTTCGGTGTAGCCGCTCGCCGGTTCTTCCGGTTCTTCAGCGGCTTCGGTCTTCGTTTCAGCCGGCGCCGGCCGCGCCTTGCGCGTCGCCTGCGTCTTCCCCGCCGACGTGCTCGCACTGGCGCTGAGCTCGAAGGTGAGGGCGACGAAAAGGACGACGAACAGAGACAGCGAGCCGATGACGACTGCGCGGGGGCGCGGAGTGGTCATGCCTCGAGGATTCGGCAGGTCCCTAAATCTCCCCTGAAAAGCCGCGAGATTTTGCCAAGGCTTTACCTAGGGCCATCGCGGTGCGCGTTATCCGTACATATGCCGGAAAAAGCGCACCGCTCACGGGAAGACGGTCTCGCCGGTCTCCTGGTCGATGACGGAGATCGCGACGGCGGGGCAGGCTTCGGCGGCCTCCATGATCAGGTCGTCGGGGCCGGCTCCGATGACGACGGCGGTGTCGTCGAGGCGGAAGACCTGCGGGGCCAACTCGACGCAGTCGCCGTGGGCGCTGCACTCGTCGGGATCGATCACTGGGACGTAGGTCATGCCGGGACCTCCTTTTGTTCGCGGGCGGCCTGGTGACCGGCCTCGATTCGCTTGCGCAAGGCGGGGATCGAGCGGGGGCGCGCGACCGTCAGTCCGGCCACCGGTCTCCCCTCGCGGACGAAGACTGCTTCGAAATCGCGGCAGGCGGGGTCGCCTTCGACCAGGACCGAGTCGCCGAGGTGCGGATGGCCGATCGACTGGATGCGGACGCCGTACTGGTCGCTCCAGAAGCTCGGCAGCGGTGGAGTTCCCGCCACCTCGCCGAGCATCGTCCGGGCGGCCGCTGCGCCTTGCCAGGCCGCTGCGTCCCAGTGCTCGGTCCGCGCGTGGACGCCGAAGCGGTGGTCGAAAGGGAGGGAGGCGTCGCCTGCCGCGTAGACGTTCGGAAGAGCCGTTCGTCCGCCGGCGTCGACCTCGACCCCGCGCTCGCCGAGGCCGCTGCCGGCCAGCCAGCCCGTCGCCGGCACCGTGCCGATCCCGACGACGACGAGGTCGCAATCGACCCGCGTGCCGTCGGCGAGCAGCAGCTGCTGGGCCCGGCGGCCGCCACGGGCGCCTTCGAGCAGCGCCCCGGTCAGCAGTCGCACCCCCTCTTCGCGATGCAGGTCCGCGAACCAGCGGCCGAGCTCGGCGCCGAGGATCGGGGCCAGCGGCACCTCCATCGCCTCGATCATGGTCACCCCAGCGCCGAGCCCGAGCGCGGTCGCCGCCACCTCCTGGCCGATGAACCCGGCGCCGACGATCGCCAGCCTGGCCCCCGGGGCCAGTTCCGTCCTCAGCCGGCGGGCGTCGGCGAGGGTGCGGAGGTAGTGGACGTTCTCGAAGCCCTCGAGGAAGGGCAGCCGCCGCGGCTCGCCGCCGCTGGCGACGAGGAGCCTGCCGTAGGGCACCGGCTCGCCTTCGTCGAGGAAGACCAGCCGCGCCCCAGGCTCGAGGCCCGCGGCCCGGCTGCCGAGCAGCAACTCGACCTCGTTCTCCTCGTACCAATCGGCGGTACGGAAGCCGACGCTCACCTCCTCTACGCTGCCGGCCAGCACGCCCTTCGAGAGCGGCGGCCGATCGTACGGGGCCTCGCTCTCGGCGCAGAGCATCCGCACCGGGCCGTCGTAGCCGCGCCGCCGTAGCGTCTCCGCACAGCGCTGGCCGGCGAGTCCGCCGCCGACGATCAGGACGCCGGGATCGTTCTTGTTCCTGCTCATCACGCCTCCTCGAGGACCGGGGTGGAGAGTTGGGGCCGCCGATCGGCCGGCAGCGCCCGCTGTGGCCGCGGCCGGGCCGCCCGGGCCTGCCTCTTCGCCCGGGCAGACAGGGCGCGGTAGACGAAGAGGCCGCCGACGACCGGCGTGGTCAGCATCACCCACCAGCGGAACCAGACCGCGGAGGCGTCGCTGCCGGCGCCGAGCGCGTGCACCAGGCCGAGCAGCCAGACGGCGACCGTCGCCCGGTGCGCCTTGCGCCAGAGCCTGGCGCCGATCCGGCGGCGCACGTAGTAGCTCAGCCCGAGCAGCGCCGCCAGGTAGCCGCCGACGATGCCGAGGCCGGTGAAGAGCGTTTTGAAGCTCATCGCAAAAGGGACCGCGACGCCGGCGACGCCCGGGTGCAGCCAGGGATCGCCCAGCAGCGCGATGCCGTGGACGGCGATCGCGACCAGCCCCGCCAGCGCCGTCTGCTCGTGCACCGCCATCAGCTTCTTCGAGAGGCCCGGCCGGCGCATCACCTTGCCGGCCATGGTCAGGCCGAGGAAGACGGAGATCGTCACGAGCACCAGCGCGACCAGGCCCGAGGCGCGGCTGGCGAGCCACCAGCCGTGGCTCTGGATCACTTCGGCCGCGCCGGCGGCGCTGGAGGAGGTGACCGCCGCGGCGCTCATCGCGAGACCTCCGGGAGGCGGATGCGGGGCGCGACCGCGAGCGGCCCGACCATCTCGACCCGGCCGCTGTCGTGGATCAGCAGGCCGCCGCGCTCGGCGAGGATGGCGCGCCCGCGCTCGGGCCCTGAGAGCAGGGCCGCCTTGGAGAGCGTCTCCGCTTCCAGGGCGCTGTCGCCGAGGGCGGTGGCGCCGACGAGGCCGGTCCAGGCCGGCTCGCCCGTTGCCGGGTCGAGCAGGTGATGGGCGAAGCGGCCACGCTCGTCGCGCCAGATCCGCACGTTGATCCCGGAGGTGGCGACGCCGCCGGAGCCGAGCCGCAGCACGTGGGCGCGGCCGCCGGTGATCGGGTGTTCGACGAAGACCTCGTAAGGGTGGACCAGGGAGTCGGCGCCGCCGATGCGGATGTCGCCGCCGCAGTCGACGATGAAGCGCGAGTAGCCGCGCAGGCTGGCGGCGAGCATGTCGGCGGCGAGGCCCTTGCCGGTGCCGCCGGTGTCGAAGCGCAGACCGGGCGGCCGGACGACCTCCCCCGCCTCGTCGTCGACCCGGAAGCCGCGCCAGCGCCGCTCCGGCCGCGGGCTCGCCGGCATGCGGGCGGGGGCGTCTGCAAGCGCGTCGGCGAGCGGCAGGCCCGCCATCCCGGCCCGGGAGGCGACGTAGCCCGCCGCTTCGATCTCGCCGACCAGCGTCGGATCGACTAACCCGCCGCTGCGTTCGGCGGCGAACAGGCCCGCCTCGATCGCGCGGCGCATCAGCTCCGAGGCGGGCACGTGCTCACGGGGGTCGGCGTTGAGGTGGCTGAGCTCGCTGTCGGGCTTGAAGCGGGAGAGCGTCGCGTCGAAGTCTTCGACGAAGCGCCGGCCCTGCTCGGCGGCAACCGCCGCCGGGGCCATCCCCGGGCCGGGGTCGCCGATCAGCAGCCGCACGTGACTGCCCATCGCGTCGAAGGTGAGGTCGTATTCGCCCATCAGGAGGCTCCCGTCACCACCGCGGCGCCGGACGAGTAGGAGGCGCTGCTGGCCGGGCCGCTGCTGACCGTGTTCTGGCCGGGCGACGGGACGATCGTCGTCACCACCCGCCGTTTGATCACCCTGCGGATCTGCACCGCCTGCGCAGTCGGCTGCGTCGCCCGCTGTTCGGCCGAGAAGCGGTAGACGAGCAGGGCGAAGAGCGCCGCGAAGAGGAGGATCGAGCCCCAGAAGACGAGGCTCGCGCGCGGCCGCCTGGAGCGGGCCGCCTCAGTCATCGTGGCCGCCTCCGCCCCCGTCGCTGTGCTCGACCTCGCCGCCGCCGCCGCCCCCACCGCTGGCGCCGGTGGTCACTGGGGCAGATTCACCGCCGGTGCTGCTCGAGCCGGTCGAGACGGGAGCGGGTTCGGAGCCGGTGCCGCTGGACCCGGTCGTCACCGCTTCGGTTTCGGTCCCGGTGCTGCTCGCGCCGGTGGAGACGGGTTCGTATTCGCTCGCGCCGGCCGCCCCGCTGGTCCCCGTCGTCACCGGTGCGCCGGCGCCGGCCGCGCTCCCCGGTTCGACCGGCGCCGCCGCCGGCGGGTGCTTCGGCTTCGCGTGCTTGGTGACGTGGATCGTGCGCCGGATCACCTTGGTATGGACGACCGGCTTGTCGGCGACCGGCTTGCTCGGGGCCTTTCCGCCCTGGCTCAGGGCCAGCCCGGTCAGCCCCCCGAGGGTGATCACGGTGGCCCCGGCGGCAACTTTGGCTTTGACGTTCTTCACGGCGTTCCCCCTGTTGGCAGCTTGCGAAAGGAGTCTGTGGCCCCCGCCTGCAAGGGCAGGAAAGAGCCCGGTAAAGCCCTGGCAAAACCTCGCCTGTGCTTAGGAAAGCGCCCGGAAGGGGCCCTACAGTTGGCATATGCCAACCCAGTCGCCAGGCGGCCGCATCCTCGTCGTCGAGGACGAGGAATCGATCTCCCAGCCCTTCGCCGAGGCGCTGCGGCGAGCCGGGTTCGAGGCCGTCGTCACCGGGACCGCTGCGGGCGCGATCGAGCTCGCCGGCTCCGAGGAACCAGACCTGGTGATGCTCGACCTCGCCCTTCCCGACGGCGACGGCCGCGACGTCTGCCGCGAGCTGCGCCGCCGCTCGGATGTGCCGATCGTGATGCTGACGGCGCGCGGGACCGAGATGGACAAGATCGTCGGGCTCGAGCTCGGCGCCGACGACTACGTGGTCAAGCCGTTCAGCGCCGCCGAGGTGATCTCCCGCATCCGCGCCGTGCTGCGCCGCAGCGCTCCGCGCGAGAACGGGGGCGGCGAGAAGGGCAAGCCGGTGCGGGTCGGCGAGGTCGAGCTCGACCCGGCGGCGCGGATCGCCCGCTTCCGGGGCAAAGAGCTGGAGCTCTCGCGCAAGGAGTTCGACCTGCTGGCGATGCTGATGCGCAACGCGGGCCGCGTCGTCACCCGCGAGGACCTGATGTCCGAGGTCTGGGACACCAACTGGTTCGGCTCGACGAAGACGCTCGACGTCCACGTCGGCTGGCTGCGGCGCAAGCTCGAGGACGACCCGGCCGACCCGACCTACATCGAGACGGTCCGCGGCGTCGGCTTCCGCTTCGCCGCAGCGGAGGACGAGGGACCGGACCGCTGAGCCTCCGCGCGACCCTCCTGCTGGCGCTGGCCTACGTCCTGCTGCTGGCGCTGATCGCCTTCGGCGTGCCGCTGGCGCTGAGCCTGCGCGACCGCGTCGACAGCGAGGTCAAGGGACAGGCGCGCAGCCAGGCGGAGGTGGTGGCGACCAGCGCCACCGAGTTCGTCCGGCCGCCGCAGCCGGGGCCGCTGCGGCGGATCGCCGAGAAATCGGCCGAGAGCGTGCGCGGACGGGTGATCGTCGTCGACAAGCAGGGGCGGCTGCTGGCCGACTCGGCCGGGGCGCCGCTCGGGCGCAGCTACGACGACCGCCCCGAGGTGGAATCGGCGCTGGCCGGCCGGGGCGAGCAGATCACCCGCGACAGCGAAACCCTCGGCGAAGAAATCCTCGCCACTTCGGTGCCCGTCCTCGACCGCGGCCACCCCATCGGGGCGGTCCGGATCACCCAGAGCATCGACGCCGTCCATCGAGCGGTGAAGTCCTCGATCCTCGACGTCGCCGCGCTCGCTGGCGTCGTGCTCCTGCTCGGGGTGATCGTCGGCGCCCTGATCGCCCAGCAGATCGCGCGGCCGATCCGCCGCCTCGACGTCGCCGCCCGCAGCGTCGCCGAGGGCGATCTCGACACCACCGTCGCCGTCGAGGGCAGCACCGAGCAGCGCTCCCTAGCACGTGCCTTCAACGAGATGACGCAGCGGATCAAGCGGCTGCTGCGCGTCCAGCAGGACTTCGTGGCCGACGCCTCCCACCAGCTGCGGACGCCACTGACGGGCCTGCGCCTGCGGCTCGAGGGCCTGGCCGAACGCTTCCGCGGCCAGGCCCCGGTCGAGCGCGAGCTCGAGGCGGCGATGGGCGAGATCGACCGCCTCTCCTTGATCGTCGACGAGCTGCTGATCCTCAGCCGCGCGGGCGAGCACGAACTGCCGGGCGGGCGGATCGACCTGCGGGCCACGGTCGAGCGGGCGGCCTCGCGCTGGCAGGCGGCGGCGGCCAACTGCGGGATCGAGCTGACGGTCGCCGCCGGGAACGGCGGCGAGGGATGGTGCGCCGAGCCGGATCTCGAGCGCGCCCTCGACTCCCTGATCGAGAACGCCCTCACCTACTCCCCCGCCGGCTCCTCCGTCCTGCTTGCAGCCTCGCCGGGCCGACTGGCTGTCCTCGACGAAGGCCCCGGGCTCGCGCCCGGCGAGGAGGAGGCCGTGTTCGAACGCTTCAGCCGCGGCAGCGCCGGCCGCAGGGGAGCGAAGGGGACCGGTCTCGGCCTGGCGATCGCCCGTGAGCTGACCCGCCAATGGGGCGGCGAGGTGCGCCTGCGCAACCGCGACGACGGTGGGCTGGCGGCGACGATCGAGCTCTCCGCGGCCGAGGTCCGCTCATGAGCCTGCCGGCAACCGCGAAGTGGCTCCTGCTGGCGCTGCTCGGGCTGGCCATCGCGGTCGGGGTGGCGATCGCCGCCGCCAACCTGACCAGCCAGCAGATCGGGATCGCCTCCGAATCGGTCTCTGCCGGAGACGCCCTGGCCCCGGCGCTCAGCGTGCCAGGCGAACGACCCTCCCACGGGTCCGACCAGGGCCACGGGCCGGGAGAGGAAGAAGCGCCGACGGGCCCGACCGAATCGCCGACCGTGACCCCCGAAGGACCGGGGATCGAAGAACCCGTTCCCTCCGGCGAAGAACCCTCGTCCCATGGCGAAGGCACGGGCGAGGACCACGGGCATGGGCCCGACGGCGACGACTGAGCAGGCAGCGCTCTAGGAGGGATTGGCGAAACCTCCGCGCACGCCTGGCGGCGCCGGACACCTCGCGGGGCGGCGTCCTCGGTCGGCCAAATGGCGCTGCCATTCGGCCTCCCTGCGTCCTACCCCCGCTCGGTCCGGCCCTCGCCAGCCGCACGCGCGGGTTTCGCCAATCCCTCCTAGGCGGCCACTGCGGTCCGCTCGGCGCGCGCCGGCAGCGCCTTGCCCAGCGGCCGCGAGCTCGCGTTCACCTGCGTGACCGGGAGATCGACGCTCCGCCGCAGCCGCGCCGGCAGGCCCAGGACGAGCCAGCGGGAGATAGTCCTCGGCAGGACCGAGACGACGATCTCGTCGAACTCCCGCGCGTGCAGCACGTCGCCGACGGCGGCGAAGGGATCGGGATCGCCGACGATCGTCTCCTCGAGCTCGAGGCTGCAGCCGCGGATGCGGTCCGCGGCGCGCTCGGCGCGACCGACCGCTTCCGCCCAGCCGGCCTTCATGTCGGCAGCCCAGGAGAGGCCGTGCGGCACCGCCGGCACCAGCAGGGTGAAGCTGGTCGGGGCGCCGGCCGCACGCTCGCGCAGGGCGGCGATCAGCTCGGGTGAATCGGCGGTCCGGTTGGCGACCACCAGGACCTTCCGCTCGTTCTCGGCCATGTTCAGTCCTCCTCGGTGAAGTTGGTCCCGCCGAGTCCACCGCTGGCGCGGGTGACGATCGGCGGCCTGGTCTGGTGCAACGCCGCGTTCTGGGTCGCCGGGACGGCGGCGGCCCCGCTGGTGCTGGTGACGACAGGGGACGAGCCGTTGACGCTCGCCGCCTGCTGCGATGCAGTTGGCATTCCGGGATTGGTCCCCAGCGCAACCCCGCCGAGCACCGCCAGCCCGGCGACGGTGGCGCCGGCTGCGATCTTTGCTCTGCGGTTGGTCATCTCGATTCCTTTCGGAGGGGGTACGGAGACAGCTTGCTCCGGGTTCGGCAAAGGAACCGAAAAGCGATCTAAAAGTCGCCTGAAAACTTCAGGGAGGCGAGACGAACAGCTAGCCGATCGCGACCATGCGCTCGATCGGGATGCGGGCGCGCTCGGCGATCTCCGGGGAGACGCTGACCTCGAACTCGAGGTCGCGGAGGGAGTCGCGGAGCTTCGGCAGGGTGATCATCTTCATGTACTTGCAGGTGGCCATCCGGTTGGCCTCGATCAGGTTGGCGCGGGGCGCCGCCTGCTGCAGCGGGTAGAGCATGCCGTTCTCGGTGGCGACGATGAACTCCCCATCGGGGTGCGCTTCGACGTGCTTCTGCATCCCCGAGGTGGAGAGCATGTGGACGCCCCCGGCATCGATGTCGCCGGCGGCGACGTACTCCATCGCCTGGGTCGAGCAGCCGCACTCGGGATGGATCAGGAACTCGGCGTTCGGGTGTTCCTCGCGGGTGCGGACGATGTCGAGCGGCTTGATCCCGGCGTGGACGTGGCACTCGCCGTCCCAGATGTGGAAGCGGCCGCGGCGCTCGGGTTCTTCGACCAGGCCGGTCTCCCGCTCGACGAAGGCGCCGAGCCACATGTCGGGCCCGAAGAGGATCTCCTGGTCGGGACCGTGCTCGTCCCAGATGTGGCGGACCACGTCGACTGCGTTGGAGGAGGTGACGCAGTAGTCGGTCTCCGCCTTCACCTCGGCCGAGGTGTTGACGTACATGACGACGAGGGCGCCCGGATGTTCGGCCTTCCAGGCGCGGAGCTGGTCGGCGGTGATCGAGTCGGCCAGCGAGCAGCCGGCATCGAGGTCGGGGATCAGCACCGTCTTCTCGGGCGAGAGGATCGAGGCGGTCTCGGCCATGAAGTGGACGCCGCAGAAGGCGATCACTTCGGCGTCGGTCTCGGCGGCCTGGCGCGAGAGCCCGAGCGAGTCGCCGAGGTAGTTGGCGACGTCCTGGATCTCGGGCAGCTCGTAGTTGTGAGCGAGGATGACGGCGTTGCGCTGCTCGGCGAGCAGGCGAACCTCGTCGCTGATCTCAGCGATCTCCTCCGGGCTCAGCTCCGGTCCGAAAGTAGGTTGGATAGTCGGGAGCTCCTGCATGAGCCCTCTCTTTCCTGATGTTCGCCGGCGGGACGTAGTCCGGACCGGTCGAATGAACGTCTCTGAAGTCTAGAGGAGTGGATCGGCGACCGGGGCGCTTTTGCAAACCATCGGTTGACAAAGTCGCCCACGCGCGCCCTCTAGCCTTCTTCGCGATGCCGGAGCTGCCCGAGGTCGAGATCGTCGCCCGCCGCCTGCATACGGCCCTAGCCGGGGCCGAGGTGGAATCGGCGCTGGCGCCGGGGATGAACGTGATGAAGACGTTCGACCCGCCGCTACAAGCGCTGGCCGGGCGCGAGGTGACGGGCGTGCGGCGGGTCGGCAAGATGCCGGTGGTCGAGTTCGGCGACCTGGCGCTGCTGATCCACCTGATGTCCGCCGGCCGGCTGCGGGTCTTCGACAAACGCGCCTCGCCCAAAGACAAGGCCTCGCGGGTCCTGATCCGCCTCGGCGACGGGCGTGAGCTGCGGCTGCGCGAGTTCGGGACCAAGCAGCGGGCCTGGGCCAAGCTGCTGCCGGCCGACGCCGTCGCCGAGGACGAGATGGTGGCGAGCCTGGGTCCGGAGGCCTGGCCCCCTCCCCCGCTCGACGAGTTTGCCGCCGCGATCGATAAGCCGCGCCACCTGCACCCGCTCCTCCGCCACCAGAAAGACATCGCCGGGATCGGCCGCTCCTGGGTCGACGAGGTCCTCTGGGAGGCCCGACTCTCGCCGTTCAAGAAAGGCTCGGAACTCACTCCTGAAGAGGTAGAGCACCTACACGCAGCCCTACACGTCCTAGGCGACGCCATCAATCACTACGAGGAAACCATCGGCCCCGAAGTCCCCGACAAAGTCCCGATGCCCCTGAAGATCCACAAACACGAGGGCGAGCCGTGCCCCCGCTGCGGCACCACGATCGAGGCGGTCTTCTTCTCAGAGCACCAGACCAACTACTGCCCGAAAGAGCAAACCGGCGGCCGCGTGCTCAAAGACCGGCGCCTTTCGAAACTGCTGAAGTAGCGCTGGGGGGAGCCGGGGATGGGGTCCGGCGGACAACAGCGGGGAGGGTCCGGCGGACCCCACCCCCGGCTCCTGTGACCGTCAGCTCAGCTCGAGGAGCATCGAGAAGTCAAGCGTTGGCGCAGAGTGAGTCAGAGAGCCAATGGAGATGAACTCCACTCCCGTTTCGGCAATCTCGCGCACGTTCTCGAGGTTGACACCGCCCGAGGCCTCGAGCGAGACAGCTTGCTCGCCGGTGGTTTCGTCCCTCAGCGCCACCGCTTCTTTCATCGACTCCGGGCTCATGTTGTCGAGCAGGAGGCGGTCGACGCCGGTACCGAGGGCGTAGGCGGCTTCGTCGAGGTCGCGGACCTCTACCTCGATCGCCATCTCCGGCTGCGCGGTGCGGGCGGCGTGAACGGCTTTCGCCAGCCCGCCCGCCGCGGCGATGTGGTTCTCCTTGATGAGGATCGCGTCGTACAGGCCCATCCGGTGGTTGATGCCGCCGCCGGCGGCGACCGCCGCCTTCTCCAGGCGCCGCAGGCCCGGCGTCGTCTTGCGGGTGTCGAGGATGGTCGTACCGGTCCCGACCACCGCCTCGGCGTAGCGGGCGGTGATCGTCGCCACCCCGGAGAGGTGGCCGAGGAAGTTGATCGCGGTCCGCTCGGCCGCCAGCAGCGCCCGCGCCGAGCCGCTTGCGAGCAGGACCTCGGCCGGCACCTCCTCGCGCCACTGCCCCTCGACGACGAGGTTGTCGACGTGCTCGACCCCGCACTGCCGCATCGCCTCGGCAACCAGCGCCAGCCCGAAGACCACGCCCGGCCCTTTCTGCACGATCCGCGCCCGCGCTTGGGTCTCCTCGGGGACCGTCGCCTCGGCCGTGACGTCCCCCTCCCCGAGGTCCTCGGCCAGCGCCCGCGCCACCAGCTCCTCGACTTCGGCCATCAACTCGGTCATCGCGCCACCCTAGCGAGCCGATGATCCTGCACCCATGAGGTGCCGGATCGTCGTCTCGATCTCACGTTTTCGTCCTCTGCCACGTTTAATCCCACAGAGTGACCGCGCTGCCGCCGTTTCAAACCGTCCTGGACGACCATGCGGGCGCCGTGATGGCGATCTTGCGCGGGGCCGTCGGCCGCGACGGCGCCGAGGACTGCTTCCAGGAGACCTTCCTCGCGGCCCTGCGCGCCTACCCGAAGCTGGACGACGCGAGCAACCTGCGCGGCTGGCTGCTGACGATCGCCCATCGCAAGGCGATCGACCACCACCGCGCCCGCGGCCGAGCGCCGGTGCCGGTCGCCGAACCGGGGGAGCTGGCGAGCGCGGAGGGCATGCCCGAGGCCGACGACGGGCTCTGGGCGGCTGTCGGCGCCCTGCCGCCGAAACAGCGCGCCGCGGTGGCGCTCCGCTACGGCAGCGACCTTCCCCACGGCGAGATCGCCGATGCCCTCGGCTGCTCGCCGGAGGCGGCGCGGCGCAGCCTGCACGAGGGGCTGAAACGACTGCGAAAGGAGCTGGCATGAACACCAAGATCGATTCCGCCGTCGAGGGGCTCAGGGCGCGCGCCGCCGCGGACGGGCTGCTCGACGTCGCCTACACGACCACCGATTCGCCGTTCGGGCCGCTGCTGCTGGCGAAGACGAAGCGCGGCCTGGTCCGGATCGGGCTGCCGAGTCAGGATCAGGACGAGCTGCTGGTCGATCTCTCCGAGCGGGTCTCGCCTCGGGTGCTGGAGGCGCCGGCGGAGCTGGACGAGGCGCGCGGGGAGCTCGACCTCTACTTCGAAGGCAGGCTCCAGGACTTCGACCTGCCGCTCGACTGGCGCCTCAGCAGCGGCTTCCGCCAGCGGGTGCTGCGGGCGATCGACCGCATCCCCTACGGCCAGACGCGCAGCTACACGGAGATGGCGCGCAAAGCGGGCAACGAGCGTGCCGTCCGCGCCGCGGGAACCGCCTGCGGCAGCAACCCGATCCCGCTGGTCGTCCCCTGCCACCGTGTCCTGCGGACCGGCGGCGCCCTCGGCGGCTACGGCGGCGGCCTGCCGATGAAGCGTGCCTTGCTGGAGCTGGAGGGCGTCTTGGACGAAAGTCCAGTCGACTAAGCGGAAGCGCATCCGGCTCCGATGAACGGACCATGCGCAAGCTCCCGATCCTTCTTGTCCTCCTGCTCGCCTCGCTGATGCTGCTCGCCGCGGCCGCCTCGGCGCATGCCGCGGCCGCGACCGTCCCGGCCGCAGGTACGTCAGTCGTCAGCCAAGGGGACGGCGAAGCCGAAGCAGATGACGGCGAAGCCGAAGAAGGATCGCTCACCGCCGAAGAAGGCGACGACGAAGAAGGCGGGGGCTGCGAAGCCGAAGACGCCGAAGACGAAGAAATCTGCAAGGAAATCGAAGTCGAAGAAGCCGAAGAAGAAGCCGAGCGGCATCGATCCCGGCACCAGACGAAGGACCGTCGGCACAGCAGGCGCTCATCCCGTCACCGGCACCACCACGGCCAGTCGCGGCATCGCCGCGCTAGCCGAGCAGCTCACCGAGCCAGGTAGCGGCTTCGCGCAGGTGGGCCGGGTCGATCTGGTGACCCAGCTCCGACTCGCGGTAGGCGAGGTCGAGGCCGCCGGACTCGACCAGCTCGCGGGCGCGCCGGGCGAACTCGATCCCGATCACCGGGTCGTTGCGGCCGTGGCTGACGAAGACGCGGGTGCCGGTGCGGTCGGCGAAGCTAGGCTCCCAGCCATCGACCGTCGGCACGAACCCGCTGAAGGCGAGGATCCCGGCCGGCGCCGGACGCTCGGCGCTGAGCCCCATCGCGTAGCTCATCACCGCCCCCATCGAGAAGCCGCCGAGCACGGTGCGCCCGGGGCCGATCCCGGTCTCCTCCCAGAGGCGGTCGTGGAGGTCCACCAGCGCGGCGCGGGCGGCCTGGAAGCTATCGGGGTCGGGGTGGCCGACGCGCGACACCAGGTACCAGTGGTAGCCCGGCGATCCGGGCAGCTGCAGCGGCGCCCGCGGGGTCACCACCTGCAGCCGCCGCTCCGGGTCGAGGAGGTCGGCGAGGCCGATCAGGTCGCGCTCGTCGGTGCCGCGGCCGTGGTGGAGGACCAGGAGCCCGTCGGCGTCGCCGGCGGCCGCACGTTCGAGGTGGAAGAGCGGCTCGGCCACCGCGCTAGTTCGCCGAGGCGGCGGCGGTCTTGTTCAGGTAGTCGCGGATGAAGTCGTCGAGGTCGCCGTCGAGCACCCGCTGCACGTCGCCGACCTCGTGCTCGGTGCGGTGGTCCTTGACCATCGTGTAGGGGTGCATCACGTAGCTGCGGATCTGCGATCCCCAGGCGACGTCTTTGACCTCGCCGCGCTGCTTGGCCAGCTCTTCGGAGCGTTTGCGCTCCTCCAGCTCGATCAGCCGCGAGCGCAGCAGCTGCATCGCCACCGCGCGGTTCTGCATCTGCGAGCGCTCGTTCTGGCACTGGACCACGACCCCGGTCGGCAGGTGGGTGATCCGCACCGCCGAGTCGGTCTTGTTGACGTGCTGGCCGCCGGCGCCGGAGGCGCGATAGGTGTCGATCCGCAGGTCCCCCTCGTCGATCTCGACGTCGACGTCTTCTTCGACGACCGGCCCGACTTCGACCTGGGCGAAGCTGGTGTGGCGGCGGGAGGAGGAGTCGAAGGGCGAGATCCGGACCAGCCGGTGGACCCCGCGCTCGGCGGCGAAGAGGCCGTAGGCGTTCTCGCCGCGGGCGATGAAGGTCGCCGACTTGAGCCCGGCCTCCTCCCCCGCCGAGGCCTCGACCATCTCGACGTCGAAGCCGCGCCGTTCGGCCCAGCGCAGGTACATCCGCAGCAAGATCTCCGCCCAGTCCTGGGAATCGGTGCCGCCGGCCCCGGCGTGGACGGTGACCACCGCGTCGCCGGCGTCGTACTTGCCGCTGAACAGGCGCGCCTCCTCGAGCTCGGCCAGCCGCCGCTCGACCGAGCGCAGCTGCGTGTCCAGCTCGGCCGCCATCTCCTCGTCCTCGGCCGCCATCTCGGCGAGATCGGAGAGATCGGCGACATCAGCCTCGAGCCCGCGGAACATCTCCAGGCGCTTCTGCGCCCGCGCGTGGGCGGCCGAAGTCTTCGCGGCGGCCTCCTGGTCGTCCCAGAACCCGGGCCGCCCCATCTCCTCCTCGAGCGAAGCGGCTTCCTTCTCTAGACCAGCCGGGTCAAAGGTAGTCCGAGAGCAGGGACAACTGCTCGCGGACGGCAGCCAGACGAGGCGCGACGGGTTCGCTCTGGGTCTCGGCCATAGCCACAGGTTATTGAGGGCGCTCCTGTACAGGGGTCCGGGGGTCCTCTGAGTGAATTTGTCGCGGCCCTATCGGGCCCGGCTCCCGAACATGCTGCCCGCCTATGGCGGGCAAGAACCAGATTGCATGTCGCCCGAACATTCCC
>DASTAR010000192.1:0-4051 GCA_035712505.1 Solirubrobacterales bacterium
ATGGTCCACCACCCACAGAAAGGCACCCAGGTGAACGCACACCGCAGCCCCCTGTCCCGTCTCCGCGCCCCCCTCGCCGGGCGGCGCGCCAACGGCTCGGTTGCGTTCTCGGGGGCTGGTACGCCCGCTGCCGACGGGACCGGTGCGCCCTCAGGCCGTCGCGCGCTTGGTAACTCCCGTCGCGCGCTGCTGCTGGTGATCCTGTCGTGCGGCGCGCTACTGGGGGTCGGCGCCGTGCCCGCCGCCGCCAAGGTCGTCCACCAGGCGGAAGGCAGCTTCAACGCCCAAGAAACTCCCGGCGGCTCGTTCACCTATTTGCTGGCGATCTCGGTCGACAACTCGACCGGCCCGAGTGCCGGCGATGTTTACGTCGGCGGCACCAATAACGGCGACTTCAATGGCTATGTCTACAAGTTCGACGCCGATGGGCACTACGCCGGCGTCGAACTGAACGGGTCCGAAACGCCACAGGGCTCGTTCGGCTTCGTCAACCTCGGGACCTTCGCGATCAGCAGGGGGCTCGCCGTCGATTCATCGGTCGGCGCCAACAAGGGCGACGTCTACGTCGCCGACGCCGTCCACAACGTCGTCAACCGCTTCGATGAAGCCGGGAATTTCCTCTGCGAGATCACCGGCAGGGAATTCTCGTCGCTGTCGATTGCGGAACAGGAACATGAGTGCGCGGGGTCGGCGGGCAGCATGACGCCTCAGGCCGGCTTCGGCTCGACGGGGGGCGTGGCGGTCAACCCGGTCAACGGCGACGTCTACGTCGCCGACACCTCGAACGCGGTGGTCGACGAGTTCAGCCCGTCTGGCGAATACATCGGGCAGATCAGCAATTCCCATCTGAGCACCCCGACGTCCCTCGCCTTCAACTCGACCGGCGAAATCTACGTGACGACGAACGCAACCCTGTTCGAAGCGGGGAACGTGGTCAAGTTCGACGCCAGCGGTTCCTTCGTTGAAGTGCTCGACAGCAATGCGGGCTACGTGGCGGTGAACCCGTCGAATGACTCCGTCTTGGTATTCGATGGCGCTGCCTTCTCTTCCGAAACCGAAACCGTCGAATACGACTCCTCGGGAAACCTCCTTTCCCGGTTCGGTCAGAACCGGGAATCCGGTGCGATCGGCGTCAACGCTTCGACCGGGAGGGTCTACCTGGGGCCGCTGTTCGCTTCGGAAGGTGTGTTTATGTACGGCCCGGCCGTGGTGATCCCCGACGTCACCGCAACCGCGGCCACCGAAGTGGAACAGTTCTCCGCGACCCTGAATGGCGAAGTCGACCCGGCCGGCGGTGGAGAAGTCGAAAGCTGCGAGTTCGAATACGTCACCCAGGCCCACTTCGAAGCCGAAGGGTTCGAAGCAGCCGAAGAAGCCCCCTGCTCGCCGGCTACCCCGTATGCCGGCACGACCACTGTCAGCGCCGGCCTATCTGCCCTCCAGCCGAACACCACCTACCACTTCCGGCTTGCGGCAAGCAACTCGAATGGAGTCGCCAGCTATAGCTCCGGGGAAACGTTCACCACGCCTGCCGCGGTGGTGACCGGCCAGGCCAGCAACGTGACGGCTGCCAGCGCGACGCTCAGCGGGACTGTTAACCCGGACGGAACGACGATCACCGACTGCCACTTCGAATACGGCACCACCACGAGCTACGGCGAAGAAGCCCCCTGCGCCGAGACCCCGGCCCAGATCGGCACCGGGACCTCGCCTGTCCCGGTCCACGCGGACGTCACCGGCTTGGCGGAAAACACGACCTACCACTTCCGGCTGGTGGCGGCCAACTCGGACGGATCCTACCCCGGCGCGGATGAAACGTTGACGACGCTGAGCCGGCCGGTGATCGACAAGGCCTTCACCAGCAACCTGAGCGCGAGCTCGGTCGACCTGAATGCGGAAATCAACCCGATGGGCTTCGACACCACCTACCACTTCGAATGGGGCGCCAGCGAAAGCTACGGCAACAGCGTGCCCGTCCCCGACGAAAACATCGGCTCGGGCACGAGCGACGTGCTCGTCACCCAGCATCTCAGCGGCCTCGTGGCAGGCACGAGCTATCACTGGCGGGTGGTGGCGACCAACTCGATCGGCACCGCCTCAGGCAAGGACCACACGTTCATCTTCGAGACGGCCACGCCTTCCGGCGCCGGCTGTCCGAACGCGGAACTCCGCACCAACAACTCCTCCCACCTGCCCGACTGCCGCGCCTACGAGCAGGTCTCGCCCATCGACAAGAACGACAGCGACGTCGCCAACGCCTTCGAAGGCTCCATCTGGCAGCAGGCTTCGGTGGACGGGGAACGGGTCTTCTACGAATCCGTTGGTGCCTTCCCTGGCGCACCGTCTGCAGTCAAAAAGATCCAGTACTTCGCATTGCGGGACGCGGGCGGTTGGTCGACGCGGGCGGTCGGTCACCCGCTGACCTCGATCCACGTACTTGCGGGAGGAGGAGTGGACTATTCCCTACCGCTCTCGCCGGATCTGTCGGCCGGTGCCTTCCGAACCGAACAGGCGCTTGTCGCCGGTGCCCCTGGCCCCGAAATCTGGAACCTCTACGTTGGCCATCTCCTCACGGGCTCCAATGAACTGGTGACGGACATCACCCCCCCGAATAAGAGCGGCAATCGCTTCGAAATATTCTTCCAAGGCGCCTCGACCGACTTCAGCCACGTCATCTTCAGCGCCAACGACGCGCTGACGCCCGAAGCGCCCTACCCCGCCACCAACCTGTATGAGTGGGTGGAAGGCCAGCTGTGGCTCGTCGGCCTGATTCCGACCTCGGGCACGAGCTGCACCGGGGCAGAATGCACCCCAGCGGCTGGGTCGCAAGCCGGAGGATCGGGCTTTAACACTTCATTTTTCGCCCACGCCATCTCCGCCGATGGTTCGCGAATCGTCTTCTCGACCCAGCAGCACATCTTCGACCGCCTCAACGGCACCACTACGGTCGATGTCTCCGCCTCCCAGCGCACCCCCTCCGCCGGCGATGCGGGCGCGACGTACCAGGATGCGAGCGTCGACGGCTCCCACGTCATCTTCACCAGCGAAGGGGCCCTGACCAACGACGCCGTCCCCGGCAGCGGATGGAACCTATACGACTACGACGTCAAAGCCGGCCAGCTGACCGATCTCACTGTGGCCAACGACGTCCAGTTCCAGGGCCCCGTCGGGATCAGCGACGACGCCTCCCGTGTCTACTTCGTCGCCAATGGCGTCCTCGCCGCCAACCCGAACTCCCACGGCGACAAGGCCGTCGCCGGGGAACGGAACCTCTACCTCTGGCACGGCGGGCAGACGACCTTCATCGCAACCCTTCGCCCCGCCGACCACCACGACTGGGGCGAACCCTCTGAGCAGGCCGCCCGGGTGACCCCAGACGGCGGCGTGCTCGCCTTCAACTCTACGGCCAGACTGACCGGCTACGACAACACCGATACCAACACCGGCGAACCTGACACCGAGACCTACCTCTACGACGCCGCCGCGAACCGGCTGACGTGCGCGTCATGCAACCCGAGCGGGGCAAGGCCGAGCGGGCCCTCGGACCTCCACTGGACGCCGGGATCGTTCCAGTACCGTCCACGCAACCTCAGCGCGGACGGCAGTCGCCTCTTCTTCACCTCCGCCGACGCCCTCCTGCCGGGTGACACGAACGGCCTCTACGACGTCTACGAGTGGGAGGCCGAAGGCTCCGGCAGCTGCCACAGCTCCGCTGACAACGGCGGCTGCTTGTACCTGATCTCCTCCGGCCACGGCGCCACGAACTCCTACTTCGCCGACGCCAGCCCGAGCGGCAAGGATGTCTTCTTCGCGACCGGCGATCGGCTCGTCAGCTCCGACCAGGACGACTTCGCCGACCTTTACGACGCCCGGGTCGGGGGCGGCTTCCCCGAACCGCCGCCCCCCGCCCCCTGCGAAGGGGAATCCTGCCGCGGCGAAGGCAGTCATGCCCCGGCGGGCTCGGGCGCTGGCACCTCCGTCTTCCAGGGCCCGGGCAACCCGGCCCCCAAGCACTGCAGGAAGGGCTTCGTCCCCAGGCACGGCACGTGCG